>DASQZW010000109.1:0-11251 GCA_035638495.1 Terriglobales bacterium
CTCCACCACCCTGACGACCGAGTCGACCATGGCGGCGTGGACCCACAGCAGGAGCGCCGGGTCCTCAGCGTCGTAGGGCAGCCCGGTCACGGCGTCGACCCCATGGACGTACGCATGCACGGCGCGGACCCGGGCCGCGGCGGCCTCCGCCGCGGCCCGGTCGCCGTACGTGACCGTGAGCACGTAGCGGCTGGTCGCCTCGAGCCGGCCGAACGGGTCGCGCCGCCAGTCGCTGTGGTCGGCCACGCCGGCCATCGCGAGCGGGTGCAGGGCCTGCAGCATGAGCGAGCGGATGCTGGCGATCGGGAAGCTGCGGTCGCGATGCAGCCGCCAGACCACGCTGGCGGGTCCGAACAGCCCGTCGTCGGCCGGCCGCTCCGGCACGGCGGCGCACAGCGCGCGTGCCAGCGGGACCAGCGGCGTCAGCCCGTCTCCGGCGAGAGGTTCCATGCCTTCGATGATGGCTGGTCCGGGTACCGGGGGCGCCGCTCGGGGCGGGCGAGGAGGTTTCCCTCCTCGCACCTCCACCGAGCATGGCTGCGGGGTGAGGTTCTCACTCAGGAGCCGCACGACGCGACTCCTGCACGACCCTAAGGCAGGCCGCGAACGGTGCGACCGCGGTTTTATGTGGTTCAGTGAAGTGTCGAAGACGTTACCTGCCGGCCCGCAGGTCGTTGCGTCCAGCGTGAGAAACGTGGTCGTGGGGCTCGCGCTGCTGTGCGTGTGCGCCTGCGGCGCGGTGGCCCGGACGGCGTCGACGACCGGGACGGCGCCCGCCCCCTCTCCGCTCTCCGCGGCCGACCTGCAGTACCGGCTGATCGACACGGTTGGCGCGCCGGTCTCGTGCGAGCTGTCCCAGGGCCCCGTGGTACGCAGCGAGGACCCCGCCGACGTCGCGCGGATGGTGGCGGCGCTCCGCGCCCAGGACCCGGCCGAGTTCGACGCGATCGTCCGCCACGAGCACCTGAACGCGGCCAGCCTGTCGCCCGCGGACGACCTGCGGGTCGTCGGCCAGGCCAGCGTGCTGGCCGCCGTCAAGCTGACGCCGCAGGGGTCCGGTTACGGCTTCGCGTACGAGGTGCAGGGCCCGCCGACCGCCGAGGTCAGCGGCACGATCGACGCGACCGGCGCCATCCACCTGGCCACCCGGGCGGCGGCGCCGCGCCGCCTCTGCCCGCTGTGAGGTCCAGGGCCGAAAGTCCCGCCTCATCAGGGCAGTTCGACCGCAGCGTCAGACCGGTCAGCGGTGTGACGATGGTCTGGCGATGGACGACACGAAGGACGATGGCCGGCCCGCTGGACCGCTCCGCCTGATGCTGGTCGACGACCACGAGGTGGTGCGCAGCGGGCTGCGGACGATGCTCGAGGCGGGCGGCGAGGTGCGAGTGGTGGCCGAGGCCGGATCGGTCAGGGACGCGATCGCCGAGGCCGAGCGGACCCGGCCGGACGTGATCGTCATGGACGTGCGGCTGGTCGACGGCAGCGGCATCGAGGCCACTCGCGAGATCCGGGCCCGGCGGCCCGAGACCAAGGTCCTGATGCTGACCTCGTTCGCCGACGACGAGGCGCTGTTCGCCTCGATCATGGCCGGGGCCAGCGGCTACGTCCTCAAGCAGATCCGGGGCACCGACCTGGTCCGCGCAATCCGCTCGGTGGGCCAGGGCCAGAGCCTCCTCGACCCGGCGGTCACGGCGACCGTGCTCGAGCGCCTGCGCCGGGGCAAGCACCTGCTGCGCGACGAGCGCCTGGCGCGGCTGTCGGCGCAGGAGGAGCGGATCCTGACGCTGGTCGCCGAAGGACACACCAACCGCGAGATCGGCCTCCGGCTCAAGCTGGCCGAGAAGACCGTCAAGAACTACGTGTCGACCATCCTCTCGAAGCTGGAGGTCAGCCGCCGGGCCGAGGCCGCGGCCTACCTGGCCCGCCACACCGGAACCCCGGGCGAGCAGCCCTGACCGCGGACGCCGGCCCCCGATCCAGGCGGGTCCTGGTGGTCAACGCCGGGTCGAGCAGCCTCAAGCTGCGGCTGCTCGACGGCGACGACAGTCTGCTCGCCGACGAGGACCTGCCGGCCGCCGCGGACGGCTTCGAGGAGGGCGCCGCCGGCTCGATCGTCGGGCGGCTGGACGCCGTCGACGCCGTGGGCCACCGGTTCGTGCACGGCGGCCCGCGCCTGCGCGGGCCGGCCCGGCTCGACGCGGAGCTGGAGGACTACCTGCGAACGCTGGTCGACCTGGCGCCGCTGCACCAGCCGCGGGCGCTGGCCGGCGTCGCGCTGATCCGACGCCTGCTGCCGTCGGTCCCGTCGGTCGCCTGCGTCGACACGGCCTTCCACGCCACGCTGCCCGGCGCGGCCGCGACGTACGCCGTGCCGGCCGAGTGGCGGGAGCGCTACGGGGTGCGTCGCTACGGCTTCCACGGCCTCTCGCACGCCTACGCGGCCAGGCGGGCGGCCGAGCTGCTCGCCCGGCGCGTGGACGAGCTGCGGACGGTCACGTGCCACCTGGGAGCCGGGGCGTCGCTCGCGGCCGTGCGCTTCGGGGCCTCGGTCGACACCACGATGGGCTTCACCCCGATGGAGGGCGTCGTGATGGCCACGCGCTCCGGGTCGGTCGACCCGGGGATGCTGCTGTGGCTGCAGGAGCGGGCGGGCCTGACGGCGGCGGCGATGACGGACGCGCTCGACCGCCGCTCGGGCGTGCTGGCCCTGGCGGGCACGGCCGACATGCGCGAGGTGCTGCGCGCGGCCGGCGGCGGCGCGCCGGATGCGTGTCTGGCCCTCGATGTCTACGTGCACCGGCTGCGGGCCGCGGTGGCCGCCATGGCGGCCGCCATGGACGGACTGGACGCGCTCGTGTTCACCGGAGGGGTGGGCGAGCACGCCGCCGGGGTGCGGTCTGCCGCTGGCGGCGGCCTGGGCTTCCTCGGCGTAGCGGTGGACGAGCCGCGCAACCGCGCCGTGCAGGGCGACGCGGACGTGAGCACGCCCGGCGCCCGGGTGCGCACCCTCGTCGTGCGGGCGCGAGAAGACCTGGAGATCGCGCGCCAGGTGCGCGCCGTACTGCGCGATGAGATGAGTTGAATGGTCGGAGGACTGGCTGGAGGCGGAACTCGACGCCGCGGAACCGACACTTTGCAATAGGAAACCGCCTGATAGACAGTGCTCAGACGCCATGGCAGACTGTTCCAGCAAGCGGAACGCGGAAGAGGACAACGGCACGGCCCCGGTGAAGGCCGCAGAGCCTACCCCCCTCTGCGGAGCAGTGGCTGTCGAGCGTGCGCGCGCTCTCGGAAGCTCACGTGGTAGGCCCTGGGCGAGCTGGGCAAGACGGCGGAGGAACGCTGCAACACGTGAGGTTGACGCATGGCTGGAATCATCGAGCTCTACGAGGACACGGGGAGCGCCTGGCGGGTGCTCACCAGTCAGGAAGGGACCACCGGATACCGCTTCATCATCGTCGACCGTGCCGGCCGGAGGACGTTCGCTGACGACGCGCGCGAGTTAGCCAAGGGCAAGGTGCCCTCCGGACTCGAAGCGGTCGACCTGGACATCGACTCCGCGCACGGGATGGTGCTCATCGCGCCCTGCGCCCTCTGGAGGCGCGGCCGGGTGCAGCGAACCGAGGCGAGACCCGGGGTCCTCACGGAGGCATATATCGCCGGAGATCTGGAGCCCGCCGAGCCCGTCGCCGCGGGGTGACGGCGGATGCCCCGCCGAGGCCCGGGGCCTCACTCCGGGACCGGCGTCTGCAGCCCGTCGCTCATCCTGGCGGTCCAGCTGGCGGTCGCGATCGCGAGGCACAGCTCGTAGACCTGGTCGGCGTCGAGGTGAGCGTCGAGGTCGTCGAGGTCGGACTGCTGCACGCTGCCCGGGTAGGTGGCGAGGAGGTCCGTGAAGCGCAGGACGGCGAGCTCCACGGCCGAGAACAGGTCGGCCCTGCGCCGGGTCCCCGGCTGCTTCAGCGCCTCGATCTGCTCCTCGCGCACGCCGCGCCGCTTCGCCGAAGCGGTGTGGACTTGCGTTCAATACTCACACCCGGCCAGTATCGCGGTGCGCAGGAAGGCCATCTCTTTGAGCGGGCCAGGGAGAGCCGATTCTGCCCAGAGCGCGCCGTACAGCTGGTTGTAGGCCCGCAGCACGGCGGGCCTCCGCGCCAGCGTCCGGTTGAGGTTGCTGACCGACCCCTGCTCCTTCTCCAGCGCATCGAATATCCGCCGCACCTCCGGCGCCGCCGATTCCCTGTCGACGAGCTCGATGCGCATCACTCGCCCGCCGTCCGAACGTCGGTGAGAGCAGCCGCCACCGGGGCCCATGCCGGTGGCCGGGGGAGGACGACGGCGGGCTTCGGTGCCGGTGCCGGAGCCGGTGACGGCGCGGTGCCGCGCATCGCCGCCAGCGCCGCGTAGACCACCAGGCCCACCGCGGAGAGCATCGCCGTGAGCATCACCACGGTGAAGCCGAGACTCGATCCGATCCATTCGCCGATCGCGGTGCCGTTTGCCATGGTTCCATGTTCGATCGGCCCGCGCGATCCCCGCATCCGGCGGCCGACTGAGAGCGTGACTGTTTGCTTGACTTCCGGGAGGCCTTTCGCACATCCGGCCGGATGTGCGAGTTCAGCTCCCCTCCGCGGCTGCCTCTTCCAGAGAGAGGCGGCCGCCGCTCTCGTGGGCGGCGGCGAACCCCTCCGGGCCGAGCTCCCGGCGGAGCGCGGCGAGGACCGGGTCGTGGGTGGGCCGCTCGTCCTTGTCCGGCGCCACCTCGATCGGGCAGATCGCCCCGGCCGCGCCGTACAGGCGGGCGGCCCGCGCGGGGTCGCCTCCGGCCCAGGCCACGCGGGCGAGCGACCGCAGGGATACCGCGACGCCCTGCCGCTCACCGACCCGGGCGAACCCGCGCAGGCTCTCCCGGGCGTACCGGCCGGCGGTCCGGGGGTCGCCGGCGGCCCAGGCCACGCTGCCCAGGCCCTCCATCGCGGCGGCCAGGTGGAACGGGGCGTCCAGGTCGCCGGCGATGGCCGCGGCCTCCTCGATCCGGGCGCGCGCCAGGGTCAGGTCACCGTTCTGCCTCGTCTGGTTGCCCAGGTTGACCAGGCACATCGCCGTGCCGAGGGCGTTGTCCAGCCGCCGGTGGATCGCCAGCGCCTCCTCGTAGAGCTCGGTGGCGCGGCGGCCGTGCCCGTCCCGGCTGAGTGCCACGCCCAGGTACATGAGCGAGACGGCCAGCTGCGCCGGGTCGTCCATCCCGCGGAGCAGCATCACGGCCTCCTCGAACAGCCCCAGGGACCCGTCGTGGTCCCCGAGCCGCTCGACCGCGGCCCCGAGCCCTCGCACGGCGTCGGCCAGTCCCCTGGCGTCCCCGAGCTCCCGGGAGACGGCAACGCTCTCCCGGAACCGCAGGACCGCCAGCTCGTAGGACCCCCGCCGCCAGGCCAGTGCGCCTGCCGCGCGCAGCGCGGCGGCCCGAACCATCGGATCCGCGTCGTCGCCGGCGCCGAGCAGCCGCTCCAGCACCGCCAGCCCCTCGCGGGTGTGACCGCGGTCCAGCCAGAAGTCGCGGAGCGCCGCCGCCAGACGCAGTCCGCTCTGGACCGGCCCGTGCTCGCTCGCCCAGCGCAGGGCGGCGCGCACGTTGTCGAGCTCGCGCGTCAGCCGTTCCAGCCAGGCGCCCTGCTCCGGGCCCGCCAGGGCAGGCCGAGCCTCGGCCGCCAGTCGGGTGCACCACGCCAGGTGGGCCCGGCCCGTCGCCTCCAGTTCACCGGATTCGTCCAGCAGCTCACTGCCGAGCTCGCGCACGGTCTCCAGCACCGTCACCCTTGGCTCGACCTGGTCGTCGGCGACCCGGCGGACGAGGCCGTGGTCGACGAGCCTGGCGAGGCCGCGGAGCACGCCCGCCGGCAGCGGTCCGGCGGCCTGGCAGACGTCCTCCAGCGCGTCCAGCGGAGCGCTGCCGGCGAACACCGAGAGCCGGCGGAGCAGAGCCCGGTGCTCGGGAGCCAGCAGGTCGTGGCTCCAGCGCAGCGCCGCGCGCAGCGTCCGCTGCCGCTCGGGCAGGTCGCGCGGGCCGTCCACCAGCAGGTCCAGGCGGCGATCGAGCCGCCGGAGCAGCTCACGCGGCGGCAGCAGCCGGACCCAGGGCGCCGCCAGCTCCAGCGCCAGGGGGAGGCCGTCCAGGCGCCGGCAGATCGCCGCGACCGCACCGGCGTTGCCGGCGGTGAGCTCGAATCCCGGCGCGGCGGCGCCCGCCCGCTCCAGGAACAGCGTGACCGACGCCACCGCGCGCAGCGCCGCCGGGTCGGCGGCGCGCTCGTCCTCGGCGGTCGGCTGGCGCAGCGGCGGCACCTCGACCTCGTGCTCGACGCGGATCCGGAGCGGCGCCCGGCTGGTCGCCAGCACGCGCAGCTCCGGGCACCTGGCGATGAGTTCGACCAGCTCCGGCCCGGCCGCCAGGACGTGCTCGAAGTTGTCCAGCACGAGGAGCAGCTGGCGCAGCGCGCAGTGGGCGGCGACCGTCTCCAGAGCGGGCTCGCTGCCGACCTCGCGCAGACCCAGCGCCTGGCGGACAGCGGGCAGCACGAGGCCGGGGTCGGCCAGTGGGGCGAGCGTGACGGCGACCACGCCGTCCCGGTAGTGGTCGGCTAGCTCGGCGGCGACCTCCAGCGCCAGGCGGGTTTTCCCCGCGCCGGGCGCCCCGGTCAGCGTCACCTCGTGGACGTCCGGCGTGGCCAGGGCGCGAAGGACGCCGGCCAGGGTCTCCTCCCGGCCGACGAACGGCGTGGACGGCGTGCGCAGGTCGGGCGGGACCCGGAGCGGGGCGTTCGCGTGGTCGGGCCGTCGTTTCACCGCCGCGGCGAACGTGCGGCGCTCGGCCGGGGTCAGATCCAGCGCCCTGGCCAGCATGGCGACCGTCGTCGTTCTCGGTGCGGTGCGCTGGCCGCGCTCCAGCAGGCTGACCGCGTCCGTGCTCAGGCCCGCGCGGCCGGCCAGCTCCTCCTGGGTCAGGCCGGCGGCGCGCCGGTAGGCGCAGAGCAGGTCACCGAACGAGCGGAACCCCGACATCTCCGGCTCCGGTGCACGCTCCTCCTGGGACGGTTGGCAGCGTAGCGCGACGGCTGGCGCTCGTGAGGCGGCGGCCAACGCGGAGCTCGTCGCGTCCGCGCCTCCGGCTGGCGGCTCGTACCCGGCGCCGGCCGGCCCGCCTGCGGGGAGGTGGTATCGACCGCCGCCCACGACGATCGTAGCGCGCACGCTCGGCGACGGTCGCGCAGGACCCTTGTGTCCGCTATCGTGGCGGCGAGACACCGCCTCCCGGATTTCGGCACGCCCCAGCGTGCCCCATCTGAGGAAAGCGATGAGCCACGTCACCTGGCTGCCTGAGCGGTCCGAGCGCGCGCTGCGCTCGGCCCTGGCCGAGGTGGCCCCGGCATTCGCCGCGGCCACGATCGAGCTGTCGAACCGGCCCGGAAGCGGTCCTCCCGAGTTTCGCCGCGGCAGCGCCGTGCTGGACGGCTCCCACGTCGTCAAGTTCGCCTGGTCGGAGCCGGCTGCCCGATCGGTCGTCCGCGAGGGCGGCGTCCTCGGGGCCCTGGAAGGGACCGGCCTGCCGCTGCCCCGGCTCCTGCTGGCCGCACGGACGCCGGCCCTGCTCCTCTATCGCCGGATCGAGGGGGTGCCGCTGACGTGGGAGCGGGCCTGCGGCATGTCGCCGCCGCGGAAGCGCGTCCTTGCCCGCTCGCTGGCGCCGCTGCTGGCCGCGCTGCACCGGTTGGCCGGTGCGCTCGAGGCTGCGGGCCTCGACCTGGGCCCACCCGAGGCGCAGGCCGGCTGCGGCCGGCTGCGCCGAGACCTGCTGCCGCTCCTCGATGCCGCCCGCGCCACCTGGGTGGAGGACCTCGTCCGCCACGTCGAGCGGACCCTGGCGGCCCCGGCCGGCGAGCCCGTGCTGGTGCACGGCGACCTGCACGGCTGGAACCTGGTGATCGACCCGGCCCGGGATCGCGTCGTGGGCCTCGTGGATCTCGAGGGGGCCGCCGTGGGCGACCGTCACTTCGACCTCCGCTACCTGCCGGCGCAGGAGGCCGGCCTGGCGCTGCTGCGCGAGGTCGCCGAGGCCTACGAGGAGGCGTCCGGCAGGGCCGTGGACCTGGAGCGGGTCATGGCCTGGGGTGCGCTGACCGACCTCGGCGACGCGCTGTGGCGCACCGAGCAGGGCGTCGAGGTGGTGGGCGGTCCGCTGCCGCGCCGCGTCGACGGCCTCCGCCTCCGCCTGGCCCGCGCGGGCCTGGGCTGGTGATGCGCGCGCAGCTCACCGTCCGCAGTCCGCCCGTCGAGCGTCGAGCGCGGCCCGGGTCGCGACGTTGTACGACTCCCAGCCCCCACCGGCCGGCCCCGGCGCCGCGCAGATCCGCCTCATCAGCGCATCGCGGTCCTCGGGGCCGAGGCCGGCCGCGCCGGCCAGCGCCGGCGGAGTCGCGTCGGGCGAGAGCGACGCCAGGTAGTCGACGTCGAGCCTGCCGGTTCCCTGCGCGCGCTCGACGTTCAACCGCACGACGAGGTCGTCGGGGCCGACCGCGTTGAGCCCGATCAGCACCGCCAGCGTCAGCGCTCCGACCGCCCCGAGCAGCCACCTCCGGCTCGACCCCACGCCGGCGACGCACGCTCCGAGCAGGACGAACGCGCCGGCCAGCAGCCCGGCGAAGACGTGGCTGTACAGCCGCAGCAGGGTGAAGCCGTAGGCCTCCTCGTACAGCTGCAGCCGCGCATGGGCGACGGAGACGATGAGCAGCACGAGGCCGATCGCCACCTCGATCGCCACGATCAGTGCGCGCCGCTGGGGTCCCGGCTGCGCGGGGATGGCGTCGCGGACCACCACGACGACGAGCCAGGTCAGCCCCGCCACCCAGAGGAGCTGGAAGAAGCCGGAGCGAGCGTACTCGGAATAGGAGACGCCCGCGCTGCGCAGCGCGCCGGCGCCCCCGCCCAGGGCCGCCACGACCTGGGCCACGGCGAACAGGACGAACAGGACGTCGATCACCGATACCACGACCAGGGCCTCGCGGCCTCCCAGCCAGACGCGGCCCGCCCGGGCGGCCGGGTGCGCGCTCGACAGGCCCGCGGCGACCGCGCCCACCAGCAGGGCGCCGGCGACGACCAGGACCACGTGGAGCATCGCGTCCGTCGGATCGCCGCCGCGGTCCACCTTGAAGAACGAGGCGAACACCGGGTCGGCGGAGCCGAGGAGGACGCCGAGGACGGCGACGATCGGGACGGCGATCGCGACGCCGCGGACCAGCGCAAGGGCGTCCGACCGCCGCCGTGCGGTGACCCGACCGGCCAGCGTCACGGCCGGCCGCAGCATCCACCCCGGCACCCACACCAGGCGGGGCAGCAGGGCGATCGCGCGCTGGCCGAGCGTGGAGCAGCGCAGGTCGAACGGGCTGCCGCTCCGACCCACGAGCACGCCGGCCGCGAGGAGGAGGGCGATCGCGGCGAGGTCGGGCAGCACCAGCCAGGGGCTCGCTCGCAGGACGAGGCAGGCGGCCAGCACCGCGGCGCCGGCGAAGCACCACACCGCACCCGGGCTCCTGGTCTGCCGGCCCGCGAGGACCACCACCACGAGGGCCCAGACCGTCACCGCGGCGCCCAGGGCCGCCGTGCCCGATCGGACGGCGAGATCGAAGAGCACCCCGGTGCCGATCGCCCCGACGAGGAGCAGGGGGCTGGCCTCGCTCACCTCTTCGAGGCGCGGCCAGGGGGAGCCGCTGACCTGTTCTTGCATGCCCGCCACCCTAGGTGGACGGGGTCGGCCGGGAGTAGTCCAGCCCGTCACCCGCCGGGGCATGACGACCGTCACGGTGCGGAGGGCGCGCCCCTGATCAGAGCCAGCCCCGCCGCTCCGCCAGCCGCGCGGCCTCCACCTTGCTCCGCGCATGCAGCTTCTGGATCGCGACGGAGAGGTGGTTGCGCACTGTGCCCTCGGCGATGGCCAGTTTTCGCGCGACCTCGCCGGCGGTCTGCCCCTCCGAGCTCATGAGCAGGATCTCCCGCTCGCGAGGGGTCAGCGGATTGTCGCCGTGCTCGATCGCGCTCACGGCCAGCCGCGGATCGATGACCCGTTCGCCAGATGCCACGCGGCGAATCGCTGCCGCGAGGTCCCGGGCAGAGACGTCCTTGAGCACGAATCCGGCGGCGCCGGCCGCGAACGCGCGCTTGAGGTACCCCGGCCGGCTGAACACCGTCAGGATCAGTGAGCGGCAGGTCGGGACATCGGCCGCCAGCTGGGCGGTGACGGCCAGCCCGTCCACCCCGGGCAGCTCGATGTCGAGGAGCGCCACGTCGGGGGCCGCCGCCCTGGCGGCGGCGACGACCCGGTCGCCGCGCGCGACCTCGGCCACGACCTCGATGTCGCCCTCGTGGGAGAGGATCGACGTCAGCGCCTCGCGAAGGAGGTTCTGGTCCTCCGCGATGAGGACCCTGATCACGTCCCCAGGGCGAGGTGCACGTCGAGTCGAAAGCCGCTGCCGGGGGCGGTCATGGTGGTGACGCGGCCGCCGAGCGCCTCGACGCGCTCGCGCAGGCCGGCCAGGCCGGTCCCGCGATCGGTGCTGGACGCGCCCCGGCCGTCGTCGCGCACGATCAGATTCGCCTCGCCGGCGAGGAGGCTCAGCTCGATCCAGCAGTGGCGCGCGGCGCTGTGGCGAAGCACGTTCGTGGAGGCCTCGCGAACCGCCCACGCCAGCGCGGCCGCGTCCGCGGCCCGGATGGCCTCGGGATCGGCCGTCTGGACGTTGCACCTGACCCCGCAGGCCTCGAGCATCTGACGGGCGTGCTCCAGCTCTTCGGTGAGGTCGGGAGCGCGGTACCCGGCGACGACGCGGCGCATCTGTTCGAGCGCCGAGCGCGCCGTCTCGGCGACGGCTGCGGCCCGCCGCGCGAGCCGCGGGTCGGCGTCCGGCGGCAGGTCCAGCACCAGCGCCTCGCTCTGCAGGAAGACCGTGGAGAGCGACTGGCCGAGCTCGTCGTGGAGGTCCCGCGCCACGCGGACCCGCTCCTCGGAGACTGCGAGACGCCGCACCTCCTCGCGGGCGAGACGGAGCTGGACGAAGCTCGCCACGTGGCGCCGGACGGCGACCGAGGTCAGGCCGAGCAGCGGCATGACGAGCAGGAGGTCGATCTGGACGATGCCGCGGCCGCCGGCCCAGACCACGACCGCCGCCGACAGCCCGGTGACCGCGGCCGTCGCGGCCAGCCC
>DASQZW010000110.1:0-6895 GCA_035638495.1 Terriglobales bacterium
GCCGTCCGGCAGCGTCGCGTCGGGCGGCACGCGACAGGCGACGGTCTCGGTCGCGCCGACGTCGGAGCCGCCGGCCCGCTCCGTCAGGAACATCGCGCCCTGCCAGAGCTCGGCAGGGTCCGTCGTGGTCAGCCTGGGGAGGTAGCGCGCGAGCAGGCCCGGCGTGGCGAAACGGCGCAGGACGCGGGTCAGCGAGTCCGTCATGTTCACGGGGCAGAGGACGCCGAACTCGGCCTGCGCGAACAGGTAGGTCATCGCGTACTTGACCACGTGCGGCACCGCCCCCGCGAATCCGTGCAGGCCGGGCCGGTGGGAGGCCGCGGCCAGGGCGAACCGGCCGAAGGCGGCGCGCTCCAGGTCGTGGTAGGCGGGGTGGTGGACGATCTCGTCGACGCGCTCGCCGTCCCGGTCGAACGGGCGCAGCACGGGAGGGCTGCGATCGGCGGTCGCGGCGAGCCGGTCGAGGTCGTCGCCGGCGGCCGCGCCGAGCTCGTCCAGCACGGGCTCCGCCAGCGCGAGCTGTGTCGCCTCGAGCGCGCGGGCGAGGACGAACTGGAGGTTGCGGTCCTCGCGGTACAGGTTCACGCTCGCCGCTGGTCAGCCCACGACGATGCTGATCAGCGTCACCAGGAGGTAGGCACCGAGGAAGAGCAGCAGCATGGCGATGAGCGAGCTCACCTCGATCACGCGCTTGCCGTCACGGCCGACCGACTGGTCGGTCACGATCGGCCGGAACGGCGCGACGAGCGGAACGCTGACGGCGTAGACGAAGCGGACGAACCCCTCCTCCCTGGACGCGAGCGCCCGGAACAGCACGCGGAGACCCACCACGGACTCGGTGACCGTGAGCAGGAACCAGATCAGTCGGACCACCCGGGAGGCGAGCGGCAGCGCGGTCGGCAGATCGAACGGGTTGAAGCTCACGGGCACATGATGGCCGAACGCGCCGCGTCAGCGGTCGAGGAATCCCTCCACCATCGAAACCAGCCACGGGCGGCGCGTGACGAGCGTGACGTGTGTGGTGCCGGGCAGCACGGCGAGCTGGCAGCGGGGCAGGCCCGCCGAGTCGCCCTCCACCCCGCCGCCGAGCATGCGGAACATCTCGACGGCGTGCTCGGGCCGCACGATGTCGGAGTCGCCGATCACGAGGAGAACGGGCACCTCGATCGACCGGATCTGCTCGGCCGTCCAGCCCTGGGACGATGCGTCCAGGCGCTTCACCTTCTCCACCAGGGTCGTCCAGTCGTCCGGTATCGGCGCGATCCGGGCGTACTCCTCCTGCCACGGAGTCCCGGCTAGAAGCTCGGGCCGCAGCGCGTCGATCCCGTCGAGGAGGCCGGGATGGAAGCCGGACGTGTCGTACGTGACCGACGCCAGCACGGCGCGCCGGACCCGGTCCGGATGCTGGACAGCGATCTGGAGGGCGATGCCGGCGCCCAGGCTGTAGCCGAAGAGGTCGGGGCGCTCGACGCCCAGGTGGCGCAGGAGGGCGAGGGTGTCCTCCGCCATGTGCTCGATGGTCAGCGGGCGGTCGACGTCGGCCGTGCGGCCGTGCGCCTGCTGCTCCACGGCGATGACGCGCCGGGAACGCGCGAGATCGGGCAGGAGCGCGCCGAACGAGGTGCCGGTGGCCGACAGGGCGCCGTGGAGCAGCACCAGGGGCGGACCCTCGCCGTGGATCTCGTAGTACATGTCGAGGCCGTTGACCGAAGCGAGCGGCATGTCGTGTCTCCTTCGAGGTGGCGGATGAGCGGTTCTACGAAGTCGTCGAAGGAGGCACGGTCAGATCGACGCCCGGGCCCGCGCTGCCGGCCAGCCAGTTCTCGACGCGCAGGCCCGGGACGCCATCGAAGTGGCGCCGGCTGCCGGTCACCAGGGTCAGGTCCCGGGCCAGCGCGATGGACGCGATGCGAAGGTCGGGCTCGGCGAGGGGGCGGCCGTCCCGCTCCAGGTCCGCACGAAGGCCGCCGAACACGGCCGCGGCCCCGGCGTCGAACGGCAGTACCGTGACCGCCGTCTCCAGCAGCGCACGGACGCTGCCGGCGAGGTCGGCACGTCCGCTCTTCGCGATCCCGTAGACGAGCTCGCCGACGGTGATCGCGGTCGTGTGCTGGTGCGCGGCGGGCAGCGCCGCCAGCCGCCGTATGAGCGCCAGCGGCGGGGTCCGCCGCATGGTGGAGCTGAGCACGTCGGTGTCGAAGCAGTACACGGTCAGTCGAAGGTCGGAGCAGGCCGATCCTGCACGTTCCGGCGGTCCCCGACGATCTGTTCCATGAGGGCCGGGAACTCGTCCCAGTCGATGATGCCCGCGAGCGACGCGAGTCCGGCCGGAGTGCCGGCCGGCTCGGGCTCCGGGAGCGGCGGCACCGGGACCACGGCAGCGGCCGGCCGGCCGTGCCGCAGGACGAGGAACCGCTCGCCACGACTGGCGCGGTCGATCAGCTCGGAGAAGCGGGCCTTCGCCTCCGCGACGGCGATTGTGGTCATACAGGTCAGTTTAGACCAGATGAAGCGAGCCCGGGCGGCGAGGCGAAACGGTCTGGGGGGTCGGATTTCGAAGATGGCGGGGGCCATGAGAGGAGCGTGGAGCACGGAGACAGACAAAAAGCGGACAGTGCGCGGCCGTGCCCCGGTTCCGCGGTCGATGGCGGCCGGCGCGGACTGCCGGCCGCCCACACCAGACGGCGTCGATCAGGCGGGTGTCGGCTGCCGGCCGGCGGCCCGCTCGGCGCGCGGCGCCGTGACGAGCTCGAACACGAGCGCGCACAGCACGGCGAACGCCGCGACCGACAGGCCGATCGCTGCCCAGAACGCGTAGAAAGCCAGCTGCGACCACCCGTACGCGTTCAGCAGCAGGCCGCGCAAGGTCTCGCCCTTGAACAGCGTGTTGGCCTGGTTCGCCAGCGCGAGGTTCGTGGGGTTGGCCTGGGCCTGGGCGCTGACCTGGGAATACGTCTGCCCGCCCGCGACCTCGTTCAGGTGGACGCCGATGAAGTCGTTGGCGTAGACGCGCGCCTTGTCGCCGTTGTCGACCTGCTGGCCGGCGTAGTTGCGGATCTCCTGCGAGAACACGGCCGGGTCGAGCGCGCCGCCCGTCTTGATCTCGCTCGAGGGCGGGAAGAAGATCTTCTGCGCGGCCAGCTGGTCGTGCACCATCCCGTTGATGAAGCTGCTGCCCCAGAACAGGAAGGCAGCGCAGAAGCCCAGCACCAGCACGAGGATCACCTGGAGGGTGACGACCCTCCATCGAAGTTCTCTGGTCATGGTTCGGCGATTGTCCGCTCGACCCGGACGGTGCGCGGCGACCGATCCGAGCGCCCTTAGACACAGCGTTCGACCTCGGCGGTCCGTCAGTCCTGGGTCTGGAGCAGCTGGAGCACGATGCCCGTCGTGTTCGACGGGTGCGTCCGCGCGCTGAAGCCGAACGGGCCCCGCCGCGGCGGGTCCGCCGTCACGCCGAGGGCGTCCAGGGCCCTGAGCGTGTCCGCGAGGTCGCCGTCCACCTCGATCGCGATGTGCTCGATGCGGCCCCGGTTGTCCCCGCCCAGCCAGGCAGCGCGGTCCTCAGGCCGGCTGAACTCGAGCAGCTCGATCTCGACCTCCCCGCAACGGTAGAAGGCCGTGGACGGGTTGCCGCCGTCCGACTCGCGGACCAGCGTCAGGCCCAGGGTGCCGCCCAGCAGCGCCTTCGCGCTGGCCAGGTCGGCGACGGCGACCCCGATGTGGTGCACGCGCTTCAGCGTCATCGCAGATTCCTCCTGGCGGACAATGTCCCACGGTGGACTTCGCTCTGAGCGAGCTGCAGCAGGCGCTGCACGAGGAGGTGCTGGCGCTGGCCGGCAGCTTCCCGCCCGACTACTGGCTGGAGCACGATCGGACCGAGCAGTATCCGTGGGACTTCGTGCGCGCGTTTGCGCGGCGCGGGTGGCTCGGCACGATCATCCCCGAAGCGTACGGCGGAGCCGGCCTCGGCATGACCGAGGCCGCGGTGATCATGCACGCCATCTGCCTCTCCGGCGCCGGCACCAGCGGCGCTTCGCCCATCCACTTCTTCATGTTCCCGCCGGCCCCGATCGTGCGCTACGGGCCGGAGGCCATGAAGCGGACGTGGCTGCCCCGCATCGCGGCCGGCGAGGTGCTCCTGGCGTTCGGCGTGACGGAGCCGACCGCGGGCACCGACACGTCGCGCATCACGACGTGGGCCGAGCGCACCGGCGACCGCTGGGTGGTGCGGGGGCAGAAGGTCTGGACCACGAACGCGCAGCAGGCGGAGCGGATCCTGCTGCTGGCGCGCACCTCGCCGCGCGACGAGGCGCGGCCGCTCGACGGCATGACGCTCTTCTTCACCGAGCTCGACCGGCGCGCCTGCACCGTCCGCCGGATCGACAAGCTGGGCCGCGCGGCGGTCGATTCGAACGAGCTGTTCATCGAGGGCCTCGAGGTCCCGGACGGGGACGTGGTGGGGGAGGTCGGGAGGGGGTTCTTCCACCTCATCGACGGGCTCAACCCGGAGCGCATCGTGACCGCCGTCGAAGCCATCGGGATCGGCCGGTCGGCGCTTCGGATCGCCGCCCGGTACGCTGCCGATCGCCAGGTGTTCGGGCGGCCGATCGGCCAGAACCAGGCGATCGCGCACCCGCTGGCAGCGGCCTCGGCCCGGCTGGACGCGGCGGAGCTGCTGGCGTTCAAGGCGGCGTGGCTGTACGACCGCGGCCAGCCCTGCGGCGCCGAGGCCAACGCCGCCAAGTACCTGGGCGCCGAGGCCGGTTTCGAGGCGTGCGACGCGGCCGTCCAGACGCTCGGCGGCTTCGGGTACGCGAAGGAATACCACGTGGAGCGCCTGTGGCGGGAGGTGCGCCTGTACCGCATCGCGCCGATCTCCCAGGAGATGGTCCTGAACTACCTGAGCCAGCACGTCCTGGGCCTCCCCCGTTCGTACTAGGACCACCGAACCACCGAACAAAGCAGCCCGCCCGAACGACGCGAAGCGAGTGAGCCTTCCCCTCCCCCGCCCCGGGGGAGGGGGGAGGGGGTGGGGGATGCCCACTCCAGCACTCAGATTCCAGGGCAGGGGAACGCAATGGCGCGGAGGGGCTCTGTCTCAGCGACCCCCCCTCCGGGCCCTGGGGGGCCCTCCTCCCCCGCGAGGGTGGAGGAATCTCTGTCTCAGCGACCCCCCCTCCGGGCCCTGGGGGGCCCTCCTCCCCCGCGGGGGGGGAGGGAACTCAGCCAAACTTTGAAGCCACATGACCACGAGCTTCACCCCGTCGCGCATGGTGCGGGACCTCCAGCGCCGGTCGCTGCGTCCGACCGTCCGCCCCGGGCCCGAGCTGATCTCGCTGGCCCAGGGCGACCCCGACTTCGCCACCCCGGAGCACATCAGCCAGGCGCTGACCGACGCGCTGGCCGGCGGCGCCACCCACTACGCGCAGCTGGTCGGCGACCTCGAGCTCCGCGCCGCCCTGGCCGAGCAGATGAACGAGGTCGCCGGCCGGCCGTACGCCGGCGACCAGGTCGCGATCACCCACGGCGCCAGCGGCGCGCTGGCGGCCGCGATCTTCGCCCTGGTCGACCCCGGCACCCGCGTGATCATCCCCGAGCCGACGTACTCGCTGTACGCGGACCTGACGTGGATGGCGGGGGGCGACGTGGCGTTCGTTCCGCACCAGTCCGACCTCCACCTGGACCTCGACGGCATCGAGGCCGCCGCGCCGGATGCGCGCCTGGTCGTGATCTGCAACCCGTGCAACCCGACCGGCGCCGTGTACACCCAGGACGAGCTGGAGGACCTGGCCGAGATCGCCGAAGAGCACGACCTGTGGGTCCTCTCCGACGAGCCGTACGACCACATCGTCTACGACGGCGTGGACTTCGTCTCGGCGCTCGAGATCCCCGCGCTGGCCGACCGCCTGCTGTATGTCAACACGTTCTCCAAGACGTACGCGATGACCGGCTGGCGCATCGGCTGGGTGGCCGGGCCGCGCGATGTGGCCAGCGCGATCGGCGCCGTGCACCGGACGATCAACGGTCCGATCAACACCGCGGTGCAGCGGGCCGCGCTCGTCGCGGTCACCGAGCCGACCGACTGGCCCGAGCGGATGCGTCGCGAGTACCAGGCACGGCGCGACATCGTCAGCCGCATGGTGGCCGGCGTCGAGAACCTCGAGCTCGTGGAGCCGGAGGGCTCGTTCTACGCGTTCATCCGGTACGGCTCGGAGGTGCCATCCGTCGAGGTGGTCGCGCGCGCGCACGAAGCGGGCGTCGCTATCCGCTCGGGCAGCGAGTTCGGGCCGAGCGGCGAGGGCTTCGTGCGGATCGCGTTCTCGACGGGCAGGCAGCGTCTGGTCGAGGGCATGGAGCGCCTGCTCGGTGTCCTCGAGGAGGTCGCGGCGCCGGCGTGACGCCGGCACTCCTCCAGGAGGCGCGGCGGCAGCTCGCCGTCTGCGGCGCCTGCCGCTACTGCGAAGGCTACTGCGCGGTCTTCCCGGCGCTCGAGCGCCGCTCGATCCTCCTGGACGGCGACCTCGCGCAGCTCGCGAACCTCTGCCACGACTGCCGCGCCTGTCTCCAGGCCTGCATGTACGCGCCGCCGCACGAGTTCGCCGTCGACGTGCCCGCCCTGCTGTCCGCGGCGCGGCTCGAGTCGTACGAGCGATTCGCGTGGCCCCGGTGGTTGGGCAGGGCGTTCCGGCACCCCTCGCTGGCGGTGGTGGGCACGACGGCGGCCGGCGTGGCGCTCGCCCTCGCCGCAGCGCTCATGGGGGGCGGACTGCTCGCCGCCCACGCCGGTCCGGGCGCCTTCTACGCGGTCGTGCCGTATGCGCTGCTGGTCGTGCCCGCGCTCGTCGCGTCGACGTTCGTGATCGCCGTGCTGATGGCCGGGATGGCGCGGTTC
>DASQZW010000111.1:0-9639 GCA_035638495.1 Terriglobales bacterium
CAAGCGAGCGGCACGGATCGCGGATGCGCGCCGCAGCCGCTTTGTTGCGGTGCCGGACCGGGACATTCTTCCCATGCCCAGAGCTGCGACATCAGGCGGTCGCCCGGCATCTGACCGGCATGAACTCAACCCTCTCGAATCTCGTCCGCGGCGTCGGGTTGGCCGCCGTGTTCATCCTGCTCACCGCAAGCTGCGGCACGCGTTCCGTGACGCACGCGGCGGCCTCTCGGCCGCCCACGCCCGCCCCGTCCGCCGACACCTCGGTGGAGGTCCCGGGTCAGGACGCCACCGCGGCCGGGTCGCCTCCCGCCTCATCGCAGTGCACCGCGTCGGGCGACGCCTCATCGTGGCCGCCCGCCGACCGACTGCCGGCCGGCACCCCCGCGATCGTCTCAGCTTCCGTCGAAGGCGACACCTTCACCCTGCGGTTCGCCCAGGGGACCCCCGCGTTCCGCGTGCATCCACAGCCGAGCGCCCGGTTCACTGCGGATGCCAGCGGCGCGCCCATCGTGGTGGCGGGCACGGCCGGCGTGACCATCCAGCTCACCGGCTTCCGGGGCGACACGGTCAACAACGCAGGGAACCGGGACCTGATCGCGAGCGGCTCCCTGCTCCGCGAGGTACGTCAGATCGGGGGACTTCGAGGGCACGGTCAGCTGGGGCGCCGGCCTGGCCGCGCCCGGATGCGCCAGTGTCGAGCGGACCGAATCGAGCCTGACGTTCCGGTTCGTCCCGCAACCCTCCAGCAGCCCGCTCGTGGCAGTGCTGGAAGGCGGCAGAGACGGGTTCGGTGCGAGTGCCGCCGACCTGGTCACGCTGGACGGCCGGACAGTGGCCAGGGCCGCGTACCTCCCACGCCGCGCGCCGTACCTCGGCAACGTGGCGGACGTGCTGCAGCCCGACGGCACCGTCGGCGGCTCCGGCGTCTACGTCATGGACGGGAACGGCGCGGTGCACCTGCTGCGGCCTTCCGGTGGCTGGGACACCGTCGCCACGTTCGCTATGACACCCGACCAGCAGGAAGCGTGGTTCGCCGTCAGCCCCGACGGCGGGCAGTTGCTGGCCGGCGTCCTCGGCGTGCCGGCGAAGGGCGCGGCCAACGGCATGCCGTGGCCGCCCGTGGTGGGCACGTGGCGGTTCGACCTGGAGTGGGCGACGGCGGGCGGTCCCACGCAGACGCTGACGCACGCTGAGTCGGCGACGTGGCCCAACCGGCAGGGAGCGGGCTTCCAGACGGTCTTTCCGGTCGGGTGGACGGAGACGGGCCCGGTGGCCATGGTGGGCGCGCCGCTCGCGACGCAGAACGCCTGGCCGGGCGGCCCGCTGTTCACCGTCCACGACGGCCGGCCGGGCAGCCGGCTCGCGGGTGACTGCACGGCCGCGTGGGTGCTGGCGTCCGGCCTGGCTCCATGCACCACTCTGCAGCTCCAGGTGACGGTCCGCGACTCGGCCGGCGACGTGCTCTGGCGGCCGGGCCTGGAGGGGTTCAGTGCCGGCGCGCTGCGGCTGGCGCCCTCCGGTGAGGCGATCACGAACGGTCGATACGTGGCGGTTCGCGGCGGCGGCACGACCGAGCTGCCAGCCGGCTTCGTGGGCCAGGCATGGCTGGACTCGACCACCCTGGGCGGTCGGGCCGCGAACGGAGACGCTGCGTACGTCCGCCTCGGCTCCCTCGACGCAGTGCACGACCTCGGGGTCCCGGGTGACGTCGTGGGCCTGGTGCCGGGGGCGTGACCCGAGCGAGCAGGTGACATGGCGGCATATCACGCAGGCCACCGCGCAGCACTCCGGTCCTGTTCGGCCACCCGTGGACAAGCCATGCATGCGAGGGATTCGTCCAACGCCAGCCCACCGCCTCGGCAGGTGGGCGGTGGCTGGCCACTACCGTCGACAGAGGCGACGGCCGACATGCGACGGCGGGTGGACCCGGCATCAGGAGGTGAGTCACCGATGGGCGACACTTCGGTCCCGACCGCGAGGCCGGAGACCGTACGGGGCGAACGACTCCACTGATCGATGCTCGACACCGATCCCCCGTTCCGCCCCATCCGGCACCGCGACGGCTACCTGCCTCTCGAGGACCTGAGCCTCATCGGGGACGGATCCACGTGTGCGATCGTGGGTCTCGACGGCGCCATCCAATGGATGTGCGTGCCCCACTTCGACTCGGAGCCGCTCTTCTGCGGCTTGCTGGACTGCTCACGCGGCGGTCACTTCACCGTCGCGCCTGACGAGCTCATCGAGGCCAGGCAGCGCTACGAACCCGACTCGGCAGTCCTCATCACCGAGCTGCGCTGTCGGACGGGGGTGGTCCAGATCACCGACGCCCTGGCGCTCCGTGGCGGCGCCGAGATCGCCGACGAGGTCGCCGCCGATCGCGCCGAGCTCGTCCGCTCTGCACTCGTACTGGAGGGAGGGGCCCGGCTGCGGGTTGCGGTCGAGCCGCGCCGGGGAGGCGACGCCGCTGCCGCCTTCGGCGGGTTGCAGATCCGCGCCGCCGGTCGTCCCGACCTCCATCTGCACCTGCGCTCGAACCGCCGGCTCGACGGACTGCACGGCGCCTACGACCTGGAGCAGGGCGAGCGCCTGGACCTGGTCCTGTCCTGGGGGAGATCGCGCCGCCACCACGCGCTCGACGCCGCGGGGATGCTCCGCGCGACCATCGACTCGTGGCGCCGCTGGTTGAGGGGCTTCAGCTACGCCGGGCCCCAGGAGCCGCTCGTACGGCGGGCGGCGATCACGCTCAAGCTGCTCGACAGTTGGGTCTATGGGTCAGCCCTGGCGGCGGCGACGTCCTCCTTGCCGGCGCCCATCGGCGGCGTGCGGAACTGGGACTACCGCTACACCTGGATTCGCGACGCCTCGTTCGCGGTGTTCGCGCTGCGCCGCATCGGGTTCGTCGAGGAGGCAGACGGTTTCCTGGGCTGGGTGCTCGACGCCTTCGAGCGGGTGGGGTCGCCCCGGGTCAGGATCATGTACACACTCGACGGCCGGTTGGTGCCCGACGAGTCGGAGGACCCGGAGCTGGAGGGCTACCGGCGATCCGCGCCCGCGCGCTGGGGGAACGGCGCCGCGGACCAGCGCCAGCACGACCTCTATGGCGAGATCCTCGACTGCGCGGACCAGTGGTCTCGCGGCGGCGGCCCCATCGAACCGCACCTGTGGGAGGGGCTAGCCGGCCTCGCGGATGCCGCCCGCACCGCGTGGACGCAGCCCGACCAGGGCATCTGGGAGGTCCGCAGTGAAGGCCGCGTCTTCACGTACTCGGCGGCGATGTGTCAGGTCGCGCTGGACCGGGCCGCCGCCATCGCCCAACGCCTCGGGCTGCCAGGGCCGGTCGAGGGCTGGCGGACCGAGGCGGGCAGGCTGCGGGAGCTCATCGTGGACGGGTCGTGGGACGAGGATGCGCAGACCCTGAGCGAACACCTCGACGGGGGTGGCACGCTCGACGCCAGCCTCCTGGCGCTGCCCCTGCGCCAGGTCCTCGCCGCCAAGCATCCACGAATGGTGGCGACCACCAGGGCCGTCGCAGAGCGCCTCTCCGCGGGTGACGGGCTCCTCTACCGCTACCTGCACACCGATTCTCCCGACGGCATCGCCGGCGACGAGGGCGCATTTCTGCTCTGCAGCTTCTGGCTGGTCGACAACCTGGCCCAGCAGGGCCGGCTGGAGGAGGCGGCGGAGCTCTACGCGTCGCTGTGCGCCCGCGCCAGCCCCACCGGGCTGCTGTCGGAGCAGATCAACCCATCGACCGGTGAGTTCATGGGCAACTTCCCGCAGGCCTTCAGCCACATCGGTGTGATCTTCAGCGGCGTGACCCTGGCTGCGGCCGGCTGGCGGTCATGATCGACCGTCTCTTGATCTTCGGCGCGACCGGCGACCTCAGCGCGCGCTTTCTGCTGCCCGGCGTCGCCGCCCTCATGGCCGCCGGCAAGCTGCCTGAGGGCTTCGAACTGATCGGGGCCGGGCGCGACGAGTGGAGCGACCAGGAGTTCCGGCCGTGGGCGGCCGAACAGCTCTCGCGCCACGGAGGAGCCCTGCCTCCGGCCGCCGTGGACGCGGTCCTGGCCTCGACCCGGTACTGCAGGGCGGACGCGACGGACCGCGCGGCCGTCGCCGGCCTCACCAGCGGCCGGTCCCCGATCGCTGCCTACCTGGCCCTCCCGCCGCCGGTGTTCCCCGCCGCCGTCTCGGCACTCCACGATGCGGGCCTGCCGCCGGGAAGCCAGATCGCGCTCGAGAAGCCCTTCGGCGAGAGCCTGCAGGAGGCGGTGGCGCTGAACGCTCTCCTCGCCGAGACCCTCCCCGAGCGCGCGGTCTTCCGGGTCGACCACTTCCTGGCCAAGACCACGGTGCAGAACATCGTGGGCACCAGGCTCGCCAACCGCCTGCTCGAGCCGATCTGGAACAGCGCCCATATCGACGAGGTCGAGATCGTGTGGGACGAGACGGTCGCCCTGGAAGGGCGGGCGGGGTACTACGACGGCGTCGGCGCACTCAAGGACATGGTGCAGAACCATCTGCTGCAGCTCCTGTGCCTCGTGGCGATGGAGCCGCCCGTCAGCTCGAGCGAACGCGACCTGCGCGACCGCAAGGTCGACGTGCTGCGTTCGGTGCGGCCGCTCGGCGAGGAGGACGTCCCCCGCCAGACCCGTCGCGCGAGATACGCGGCCGGGCGCATCGGTGATCGCAGGGTCCCGGCCTACAGGGACGAGCCGGGTGTCGACCCCGCTCTGGGGACGGAGACCTTCGCGGAGGTCGAGCTGGAGCTGGAGAGCTGGCGCTGGTCCGGCACCACCTTCAGACTGCGCACGGGCAAGGCGCTGAGCAGGGATCGCGCCGAGGTGGCCGTGCGCTTTCGCCATGTCCCGCACCTGCCGTTCGACGAGGCGGCGGACCCCGCGCCCAACGTGCTCCGCTTCGGCCTGGATCCCGAGACGCTCACCCTGGAACTGACCGGCACGGGCCCGGGGCCTTCTCCCGGACTCACGCCGCTGACGCTGCGGGCGGGCCTGCTCCCGGCAGTGCTTCCGGCATACGGCCGCCTGCTGCTCGACGTGCTGAACGCCGACCCCACGCTCTCGATCCGGGGCGACGAGGCGGAGGAGTCGTGGCGGATCGTGGACCCGGTCGTGGCCGCCTGGTCCCGGGGCCTGGTCCCGCTGGAGGAATATCCCGCCGGGTCCGAGGGACCGCCAGGTAAGTCCTCCTCGTCCGGCAGGTCGGGAGGGCGCTAGCCGTGGCTCTGGACCGGAAGCAGCTTCGCAGCCAGCGTCTGAGCGAGGTCAACTTCCAGGGCGACGCCCTCCGCGTGGGGATGAACTGGACGGAGGAGGACTCCGAGGAGTCGATGCGCACCGTGCGCGACTTCGCCGCGCGGGAGGTGGTGCGGGTGCTGACCGGGATGGCACCCCTCTCCCCGGTAAACGCCTGGGAGCTGGCCACAGCGGCTGCGGGGGGATGAACAGCGGCTCGCCTCGGGCGCGATGGACCGCACGAGGCGGCGCACCGCCTCGGCGATCCCGCGCTCACCGTCGGGTAGAGCAGCGACGCGGCAGCCGACCGCCCGCTCACCCGAATCGCTTGTGCTGGTTGAGGCTGAACCAGTTGCCGGAGTCGTCGCGGAACAGCGCCTCGATGCCGTAGGGCCGCTCGGCCGGCTCCTGCAGGAAGGTGACGCCCTTGCCCTTCAGGTCCTCGTAGGCGCCATGGATGTCATCGGTTTCGATGACCCCGGCACCCATCACGCCCTTGGCGACCAGGCCGAGCAGGGTCGCGGCGTCCTCCTCGTTGAACATCGGGGGCTGGGGACGGGCGAGCAGGATGTTCAGGTCGGGCTGGTCCTTCGGGCCGACCGTGAGCCAGCGGAAGCCGTCCATGGTCGCGTCACTGCGCACCTCGAAGCCGAGCTTCTCGGTGTAGAACTCCTTGGCGCGGTCCTGGTCCTCGACGAACACGTTCACGTGCGAGAGCTTCTTGAGCATGGGCCAGACGCTACTCGGCGCCGGCCGGCGGTGCTTCTTCCGGATTGCGCATTCGTGACGGTGCCGGCGGCCGGGTCCACATCAGGACGAAACAGCCCGGGATCGGAGGAGCGCCGGCGGCCGAGCGGCGGTACTCCGTGGGGGACATGCCCACCAGCTCCTTGAACCGAGCGCTGAACGAGCCCACGCTCTCGAAACCGACGCAGTAGCAGATCTCGGTGATGGTGAGGTTGGCGGCGCGCAGGAGGTCCTTGGCCCGCTCGACCCGGCGACGGGTGAGATAGGTGCGCGGCGTCTCCCCGTAGGCCCTTGCGAATGCGCGCGCGAAGTGGAACTTGGAGAGCCGAGCCGCCGCCGCCATCGCGTCCAGCGTCAGCGGCTGCGCGAAATCCCGGTCGGTCAGGTCGCGGGCCCGCCGCAGGGCCTGGAGAACCTCCGGGTGAGTCACACGGGCCAGACCGCCGCAAGCGAAGCGGCCACCGCGAAGACGTGAGCGGGGCCGAAGCACTTGAACACGGCCTCATCTCAACACATCCGCGGTGAGCTTCCCCGGCAGAGATGATTCCATATGGGGGATGGGGAGGCGAGCGCGCGCGGCGCCTAGGCGCGGAGCCGGCCGGCTCGTGGCACTCGGCCTCGTGGTCATCGCTGCCGCGCTGGCAGTGACAGCGTACTACTGGGTCCAGGTCCCCTTCGTGAAGTTCGACGTCCAGGTCGGCCAGTGCAAGTTCGGTCCGCCGCTGGCCGGAGTCTACGTTCCCGCGCGCCTGCAGGTGCTCGATCGCTGCAGCACCGTGGCCGGTACGGTGGACTGCCTGCAAGCCGAACCCGACGGCGATGTCCACCTGCGCGTCCGCCTCGACCCGCAGTTTGCGGCGTTCCTGAGACCCGCCAACTCACTTCAGACTTGCGCCAGCCACCCGGAGCCCCACCTGGTCGTCGAGATCATCCCGCAGCACCCGGAGGGAATCGCATTCCGAGACAACAACGCAGACGCAGGGGGCTTCATCACGCCGGCCCCGCCTGCGCCAGGAGACCACATCACCGTGACCGGTCCGCATGTCATCGACAAGAACATCCTTCACCGAGTGCTCTACCAGGGACGTCCGGCGGAGAACTGGGCGGAGATCCACCCGGCGTGGGCGATCAGGGTGGACCGGGCGGGCGCACGCGGGCTGCCGAACCAGTTCGGCCCTGATTTCGGAGAGTGACGCTCGCGGCACCGTAGCGCAACCGCTCTGCACCCATGGCGTACTTTCGCGGCCTGGGGGGTTCATTGGTCAGGAGGGCCGGTGCCCGGTCCAATGAGCCGGGCTCGTCGAGCCCGTTCGAAGGAGTGGCTAGTGATTTCTCTACGGATCTGTCTCGCCGGAGCTGCCACGGTGCTCGCGCTCGGCGGAGGCACGGCGCTGGCGGCCCCTGCCCTGGTGGGCAGCGTTTCGCACGGCGACAGTGTCTCGGCGGCGGCGGGGTCCTGTTCAAAGGGCGTCCACAGCGACCACGGCGCGTGTGTCAGCGCCGTGGCGGAGCAAGAGACGACGCACTCGACCAGCGGCCGCAGCAGCGCCGAGGGCAGTAGCGACTCGAAGTCCGGGTCCAACGACGCCCACGGCGACGCCGTGTCGGCGGCGGCGAAGTCGTGCGCCCACGGCACCGCCTCCGACCGCGACTTCCACGGCGAGTGCGTCAGCGCGGTCGCCAGGAGCCAGTCCTCGCACACCGCTGGTCACTGAACAACGGCGGCGACCCCTGCCCCTCGCGCACCGCGAGGGGCAGGTGCCGGCGGGCAGAGCGTCGCACGGCCCGGCTCGCCGGCCGAACCTGGCGACCACTGACTGCAGGCCGGCATCAGGCGCTCGGCGCTGCCAGGAAACGCCGGCAGGCCACGAGCGCCCAGATGGCCTCCACCGCGCCGAACGGCCAGGCGCCGGACAGGAAGCCATATGCGCTCGAAAGGACGCACCCCACCGCGAACGCTGCCACGAAAGCACGATGGCGGCTCTCGAGCGCATACATGACCATCATGAAGCTCAGGGCGCCGACCCCGAACACGGTGACCAGGTTCACGCTGATCGATCTCCCATGTGATGGCTCGGCGGTCGCGGAGACCGCTCTGTCGTCGACCGGCCGGCCGGCGCGGCGTCGCGATCCGACACGGGGAGACGACGGCTCACCAGCTCGGCCGTAGGCAATTGAACGTCGGCCCGGCCCTCGAGCGCTCACTCTGGGCGTGTTCGAGGTTGCCGAGTCGCGTCCGGAGCTGGCGCCACCTTCTCAGCCGGTCCTCGTCGACGGCTGCCCGCGGGCGGCGGGTTCCTCCGACGGGAACCGGGCGGGCAGCCGGGCCGCGAGCGCATCGAAGGAACGCCTCGTCAGGAGCCACAGCAGCGCGGCGCAGCCGGAGAAGACGCCGCAGGCGAGGGCGACCGCAGGGAGCCCGCCGGCTCCGAGCCGGCTCGCCACGAGGCCCGACAGCACTCCCGCAACGGCCGCCACGATCGTGCCCAGCATCGCCGGGAGCGTCTGCAGGCCGTGCAGCGCGTCCGCCGGCCTCCATCGACCCGGCGCCATGTCCATGTTCATCGTCAGCATCACGCCCTGCAGGTCGTCGTGGCTGCCGGCCAGGAAGTATGCCTCCAGCTCCGGGTAGAGGTCGAGATACGCGCGGCGCAGACGGTTCATACCGAGGACGCAGCGCAGGTCCTCCTGGTTCAGCGTCGTCAGCCGGCCGACCGTCGCGAGACCCGCGAACAGCACCACCGAGAGGAGCAGGACGGCCGCCAGGGTGAACACCTCGTGATAGCGGTCGACCTGGGCCAGGAGGGCCAGCGCCACGACCGCTCCCGTCAGCAGGGCGAGGAACATCTCGACACGGCTGAACGACTCGCTGTATGCGAGCGATCTGGTCGTGAGCAGGCTCCAGTGCTCGGTCGAGAGGACCTGGAGGCGGCCCCCGGGATCCGCAGGGATCACGGGATCTCCGGCGCGCTTCGCTCGGCCCTCGAGCGGCGGGACCGGCTCCACCTTCTGGCCGGCCTCGCGGCGCACGCCGGACTCATGCCTCCGGTGCGTGTCCATCGTGGCCCGTCCGTCCGTCGTACCTGAGCGCCTGCGGCCGAGCGGCGACGCGGCCGGTTCGCGTGTGGATCCCGATCACGTCTCCAGACAACGCCGCCCGACGCCCGGCGGCCACGGCCGATGGTCCCGCTGGCTGCGGGACCGGGGCGGGCCGCGGTCGGAGGGGACATCCGACACTCGCCGTGGGGGACCTCCGACCCTGGCCGACCGGTCGGGGAGGGTGTAGTCGTGGCTAGAGGGCACCACACAGGGTGCGTCTGTCGAGGCGACCGGCATCGTCGCCGGTTCAGTGAGGTATCGATCAATGCAGACGGCAAACAGGACCAGACCAATCAAAGAGGCTGCCGCGGATTTCCTGGCAAACAAGCGGATCGCGGTCACAGGCGTATCGCGAAATCCACAGGACCATGGCAGCAACGTCGTGTACCGCCGCCTACGCGAGCGAGGCTATGAGGTGTTCGCCGTCAATCCGCTGGCCGACCGCGTCGAGGGCGACAGGTGCTACCACGACCTGCGGTCGATCCCCGGCGGCGTGGGCGCGGTGGTGATCGGAACCAGACCTGAGACGGCCGAGGCG
>DASQZW010000112.1:0-6619 GCA_035638495.1 Terriglobales bacterium
GCGACATGGGCATCGAGTGGTACTTCGAGGTGGGCCAGGGCGGCATCTGCCACACCGTGCTCCCCGAGCGCGGGCTGGTGCTGCCCGGCGAACTGGTGGTGGGCGCCGACTCGCATTCGTGCACGTACGGCGCCCTCAACAACTTCGCCACCGGCATCGGCTCGACCGACCTCGCCTGCGTCCTATCGCTCGGCGAGCTGTGGTTCCGCGTCCCGGAGACGCTCCGCTTCGTCTACCACAACCGGCTCGGCGACTGGGTCGAGGGCAAGGACCTGATCCTGCACGTCATCGGTGCGATCGGGGTCGACGGCGCGCGGTCGAAGGCTATGGAGCACACCGGTGAGGCGCTGCGCCACCTCGACATGGAGGCGCGCCTGACGATGACCAACATGGCCATCGAGGCCGGCGCCAAGAACGGGATCATGGCCAGCGACGACGTGACCGAGGAGTACCTGCGCGGCCGCGCGCAGCGGCCGTACCGGCCGGTGGACTCGGACCCCGACGCGGTCTACGAGCGCACGTTCGAGATCGACGCGGAGCAGGTGCCGATCACGCTCGCGAAGCCCATGTCGCCAGACCACACCGCGCCGATCGACGAGGTCGCCGGGACGCGGCTGGACCAGGTGTTCATCGGCTCCTGCACGAACTCCCGCATCACCGACCTGCGTCGCGCTGCGAAGGTGCTCGAGGGCCGGCGGGTGGCGCCGGGCGTTCGCCTGATCGTCACCCCGTCCTCGCACGAGGTGGCCAGGCAGGCCGAGCGGGAGGGGCTGATCCGGACGTTCCTCGACGCCGGGGCCGCCTGGACCACGGCCACGTGCGGCGCCTGCCTGGGCGGCCACATGGGAGTGCTCGGCGAGGGCGAGGTCTGCCTCTCGACCACCAACCGCAACTTCCCGGGGCGCATGGGAGACCCGAAGGCGCTCGTCTACCTCGCCAATCCGGCGGTAGCAGCGGCCAGCGCCGTGACGGGCGAGATCACCCACCCCGCCGAGGTGGCGCGATGACGAAAAAGACCTCCGTGCTGCGCGGCCGGGCCTGGCGGTTCGGCGACAACGTCGACACCGACCAGATCATCCCCGCGAAGTACGCGATCTTCTCGCTCGACGAGAAGAAGCTGGGCGAGCACGCGATGGAAGGCGTGCCCGGCAGCGAGGGCTGGGCGCAGCGAGTGGCTCCCGGCGACATCGTCGTCGGCGGCTCGAACTTCGGCTGCGGGTCGTCGCGCGAGATCGCGCCAATCGCCATCCGTGGCGCCGGCATCTCCTGCGTCATCGCGGACTCCTACGCCCGCATCTTCTTCCGCAACTCGATCAACCTCGGCTACCCGATCCTGCAGTCGCCCCAGGCGGCGGAGGCGATCGAGGACGGCGACGAGCTCGAGGTCGACCTCGAGGAGGGCGTGATCCGCAACTTCACGAAGGGCGACGAGTACCGCGCCGAGGCGTTCCCCGAGTTCATGACCGAGCTCGTCCGCATGGGCGGCCTGGTCCCGTGGGTCCGCAGGCGGCTCGAGGAGCAGCGCGCTGGACGCATCTGAGCGGGTCGAGCTGCAGGAGCCGCTGGACGAGCTCGTCCGGCCGCCGGGGCGGTTCGCGCACGACCTGTCCTTCCCGCCGGCGGACCGGATCCGCGTCTACGACGACACCCTCCGCGACGGCGAGCAGATGCCGGGCGTCGCGATCTCGCCTCGACACAAGTACGAGCTGGCGCGGGCGCTCAGCGATATCGGCGTGCACGTCATGGACGTCGGCTTTCCGGCCGTGTCGGAGAGCGAGCGCGAGACGCTGCGGCTCGTGCTCGAGGGCCGCCGGCGCGGCGAGCTGCGGGCCGACCTCGAGGTGCTGTGCATGATGCGCAGCAATCCTGCCGACATCGACGCCACGATGCGCGTCATCGACGGCCTGGGGTATCCGCGCGACGAGGTCAGCTACTTCATCTTCACATCGGCGTCCGACCTCCACATCAAGTACAAGCTGGGCCGGACGCTGCTGGCACGCGAGGGCATCCCGGCCAGCGAGTGGCTGGAGCTGCCGGTCCAGTTCTACCGGGACGCCAACGTGCGCATGATGTGCGACGCCATTCGGTACGCGCGCTCGGCAGGCGCGGCGCTCATCGAGTTCGGCGGTGAGGACGGGTCGCGAGCCGACCCGGAGTACGTCAGGCGCCTCCATCGTGAGGGGATGGAGGCCGGCGGTGCCCGGCCCTCGACCCCGGACACCGTCGGGTGCTACTCACCCTACGCCGTTCGTGACTACATTTCGCAGATCAAAGCTGCGACGCCGGACGCGCCGCTCGTCGTGCACTTCCACAACGACCTCGGGCTGGGCGCCTGGAACACGGTCGTGGCGCTCGGCAGCGGGGCCGACGTCTTCACGACGAGCGTCAACGGCATCGGCGAGCGTACCGGCAACGCGCCGATGCACCAGGTGCTGCTGCAGCTGCGCTACCTGTTCGGCATCGAGATCCCCGGCTTTCGCTATGAGCGCCTGCGGGACCTGGCTCGCCTGATGGAGCGCGTGAGCGGGATCCCCGTCTCGCCCACCGAGCCCGGCATCGGGCTGAACGTCTTCAGCCACGAGTCCGGCATCCACACGGCCGGAATGCTGATCCACCCTGAGATCTACCAGTTCATCCCGCCCGACGACCTTGGCGCCGACATCCGCTACGTGTACGGCAAGCACTCCGGGGCGATGGTGATCGAGCACGCGCTGCGTCAGGCCGGCATCACCGCGGACGACGCGCTCGTGGCGCGTGTCATGGAGGAGGTCAAGCGCGTTCGCGAGGACCGTGCCGAGCGGGCGGACTTCGCCGAGTTCCAGCGCTCCTACTACGAGCACCTCGAGGGCATGGGCGTCACCGCGGAGGAGGTGGCCGAGATCGCGGCCGCCCTGGCGGCCGATGAAGCAGATCGCTGAGACCGCCGCCGGCCCGCGCGAGGAACTGCTCCGCATCCACCGGTGGATGTGCGCGGCCAGGGCGCTGGACGACCGCATGCACATGCTGGTCAGGCAGGGGCGGGCGCCGTTCGTGGGCTCTTCGCGTGGCCACGAGGGCATCCAGGTGGCCGCGACCGCCGCGCTGGAGCCCCACGACTGGGTGGTCCTGCACTACCGTGGCCTCGGCAACGCCGTCACGCGCGGCCTCACGGCTCGTGAGTGGATGCTGGCGGTGTTCGCCCGCGCGGACGACCCGCTGTCGGGCGGCCGCAACATCCCGGGCGGCTGCTTCTCGCACCCGCGGCTGCGGCTGGCGCCGGTCTCGCAGGTGGTGGCGACGTGGATCCCGAAGGCGGCCGGCATCGCCTATGCGAGCAAGGTTCGCGGCGACGGAGCGGTGACCCTCTGCACGTTCGGCGACGGCTCGACGTCGAAGGGCGACTTCCACGAGGGCCTCAACTTCGCCTCCGTGCACCGGCTGCCGGTCGTCTTCGTGTGCGAGAACAACGGCTATGCGATCTCCGTGCCGCTGCGGCTCCAGGCCGGGAACCCGGCCATCGTGGACCGGGCGGCGGGGTACGGGATGGCCGGAGTTGCCATCGACGGCACCGACGTACCGGCCTGCTACGAGGCCGCTCGGCAGGCGGTGGCCAGGGCGCGGGCGGGAGAGGGGCCCACGCTGATCGAGGCGCGGATCTGGCGGATCAACTCGCACACGTCCGAGGACAACCAGGCGAAGTACCGGTCGGCGGAGGAGCTGAGCGAGGCGGCGGGCCACGACCCGATCGCGCGGTTCGAGGCGTGGCTCATCGAGCGCGGCTGGCTGACGGCCGACACGGCCGAGCGGCTTCGCGAGGAGCTGGACCGCGAGGCGAGCGAGGCCGCGGACTGGGCCGAGCGGCAGCCGGCGCCCCGGGCGGAGGACCTCGCCCGGCACGTATTCGCGGAGTGATCGAGCTCGGTTCCGTGGTCCCGGCCGGGGTCGTGGACGTCTACCGCGAGGCGTTCGGCGAGAGCCCGTACTTCGAGGGCGAGACCGAGGTGTCGCGGTTTGCGGACGAGGTGCTGCCTCGCCATGCCGTTCGCGAGGGCTTCCGCTGCGTCGTGGCGCGCGACGGCGGTGGGGTGGTCGGCTTCGCGTACGGCTACACGAGCGCGGCTGGCCAGTGGTGGCACGACTGGGTGGCGAGCCTGCTGGACGCGTCGGCGGTCGACGAGTGGATGGCCGACGCGTTCGAGCTGGTCGAGCTGGCGGTCCGGCCGGCCGTCCAGGGCACGGGGATCGGCGGCCGACTGCACGACGCGGTGCTCATGGGGCTGGCGCACCGGACGGCACTGCTGTCCACGGTCGACGATGACACGCCGGCGCGGCGCCTGTACCGCCGTCGAGGCTGGGTGCCGCTGCGCGCGGGCCTGCGCCCGTCGCCGGCCGGGCCGCCGGTGCTGTTCATGGGTCTGCGCCTGCCGGCTCCGCCCTAGGCGTTTGTCCCGACCGAAGTCGGGACAACGAGGGTGAACGACCTTGCAGGTTCCGGGTCTCCCGCACCGTCATGCTGGATGGCATGGATCAAGCATACGTTTCAGCAGCCGGCGTATATACTTCGTGAGTGGCCCGAGCGTCCACTGGGACGCGGAGAACACCCACCACATCCTGGTCGAGCACGGCGACCGGAACATCAGCACCGCGGAGGTGGAGGAGGTCCTGCTGAGCACAGACACCGTCAAGTGGATGACGAAGCGAGGTGGCCGTTTCAAGGCCTTTGGTCGGACCGCGAGGGGTCGCTGGCTCATCGTGATCTACAGCGGCATCGACGACCTGCGGCCGGTGACGGCCTGGGCCACGCCGGACAAAGGGGGGAGCAGACATGGATGACATTCCTCGCCCGATGCGCGCGCTGACCGACGAGCAGCTGCGGGCGATCATCGAGCCCGTCAAGGACGTCGACTACACCGATTGGACCGAGGAGCAGGCGTGGGCCGAGCAGGAGCTCGATGTTCGCGAGCACGAATCTGGCGAGGGGCAGCGCTTCGAGACGCTGGGTGAAGCGGCCAGGCATGCGCCCGGCACGGTGCCGATTTCGATTCGGATGCCCTGGGACCTGTTAGAGCGCGTGCGCGAGGAGGCGCGGCGTCGGAATACGCCCTACCAGCGGCTCATCAAGGACCTGGTCGAGGTCGGCCTGGCCGCCAACGCCCAGGCCCTGGTGCGGCTGGAGGTCAGCGCCGAATTGCTGCGCCGCATCGCCGACGAGCGCGCGGTGATCGTGGAGGTCCGGCGGGCGTCCTGACGCCCGCCCGGACCGTGTGACGCCGGCAATGGGGCCGATGGGAAGCCGACCACCTACGCTGGTCAGAAGTCGGCCCGGCGAGGCCGGCCGAGGACGAGCGTCGTCCTGAGCAGACCCCACTTGCCACCCGGAGGGAGGCGATCATGACGGATGAGTCCAGAATCGCGCGGAGGCCGGCGGCCGGCGCCACCGACACACCGGCCTTGCCCGTGGTCGTAGATCGGGCCACCTATCAGACCGAGCTGGACCGGCTGCGCGTTCGGGAGAAGGCGCACACCCGGGAGGGCGACGCGATCGCCGCGGCCCGACGGCGCCTCCCCGCGGTCGAGGTAGACGCCGACCTGGAGCTGATGGGGCCCAGAGGGCCGCTCACGCTGCTCGAAGCGTTCGAGGAGCGCAGGCAGCTCATCGCCTACTACTTCATGTGGTACCCGGGCCGGCCTGCGCCCGAGCAGTGCGAGGGCTGCACGTGGGTCACCAGCCAGGTCGGGGAGCTGTCCTACCTTCACGCCCGCGACATCACGTACGCGGTCTTCTGTCAGGGTCCATACGGGGAAAGCGTCCGCTACCGCGACTTCATGGGCTGGCAGATGCCGTGGTACTCGGCACAGGCCTCCCGCGACGCGCTCCTCGTCGGGCGCCAGATCGGCCTGTTCCACCTCGTGTGCTACGTGCGGGACGGCGACCGCGTGTTCGAAACCTACTGGACGACCCGCCGCGGCGTGGAGGCAATGGACTACAGCTACGCGCTCATGGACCTCACCGTGTACGGACGCCAGGAGACGTGGGAGGACTCGCCGCCCGGCTGGCCACAGGGGTCGCAGGTCGACGGCTCCATGCTGCGGACGAACGGACGCCCCACGGCCCAGTGGTCACGCCTGGAACGCGGCCGCTCGGACGACCTCGTCGGGACCGAAGGACCTCAGACCTAGGCCGACTTCCACGCACTGGTCGGCCGGTTCCCTGGCGAGACGGGCTGCCTGAGCTTGTGCTAGGCGGCGCTCGACTGGTTCATCGCCAGTACGTGTGGCTGCGACTGAAGTAATGGCTGCTGAAGCGCTCACGCCGGGGTCACGAAGTCCGGTGGCTGGGGGCGCCGGGGTCTCCGGACGTCATCGCCGGGGCCAGCGCGTATGCCTGGGACGTGAGCGGGGCCGATCAGGCTCGTCCGCGCCGAGGAACCGCTCCATGCCTCACGCACGCAAGCGCAGCCTCGGCATCGTCACCCGACCGTCACCGGGTTCAACGCGCCTATCGCGGCCTTCTCGCGTAGCCCTGCACCAGCGTGAACGTGGTGCACCACAGCTCGGGGTCCTGCAGCTCCGCCTCGGCGGCGGCGAGCAGGCCGTCGATCGCTTCGCTCCCCATCCGCGCGGCCAGGAGATCCCGGCT
>DASQZW010000113.1:0-25164 GCA_035638495.1 Terriglobales bacterium
CCTGACCAGGTGGTCGGCCGCCATGGCCTCCAGGTCCTGCGGGGCCTCGCACGCGCTGGTCGCGAACTCGCACCGGGGCCGGAAGCGGCATCCCGCCGGCATCGCGCCCGGCAGCGGCGGCGTGCCCGGGATGCCGCGGCGCACTGTGCCGACGTCGTGCAGGTTCGGCACGCAGCGCAGCAGCGCCTTCGTGTACGGGTGCATCGGCGACTCCAGCAGCGTTCGTGTCGGCCCCGCCTCGACCACCTGGCCGGCGTAGACGACGGCCACCCGGTGGCACAGCCGCGACACCAGCCCCAGGTCGTGACTGATGAACAGGACGGCGATGCCCGACTGCACGGCCAGCCGCCGGATGAGCCGGACGATCTCGTCCTGGATCGTCACGTCGAGCGACGTCGTTGGCTCGTCGCAGATCAGCAGTCGGGCGCCGGAGGCGAGCGCCATCGCGATCATGGCGCGCTGGCACATGCCGCCCGACAGCTGGTGCGGGTACTGGCGAAGCCGCAGCTCAGGCTCGGGCAGGCCGACGTTCCCGAGCAGCTCGATCGCGCGCGCCCGCGCGTCCGTTCGGCTGAGCTCCTGGTGGGCGCGGATGGCGGCCAGCAGCTGCGACCCCACGGTGAATACGGGGTTCAGCGCGGCCACCGGCTCCTGGAAGACCATGCCGACCCTGGCGCCGCGGATCTGCCGCAGCTCCGACTCGGGCAGGTCGAGCAGCTCCTGGCCGGCCAGGCGGATGGAGCCGGACAGACGCGCGCGGCGCGGCAGCAGCTGCAGGACGGCCAGTGCCGTCATCGTCTTGCCGCTGCCGCTCTCGCCGACCATGCCGACGATCTCGCCCTCCTGGATCTCGAGCGACAGGTCGTCGATGACGCGGACCGCCCGGCCCTGGCGGTCGAGGGTCACGTGCAGGTTCGATATGGCCAGGTGCGCAGTCACTCTCTCCCTCCCGCCGGTTCGGCGGCTTACTGGCACACTAGCATGGAGCAACGCCCGGAACAAGTCCACAGCCGCCACCTTGGGGCTTGCTGCCGCGGTTCTCCCATGCTAGTGTGCCAGCAACCCAAGAACGGGCATCGACCCCCCTGGCCCATCGGGAGAAGGAGAAGAGGACATGCAGTGGCGCAAGTCGTACCTGGCGCTCGCCGCCGTCCTGCTGGCGGCGGCGTGCGGGAACGGCAGCAACAACCAGAGCAACGGGCCTCCTCCGCACGGGAACGTGCTCTTCTACGCGACGCCCGGCGAGCCGGGCTCCCTCGATCCGGGCGCGAGCATCAGTGGGTTCGACCAGTACTACACCGATGCGATCTACGACACGCTGATCGTCTCCGACCCGAGGTCGATGGAGCCCACGAAGCCCGGACTGGCGACCAGCTGGGAGTTCATGGGCGCCGACAAGCTGACGTTCCGGCTCCACCTGCGCCACGGTGTCCAGTTCCAGGACGGGACGCCCATGAACGCCGACGCGGTGAAGACCAGCATCGACCACTACAAGAGCCTGGGCAACTGGTTCGACATGGTCCCCGTCAAGAGTGAGACCGTCGTCGACGACTACACCCTCGACCTGAACCTGAGCCAGCAGTATTCCCCGCTGCCCGCGATCCTGAGCTTCCGGGCCGGCCAGGTCATCTCCCCGGCGGCACTGCAGAAGTACGGCAAGGACTTCGGCAAGAACCCGGTAGGCGCGGGCCCCTTCGCGTTCAAGTCGTGGACCGCCGGCTCCGAGATCGTCCTGAGCAAGTTCAACGGCTACTGGAACGCAGCCGCCACGCACTTCGCCGGCATCGACTACAAGATCATCGTGGACAACTCGGCCATGCTCAACGCCGTCGCGGCCGGTCAGGTGGACCTCGCGGAGGCGCTCAACATCCCGGTGAAGAACCTCGCCGTCCTCAAGGGCAACTCGAAGGTCACCAGCCAGGTGCTCAGCACGCTGAGCCTCGGCATCGTCACGACCGTCAACACGATGCCGCCCTTCAACAACCAGCTCGTCCGGCAGGCGGCGCAGCTGTCGATCGACCGGAAGGCGCTGGGCGACGCCCTCAACGGCACCGGCAACGGCCAGGGCCCCGCCTACCAGTACGTGCCACCGAACTACTGGGCCTCCACGAAGTCCATCAAGGACTGGGGGTACCACCCCGACCAGGCCAAGACCCTGCTGAAGCAGGCCGGCTATCCCAATGGGGTGACCGTCCAGATCTGCACGTTCTCCGACAGCACGACCCAGGCGGCGACCATCGAGAAGCAGCAGATGGCGCCGGCCGGATTCAACCTGGACATCAGCCAGGAGCCGGTGAACTCCTGCGTCTCGAAGCTGCAGACCGGCGGCATCCCGATGGTCCAGATCGGCTGGTTCTTCCTGGCCAGCCCGTACCAGGGCTACGCGACGATGTTCGGCGCGCTGGGGAACGGTCCGCGCTACCCGGGCGTCGACCCGCTGCTCGCCAAGATCGCGGCCGCGTACACCCAGACCGATCAGAAGCCGCTCTACGACCAGATGAACGAGCTGCTGTACCAGACCGCGCCGTCCATCCCGACGTACTGGCTGGTCAACCCGATCGCGTACTCCAAGCGCGTCAGCGGCCTGGTCTTCGACGTCAACGGCATCGTCCGCTTCAACCAGGCGTCCTTCAACTAAGCACACGCGCCGAGGCCGGTGACCCGCCTGGGGCCCGGCCTCGGTCCCGTTCCTGGAGACCTGGATTGGATGTTTCCCTGGAGGGCAAGGTCGCCCTGGTCACGGGCACCGGGCCGAACATCGGCAGCGGCATCGCCCTCGCGCTGTCGCGGTACGGCGCCCGCGTCGCCTGCAACGACCTCCGTCCCGATGCGGCCGAGGCCGCGGTGCGCCGGATCGAGCGCGGCGGGGGCACCGCGATGGCGATTCCCGGCGACGTCAGCGACGAGGACGACGTCACGGCGTACGTGCGGGCGGTGCTGGACGCCTGGGGACGGATCGACATCCTGATCAACAACGCGGCCCTGCTCGGCGGCCGCGGCATCCTCGAGGAGAGCCTCGAGGGCTTCAACCGGGCGGTCACGGTAGCCGCGGCCGGCAGCTTCCTCAACACGAAGCACGTCGCCATCTCGATGATCGAGCGCGACATCCGGGGCAGCGTGGTCTGCATCCTGTCGTCGAACGCCTGGCAGGGGGCGCCGGGCGTCATCGCGTACGCGTTCCACAAGGGCGGCCTGGCCAACTTCGTGCGTGCGGCCGCGATGGACCTGGCGCCCTACGGCATCCGGGTCAACAGCTTCTCGCCCACGGCGCCGGAGCCGGACAACCCCGAGCTCGTCGCCGAGCGCCGGCGCACCGGCGCACCGCTGCGCCCGCAGCCGCCGGCAGGCGACCGGCCCGCCTGGTGGAGGCCTGCCGGCAAATTCGACGTCCGCCGCAACCTGCCGATGGGCGCGCCGTCGACCCCGACGGACATCGGCCACTGCGTCGCCTGGATGTGCTCCGACTACGCGCGGCTGGTCACCGGCTGCGATTTCGTGGTCGACGGCGGGGCCCGGGCCAAGTACTGGGGCTACACGCCCCCCGAGGACAACGCGGGGCCGGTGCCCCTGGTGCGGCTGGAGGAGTGGGATGACTGAGATGGTTCGGGCCGCCGTGCAGCTGGGGCCGCGCCAGATGGAGCTGCGGGAGTTCCCGCGTCCGCGCACGGGTCCCGACGACGGACTGCTGCGGATCGAGGCCTGCGGCATCTGCGGCAGCGACGTCGAGATGTACAAGGGCCACCTGGGCGGCAACGGCCGCTTCCCGATGATCCCCGGCCACGAGCCGCTCGGCATCGTGGAGGAAGTCGGCGAACGCGCGGCGGCCCGGTGGGGCGTCCAGCCGGGCGACCGGGTGGCGCTGGAGATCCTGATCCCGTGCCGGGCGTGTGACCTGTGCCTGACCGGCCGCTACATGTCCTGCAAGAACAAGCGCGGCGCCTACGGGAACAGCCCGGTCAGCAGCGAGCCCAGCCTGTGGGGCGGCTACGCCGAGTACGTCTACCTGCACCCGAACGCGATCCTGCACAAGATGCGCCGCGACATCCCGGCCGACGTGGCGGTGATGTTCAACCCGCTCGGCGCCGGCGTGCGCTGGGCCTGCCACCTGGGCGGCGTGCAGCTGGGCGACACGGTGCTCGTGCTCGGCCCCGGCCAGCGCGGCCTCACCGCCGTGATCGCGGCCAAGGCGGCCGGCGCGGCCACCGTCATCGTGACCGGGCTGGCCCGCGACGCGGCCAAGCTGGAGCTGGCCCGCGAGTTCGGCGCCGACCACACGATCGACGTCGAGCACGAGGACACGCTGGAGCGCGTGCGGGAGATCACGAACGGGAACCTGGCCGACGTCGTGCTGGAGCTGACGCCGATCGCCACGCGGCCCGTCCTGGACGCCCTGCACTGCGTGCGGCACGGGGGCCGGGTCGTGCTCGCGGGCCTGAAGGGCGGTCGGGCCGTCGACCTGCCGACCGACATGATCATCCACAAGGCCGCGACCGTGGTCGGCGCGTACGGCGTCGACGCCCGCGCCTACACGGAGGCCATCCGGATCATCGAGTCGGGCCGCTTTCCGCTGGAGCGGATGCACACGCACACGTTCCCACTGGCCGACACCGCCCGGGCGATCGAGATCCTGGCGGGCGAGGTGCCCGGCGAGCAGGCGGTGCACGTGTCGATCAGCCCTTCCTGACCTCCCGGTGGCGCGCGCAGGCGCGCTCGACGTCGCGCAGCAGCCGCACCGCTCGATGACCGCCACGCGGGCCAGCATGGCCGAGGGCTATGTTCAGGCACCATGAGCTCCGACCCGGCCGCCGAGTACCGCGAGCGGTCAGCCGAGGCCGGCCGCGAGTCCGCCCGGCTGGCCGGCACCATCGACCGCGTCGTGAACCTGCGCCTGCTGAGCTTCCTGCTTGCCGCCGCGTGCGCCGGCGCGGCCTGGTGGCGCGGCTGGCCCCTCCTCGCCGTTCCGGCGGGCGCCGGCCTGGTCGCCTTCGTCGCCCTCGTCACGTGGCACGGCCGGCTCACGGGCCGGCACCGCCGCGCGATCCTCCGCCGGCGGATCAGCGACGAGGCGCTGATGCGCCTGTCCCGGGACTGGGACGGACTCGCGGCGAGCGCCGGTCCGGGGGGCCCGCCGCCCGACGACCACCCCTATGCCGCCGACCTCGACGTGACCGGGCGGGCGTCGCTACTCCGCCTGGTGGACACGACGACCACGCCTGGCGGCGCGGCTACGCTGACCGGCTGGCTGCTGGCGCCGGCGGAACCGGACACCGTCAGCCAGCGCCAGGGCGCGGCCGGGGAGCTGGCGGGCCTGCTCGATCTGCGCGACGACCTGCAGCTCCGGGGCCGCCTGCGCGCGGGCCCCCCGCCCGACCCGGAGCCGTTCCTGCGCTGGGCCGAGGCCGGCGGCCACCCCGAAGGCTGGCGGCTGCTGCGGGCGTGGTCCTGGGCCGGTCCGGCGCTCTGGGTGCTGCTCGCCGTCCTGTCGCTGGCGAACGTGGTCGCCGCGCCGCTGTGGATCCCACTGCTCGCGGTGAACGGCTTCGTCGGGCTGGTGCTGGGAGGCCGCGTCGAGGCGGCGCTGAGCCCGGTCCGCGCGCACCACGGCGCGCTGGCGGCCTACTCCGACCAGTTCTCGCTGCTCAGCGGGGCGCCCTTCGAGACTGGCCGCCTCCGGGAGCTTCGCGAAGCGGCCACCGCGGGCGGGCTGTCCGCGGACCGCCTGCTCCGGCGCCTCGACACCATCCTCGGTTTCGCGATCCCGCCCGCCTCCGCGCTGTACCTCCTCTTCCAGGGCGCCTTCCTCTGGAATGTCCACGTGCTCGCCGCGATCGAGCGCTGGCGCGCCCGTGCGGGAGGCCGCACGCGCGGCTGGCTGACCGCGCTGGGCGAGCTGGAGGCGCTGGCGGCCCTGGGCGGGCTGGCGCACGCGCACCCGGCGTGGGCCTGGCCGGACCTCGACGCCACCGCCGATGCGCTGGAGGCGACCGCCCTCGGACACCCGCTGATCGAGCCGGCGCGCCGCGTCGACAACGAGGTGACGCTCGGCCCGCCCGGCTCCGTGCTGCTCGTGACCGGGTCGAACATGTCCGGCAAGAGCACGCTGCTGCGGGCGGTGGGCACGAACGCCGTGCTGGCCGGGGCCGGCGGCCCGGTCTGCGCCGCGAGCCTGCGACTGCCCCCGCTGCGGGTGTGGACGAGCATGCGGATCGCCGACTCGCTGGAGCGCGGCGTGTCGCACTTCCTGGCCGAGGTGCGGCGCCTGAAGGAGATCGTGGAGGCGGCCGAGTCGAGCGGACCGCCGGTCTGCTACCTCCTGGACGAGGTGCTGCAGGGCACGAACACGGCCGAGCGCCAGGTCGCGGCCCGGGCGATCCTGGCCCACCTGGCGGCGCAGCGGGCGATCGGCGCCGTCGCAACGCACGACCTCACGCTGGTCGACGACCCCGCCACCGCGCGCCTGGCCCGGCTCGTGCACTTCCGGGAGACCATCGCGGACGACGGCTCGATGACGTTCGACTACCGGCTGCACCCGGGCCTGGCGACGTCGACCAACGCACTGCGGCTGATGGAGCTGGTCGGCATCGCCGTTCCGCGCGCCGGGTCAGAGCCGATGGGTGGCGCATGAAGAACGGCCCTGGCCCGGCCGGCGCCGCGGACGTGCGCGACGACGCGGATCTGAGCAGAATCCGTCGGGTGAGGATCGTGGCCATCGAGGAGCACTTCGCGTGGGAATCCGGCGCCCCGGGCGTCCGCCTCAGCGGTCTGCAGCGAACCGAGGCGCTCGACGCCCGGCTGCGCGACCTGGGCGAGGCCCGGATCGCGGGCATGGACGCCGCGGGCGTCGACGTGCAGGTGGTCTCGCAGACCCAGCCGGGGGCGCAGGGCTACGCGGGGGCAGGCGCCGCGGCGCGGGCGCGCGAGGAGAACGACCGGCTGGCCGAGGCGGTCGGCCGCCACCCGGACCGGCTGGCCGCCTTCGCGGCGCTGCCGACGGCCGACCCGGTCGCCGCCGCTGACGAGCTGGAGCGGACCGTGGGCGAGCTGGGCTTCAAGGGGGCGCTGGTCAACGGCCACACGGAGGGCCGGTTCCTGGACGACGCGCGGTTCTGGCCCATCCTGGAGCGGGCCGAGGCGCTGGACGTGCCGCTGTACCTCCACCCCGCCCCGCCCCCGTCCGCGGTGGTCGACGCGTACTTCGCGGGCTTCGCGCCGCAGGTGTCGGCGGTGCTGGCCACCAGCGCGTGGGGCTGGCACGTCGAGACGGGCCTGCACGTCCTCCGCCTGGCGCTGGCGGGCGTCTTCGACCGGTTCCCGAGGCTGCAGGTGGTGGTCGGCCACCTGGGCGAAGCCCTGCCGTTCATGCTGGCGCGCGCCAGCACGGTGCTGCCGCCGGCGGCCACGGGCCTCGAGCGGACCCTCGCGGAGTACGTGCGCGAGAACGTCCATCTGACGACGAGCGGCTTCTTCTCCGTACCGCCGCTGCTCAACGCCCTGCTCGAGGTGGGCGCTGACCGCATCCTGTTCGCGGTCGACTATCCGTTCAGCGCCAACGAGTCGGGCGTCGCGTTCCTGGAGGCCCTGCCGGTCAGCGCGGCGGACCGGGCGAAGATCGCGCACGGCAACGCGGAGCGCCTGCTCCGCCTGTAGCCCGGCCCTGGACCAGCTTCCGCATTTCGATCGCCAGTTCCGGGCCGCAGGCGTTCGATGCGCAGCTCGTTCACGGGCCGCCCAGGTACGTGCCGGCGGCGACGGCCGCCATCCACGCCCGCAGGAAGCCCAGGTGGGCGTCGAAGAAGCGGTCGTCGACCGGCCGCGCGCCCTGAACGCCGCGCCGGGCCAGGCTCAGCTGGACGTGCGCGATGCAGACGTCCTGGATCGCCACGAAGAACGGGAGCGCCGCCAGCTCGGCGGCGTCCAGCGGCCGGACCTCGCCGTAGCCGCGAAGGTAAGCCGCGCGCACCGCTTCCGCTTGAGGCAGCCACCGCGTCGACCACAGCATCACCGCCAGCTCATAGGCGCGCCAGCCGTAGCCGCAGCAGTCGAAGTCGAGGATGGTCAGTCCGCCGTCGTCCGCGAACAGCACGTTCTCCTTGTGGAGATCCGAGTGGCAGAGGCCGAATGCGGGCCGCGTCTCGGGCAGCCCACCTGCCCCTTCCGCGAGCCGCCCGCGCAGGTCGCGCAGGAACGCGGCGTCGTCGGGCCGTTGGGCCAGCTCCGGCAGCAGCGCGGCGACCGGCTCGTCAAGCAGGCGTGCGAGGTCGAGGCGCGGCCGGGCGAGGCGCCCGCCCAGCGCGTCCATTGCCGCGTGCATGTCGGCGACCGCGCGGCCGAGGGCATGGCCCTGCGCCGGTGTGATGTCCCGGCCCGGAGCCCGGCCATCCGCGAACGCGAACAGGGCGACGAACCTCGGTCCCTCGGGCGCGCGGACCGACTGCATGAAGGCGCCGTCCCGTCGCCGGATCGGCCGGGCGACCGGGACGCCGGCTCCGCCGATCGCGTCCAGCAGCTCGAGCTCGCCCTCGACCTCGGCCGCGTCCGACCGCTCGTGGTTCCAGGCGCGCAGGGCGAACCGCCGCCCGCCCGCGGTCACCAGGTAGGTGTCGTTGTCGCCCCGGTTGACCAGCCGGCAGGCGGGGATGCCGGGCAGGGCATATGCTGGCAGCAGGCGTTCGGCGAGCGCGGCCGCAGAGAGCACTGAGCTGTCGACCGGGAACGTCATGCGCGATTCGCGAAGCCATCCAGGGCCGTGACCACGGCCTCGGTCATGCCCTGCTCAGCCGCCGAGTGGCCCGCGTCGTCGACCACGACCAGCCGCGCGCCCGGCCAGGCCCGCGCCAGGCGCCACGCGGTGTCGACCGGGCCGCTCAGGTCGAGGCGCCCGTGGACCAGCACGCCCGGGACGCCGGCCAGGCGGCCCGCGTCCCGCAGGAGGGCGCCCTCCTCGAGCCACGCCGCGTGGCGCCAGTAGTGCGTGACCAGCCGCGCGAACGCCATCCGGAAGGCAGGGTCCTCGTATCTCGGATCGTGGTGGTCGCGCCGGTGCGAGACGTGGGTGTCCTCCCAGTCGCACCAGTCCCGCGCCGCCTTTTCGCGTACGGCCGGCTCGGGGTCGTGCAGCAGGCGCGCGTACGCGGCGACCAGGTCGCCGTCCCGGTCCGCGGCCGGCACGGCGTCACGGAACCGTTCCCACTCTTCGGGGAAGTACCGGCCGGCGCCGCGCGTCACCCAGCAGACCTCCCGCCGTGTGGTGTTGGCGATGCTCGTCAGGACCATCTCCGTGACGCGCTCCGGCCACCGCTCGGCGTATGCGAGGCCCAGCGTCGTGCCCCACGAGCCGCCAAAGACGAGCCACCGCCGGACGCCCAGGTGCTCTCGCAGCCGCTCGATGTCGTCGAGCAGGTGGCCCGTCGTGTTCGACGCCAGGTCCACTCCCGGATCGCTGGCGTGCGGCCGGCTCCGCCCGCAGCCGCGCTGGTCGAAGAGCACGACCCGGAAGGCGGTCGGGTGGAAGTAGCGCCGCATGCGCGCGGAGCAGCCAGAGCCCGGGCCGCCGTGGAGCACGACCGCGGGCTTTCCCTCCGGGCTGCCGCAGGTCTCCCAGTACAGCTCGTTGCCGTCGCCGACGGCGAGCATCCCGCGGTCGTACGGCTCGATCTCCGGGTAGAGCGCGGCCATTCGACGGCCCACTGTACCCGGCCGGCCCGTACGAGAAGCGGTCAGCCGCCGGCCATCTGCGGCAGCGCCGAGATGAAGTAGAAGCCGAGGGCCAGGTTGATGAAGTAGGACGCCTCGGCAAGCGCGATGATCGTGAACATGATGACCTGGAGTCGTGCGCTGGCCTCCGGCTGCCTCGAGATGCCGGCGATCGTCGCGTTGCCGGCCAGGCCATCGCCCACGCCGACCCCGATCGCACCTCCGCCGAGCGCGATTCCGAATCCGATGACGGCCGCCTCCAGCACGCCTGCGTTGATCATGCCCCTATCATAGGTGCTTATTTGAGATAGGTCAGACGGGCACGGTTGGGGGCATGGACCCGACACCCCTGCTGCGCAAGCTGGACGCCGTCACCGTTCGCGTGCCCGACCTCGACGCCGGCCTCCGGTTCTACGCCGGGGCGCTGGGACACCGGCTGAAGTGGAGGAACGACGAGATCGGTCAGGCTGGCCTCGCGCTGCCCGAGAGCGACACGGAGCTCGTCCTGGCGACGGACCTCCCGTACGAGCCGAACTGGCTCGTCGACTCCGCGGATGCGGCGGCGGAGCGCATCCGAGCGGCCGGCGGCAGGGTCGTGCACGCGCCGTTCGACATCGCGGTCGGACGCGCCGTCGTCGTCGCCGACCCGTTCGACAACCACCTCGTCCTGATCGACCCGTCGAAAGGGAGGTACGTGGTCGACGAGTCGGGAGCGGTCACGGGCCTCGCCGACGCGGATTCCCGACAGCCGCCGCGAGGCCTGCTAGGTGGCCGGGCGCAGGATGCTCGCGAGCCGGGACCTGGGCTCGCGGCCGGAGCGGCGCAGGGCGTGCATGCGGGCGGCGTCGAGCAGCGACGCGACGTGCTCGTCGGCGATGGTGTAGACGCGTCGGCGACCCTGTCGCTGCACGCTGACCAGCCCGTGGTCGCGGAGCACGCGCAGCTGGTGGGATACGCCCGACTGCTCCATCCCGGTGGCGTCGACGAGCTCGGACACGCTGTGCGGCGCGGCGAGCAGACAGCCCAGCAGGCGGACGCGCGCCGGCGACGAGAGCGCAAACATGGTATCGGCGATCTGCTCCGCCTCGCGTTCGGGAACCTGATCGTCCGGCAGCATCGTGTCGACGGGATCGTACCGCTCTAAGCTGCGCGATTGGTGAGGATCGTCGAGAATTCGTTCCACGGGCCCGTGGACCGCCGCTTCGCGGTGGACCGCGCGCACCGCGGTGACGTGGAGGGCGCGTTCGGCACCATCGCCAGCCACGACACCGAGCCGCGGCGCACGCTCGCGAGGCGACTGGCGACGCTCGCGGCGATCGTCGGGCCCGGCCTCATCGTGCTCGCGGCCGACAACGACGCCGGCGGCCTCTCCGTCTACGCCCAGGCCGGGCAGGACTACGGCACGAGCCTGCTGTGGGTGCTGCTGCTGCTCGCGCCCGTCCTGTTCATCAACCAGGAGATGGCTGCGCGCCTGGGCGCGGTCACCGGGGCCGGCCACGCCAGGCTCATCTACGAGCGCTTCGGCCGCTGGTGGGGGTCGTTTGCCCTGTCCGACCTCCTCGTGCTCAACGTGCTCATCGTGGCGACGGACTTCATCGGGATGACGCTCGCGCTCGGTCAGCTGCGCGTCAGCCGGTACCTGGCTGTGCCACTCGCCGTGGCGTTCCTGCTCGTGGTCACCGCCGGCGGCAGCTTCCGGAGATGGGAACGGACGATGGTCGCGATGGTCGCCCTCGACGCGCTGCTGATCCCGATGGCGCTGCTGGTCCACGTAGGCAGCGCGTCCGTCGCGCTGCCGGCGCCGCAGAGCGTCACCGGCGACCAGGTGTTTCTCCTCGTGGCCCTCGTGGGCACGACGGCCGCGCCCTGGCAGCTCTTTCTGCAGCAGTCGAGCGTGGTCGACAAGCGCGTCACGGCGCGCTGGCTGTCGTACGCCCGCGTGGACACCGCGATCGGCACGGCGTGCATGGTGCTCAGCGCGGCCGTCGTGCTGATCGCGTGCGCCGCCGCGTTCGGCGGGACCCCGCTCGCCGGACGGTTCACCGACGCGGGCGGGGTGATCCGCGGTCTCGGGCTGACGTCGGGCGGCCCCGCCGGGACCATCTTCGCGCTCGTGCTGCTGAACGCCTCCCTGCTGGGCGCTGCGGCCGTGACGCTCAGCAGCGCCTACGCGGTCGGCGACGTGCTGGGCGTCAAGCACTCGCTCCGCCGCGGCTGGGCCGACGCGCCCAGGTTTCACGCGGCGTTCGCGATCACGGTCGTCGCCGGCGCGGCGATCGCGCTGCTGCCGGGCGTGCCGGTGGCGCTGATCACCAACGCGGTGCAGGCGCTCGCCGGCGCCCTCCTCCCCAGCGCGTGCGTGTTCCTCCTGCTCCTGTGCAACGACGCCGACGTGCTGGGCCCGAGGACCAACCCGCGCTGGCTGAACGCGCTCGGCGCCGTCGAGGTCGGCTTCCTGATGGTCATCTCCGCGTTCCTCGCCATCACGACGGCGTTTCCGGGCGCAGACCAGCGGGAGGTGATCGCGATCCTGACGGCCGGCGGGGCGGCGTTCTTCGTGGCCTGGGGCGTCCTCCTCGCGGTGGAAGGGCGCCGGCGGGGGGAACCCGCCATCCGTGGCTGGTGGGAGCGGCGGACCTGGACGATGCCCGCGATCGAGACACTGTCCGCCCCGCTGCTCACACGGGGCCGCTCCTTCGGCCTCGTTCTGCTCCGGGGCTACCTGCTGGTCGCGGTGGCGTTCGTCATCGTGCGGATCGTGGAGACGGCCCGCTGAGCAGCCGTCACATCGGCGAGGCGGGCGCCAGGCCGAAGTGGAGGCGCGCGTAGTTCTCCGCGGTCCGGTCGTACAGCATCGTCAGGTGGGTCCGGATCGTGGACATGTCGCGGAAGTACCGCTGCATGCGCTCGGCCGGCCGGGTCGCGCTGGTCCCCGCGGTCCGGAAGAGCAGGTCCACGGCGTCGACGGCCGAGGTGACGGCGCGCTGCTGGTAGAGCAGCAGCCGGCGGTCGGCGGTGTCGTCGAAGGGCACTCCGTCCTCGACGTCGCGCCGGCAGAGCTCGGTGTAGTCGCGCGCGGCTCGCTGCAGGCCGGCCTCGGCCAGGTCCACCAGGCCGAACGCCTCGCCGAAGTACCGCTGGAACTCGTGGTGCTCGAAGCGCGGGATCAGCGGCGGGAAGAGCGTGGTCCGCCGCCGCAGGATGGCCTCGTACTCGTCCAGCGCGCCCCGGGCCACCCCGACCGCCACCGCGGCCAGCTCCATGAAGAGGAGCGGGCCGATGGGGCCGGCGTAGAGCGGGTTCGGGTGGAGCGCCGGCGACACCCGCTGGCGCAGGCTGCTCGCGGCCATCGTCCACGCCGCCGGGACGAACCGGTCCTCGACCACGACCCGCCTGGAGCCGGTGCCGCGCAGGCCGACCGCGTCCCAGTTGTCCTCGATCGAGAAGTCCTCCCGAGGGAACACGCAGCCCAGCAGCTCCGGCTCCGTCCCGTCGCCGCGGCGCACCACCACCATGCCGAGGAAGTGGGTCGCGGTGTCGCACCCGGTGCTGTAGTCCCAGCCGCCGCTGACCAGGCAGCCGCCCTCGACCGGGGTGCCGAAGGCCGTGGGGGACGCCACGAAGGGGCAGCGGAAGTCACCGTCGCCGAAGAGCTCGGCCTGGACGGCGATCGGCCAGCGGGCGACGGTGTGCCCGTGGCCGGCGGTCAGCGCCAGCGTCCAGCCGCTCGACGGGCAGCCGCGGGCGATCTCCGACATCACCCGGGTGAAGGTGTCGAGTCCGAACTCGTAGCCGCCGAACCGGCGCGGCTGGAGGATCCGGTAGAAGCCGGCTTCCACGAAGGCGCGGTGCGTGCGGTCGGGCAGCGTGCGCAGACGCTCGCACTCCTCCTGGCAGGCGAGCAGCTCTGGACGAAGGCACGTCGCGCGCTCGACCATCTGCGCGGGCGTCAGGTCGGGTTCCGGGACGGCCACCGGTCCATCATGGGCCAACCCTCGTCGGAGCGCCGTCTGGGCGACAATCCTTGCTGAGCTCCGGGTCCAGCGGCGGCTCGGAGTCACCACAGGAGTCGGAAGGATGCTGACCGCAACGCGAGACCTGCTGCTCCCCACCACCGTGACCGGATCATGGCCGCGGCCGTCGTGGTTCGACGTCAACCTGCTCGGGCGGCCCTTCTCCACGGGAATGGCCGACGTCGGGTTCCGGGAGCGTTACGTCGACGCCATGAGCTGTGTCATTGGCGACCAGGAGCTCGCCGGCCTGGACATCGTGACCAACGGCGACTACCACCTCGACGCCGACCTGGCCGGGCGCTCCTGGTTCTCCTACCCCTCGGAGCGGCTGGCCGGCGTTTCCGAGTACGACACCGAGACGACCGCCGAGTGGTCGTATCCCGTCGGCAGCTGGCTCAACGAGATCGTCGGCGGCTGGAAGTACCATGCGGTGACGGGCAAGGTCGGACCGCGGGTCCCGCTCGAGTTCGCGAAGATCTGGCGGGTCGCGCAGGCGCGAGCCCACAAGCCGGTCAAGTACGGCACCATCGCCGCGGACCTGGCCTCGTCGGTCCTGACCCTGCGCACGGACGCGTACGCGGACAAGCAGGGCCTGATGTGGGACGTCGGGACGGTCCTCAACCAGGAGCTGCGCCAGCTGGCGGCCGCCGGCTGCAAAGTGATCCAGATCGAGGAGCCGGCGATCCACAGCCAGGCCACGTACGGCGCCTCGAAGGAGACGCTCGACTTCCTGGTCGACCTGTTCAACCACACAGTCGAGGGCCTGGAGGGCGTCGAGATCTGGATCCACACCTGCTGGGGCAACCCCGGTGCCCAGAACTGCTTCGATCCCAGCGTCTCCTACGAGCCTTCCATGGACATCTACCTGAACCGGCTGAAGGGCGACGTCTGGACGATCGAGTCGAAGGAGAACGGGCACAAGCTGCTCCCGTCGTTCGGGCCGTACAAGGGCAGGCTGCCGAAGAAGGTGGCGGTCGGCTTCATCAGCCACCGGCAGCTCCAGGTGGAGACGCCCGACGACGTGGCCGCCGACGTCCGGCGGGCGCTCGAGTACATCGACGCCGACAAGCTGGTGCTCTCGTCGGACTGCGGGTTCGGCCGGCAGGGCGTGCCGCGCCCCATCGCGCTGTACAAGGCCGCGGCGCTCGCGCAGGGAGCGAACATCGTGCGCCGCGAGCTCGGCGGCGCCCAGGCAGCGGTGCGCGCGGCCGACCCGGCCCTGCAGGTCGACGTGCCAGCGGTGGCGGCCGCCGTGACCGGCTGACCGCCGGGCGCGGGGTTGCGCTTCGATAAACCGCATATGTAGACTTTCGACGTGCCCTCCCGTCCGGACGCCGCGCCGCCGCCGCCGTCCCGACTCGGCGACCGCCTGCTCGAGCGAGCGGCGGACGCGGTCCTGGCGTGGTCCGCCCGGGGCGTCGAGCCGGCGCGCCTCGCATGGATCGAGGCCCTGCGGGGCGAGCTGGCGCACGTCGAGGGTGCGCCGGCGCGGCTGTCCTGGGCGCTGGGCGCACTGTCGTTGGCCTGCATCGCGAGGAGGAGATCGTTGAGTCGCCCGTGGTATTCCTGGCCGGCCCTGATGCGCACGAGCGGGTTCGGTCTCGTGCTGAGCGCCGTGCTGGTCGCCGGCATCGTCTGGAGCAACGTGGTCGTCCCCAGCCACGAGTCCGACAGCGAGTACACGACCTGGTACGCGGTGTTCTACGCCGGGCTGCTGGTGTACTTCTTCGTGGCCGGCCTGGTCGTGGCGGGTCGCCCCGCATCGATCCCCCTCGCCGCGGTGACGGGCGCGGTGACCGCGGTGCTGGTCGCGCTCATCGTCCTGGTCACCTTCGTCGTCATCGATAACCTGTTCCTGAGCGTCGTCATGCAGCAGCCCGACAAGGCGTCCGGCTTCGCGCACAGCGGCCTGACCAGCCAGCGCGACTACGTCAACAACGGCAACCTGGAGGCCCTCCTGCTGGTGCCGGCACTGCTGGGAGCGCTGGGCGCCGGTCTCGGCGCGCTGGGCGGCCTCGTGCGGACACGCGTCGGCCGTCGGGAGCCCGCCGTCCCCGTCTGACCGGCACCGGGCCGAGGACGCGCAGCCCGGGGCGCCGAGGTTCAAGCCCGACCGACGAACCGGTTGCCCGGCGGGCCGCCCGTCGTCGACGATGCCTCCATGTGCCGCAACATCACCACACTCCGGGGCCTGGAGCCGCCCGCCACGACCGAGGAGATCGAGGCCGCCGCGCGCCAGTACGTCCGCAAGGTCAGCGGGGTCACCCACCCGGCGCCCGCCGTCGAGGCGGCGTTCGAGCACGCGGTCGCGGTGATCGCCCAGGCGACCGCGGAGGTGCTCAGCGACCTGCCGCCGCGCCGCCAGCCGCCGCCGACCCTGCCCCCGCTCCGCCGCCCGGAGGTCCGCGCCCGCCTCACGGCGCGCTGATTGTCAGACCCGGATGTCTCACCGCTGTCCGTGGACGGTGCGACGTGGGCTGGATAGGTTCCGGGAATGCGATCTCGCGAAGCGCTTCTGTTGCGGTGGAGACCCGGCCGGAGCGGCCTGGTCTCCCGTCTCGTGGTGGGTCTCGTGGGTGCACTGCTGCCGCTCGGCGGCACGTCGAGCGCCGCGGCCCTCGGGGCCGGCCACGGCGAGTTCATCGTCCTGTGCAGGCTTGCGTCGACGACCGCGTTCCAGGTCGACCCCATCCTGAACCGCACCGGGCCGTCGGGCCACCAGCACGTCTTCTTCGGCAACACCAACATCCCGGTGGTCGCCGCCGCGCACGACTTCTCGGGGCTGACCGACGCCAACCTGGAGCCTCCCGCCCCCGGCGGGACGAACTGCGCCGACTCGTCCGACGGCACGGGCGAGTGGTTCCCCGAGCTCTTCTACAACGGGGCGCAGCGTCTGTACGAGGGCGGCAACCCGGCCAACGGCGCGATCTACACCCGCACGTACTACCAGAGCGACGGACAGAACGTCGCGAACCCGCCGGGGATCGACATCCCCGACAAGCTCCAGATGATCAACGGCTTTCCGACGGCGACGGCGCCTCCCGTGATCGACGCCGGCAATGCCGACGGCTACCTGGACAACGTCTTCTGGGACTGCTCGGCCAACGGCGCCGCGACGCCGCCGGCAATCAACGAGAGCCCGCACAGCCCGTGGCCCTACTTGTGCACGAAGTGGCAGGCGTGGGCCAGGAGCCAGGGCCTCACGCCGCCCGGCGACGACGGCGTGATCGCCCACATCCAGTTCCCGAACTGCCTGATCCCTGGGTCCGACCACAACCTGGACGGCGGACCGCTCTCCGTTCCGCCCGGTGTGCCGGGCACGAACGACGTGGTGTTCGGCAGCGGGAGCATGAACGGGTGCCCGGCCGGTGACCAGCCCATCCCGTCCATCACCATGCGGCTGCACACGCTCGTCGACGATCCCTCCGCCAGGGCGGTCGTCGATCCGCTGCTGGCGAGCGGGACGACATGGCCGGGGCTGCCCAGCTGCCACTCCGAGTTCCTCTCGGCGACGAACGCGAGCGGCGGCACCGTCACCGCCCCCTGCACGAACACCGCTCCCCAGGCCGGCGATCTGCGCCTGGGGTTCGCCTCCGACGCCGACCCCACCGGCCGGACCTGCGGTCCAGTGGTGGCGAGCACCTGTGGCTACTTCACGGTGCACGGCGACTACATGCAGATGTGGCAGCAGGTGAGGGCCTCGACCCTCGACACCGGCGCCGGCGGCGCCGACCCGGCCGGGGTCGACCCGCAGGTCAACGGCACCTTCGCCCCGAAGCTCGAGGACGCCGAGGAGGACTGCCTCTGGGGCGCCGAGGCCAGGATCTGCGGTTTCATCCCGGCGCACTCCAACCTGAACGGCGTGTAGCCACGGTCCAGCTCGCGGAGGTGACGTGCACCGAAGCGCTCCGGTGCACGTCGCCGCGGGCGGTGGCATCATCGAGCTACCGACCATGGCCGAGGTGCACGTCAGCCGCCAGCGCCTCCTCGTCGGAGCCTGCGGCGTGCTGGGGCCGCTGCTGCTGGTCCTCTACTTCGGCGCTCCCGTCCTGGAGCCGCCGCTGGCGAACGCCGTGTACGCGAGCAATCCGCCGACGGCGCAGGTGGTCGACGCCGGCAGCCGGTACCACGACCTGCTGTTCCTCGGAACGTGGTTCCAGGCGGTCGGGGCGCTGCTCTCGGTCGTCTTCTTCGTCGGGGTCACGCACCTGGCCGGCGCGGCGACCCGCCTCGCGGGCATGCTCGTCGTCATGAGCGCGGCGGTGCTGCTGGGGGTCGTCCTGGCCGAGGGCGTCTTCACCCTGACGTGGGCGGGGGCGGCGGCGGCCGGCCAGGCGGGCAGCGCGAGGGCGAGCTTCGACCTGATGGCCAGCTTCATCCGCGTCTTCCCAATGGTGCCCGCGCCGGCGGTCTACCTCTCGCTCGGTGCGGCGCTCCTGGGCACCGGCGTGCTCCCGCGCGCCTTCGCGCCGCTCGCGATCGGTCTCGGCGCGGCCTTCGCCCTGGTCGGTCTGGCCGGGGTGCTCGTGCCCGCGGCGACCATCGCCTCCGCGGTGCTCTCCGGCGTCCAGGATGTCTGGGTCCTGGCGGCGGCCGTCGCGCTCCTCGTTGGGACCCGGTCGCCGTCGCGGCCGTAGCCGCCGCAGCGCCCGGGCGTCGGGATTCGCACATCGGTCCAGATGTGCGCATCCCGGTTGTTCGGACTCGCACATCGGTCCAGATGTGCCGTTCGGAGGGCAGGAAGCGGCGTCAGAGCAGGAGCCGCTGGCGCAGGAGCGCCCGCTCCGCCGGGTTGTGGGTCAGGTCGTGCGCCTGCAGCCGCGCTGCCCGCGCCTGCTCGTCACGGCCCATCTCCGAGAGCAGCTCGCCACGGGCAGCGTGGTAGATGTGGTAGCCGTCGAGCTCGCCGGCCAGCCCGTCCAGCTCGCGCAGGGCGGCCTGCGCACCCGCCACCCGCCAGACGGCGAGCGCGCGGTTGAGCCTGACGACGGGCGAGGGCTCCAGCTCCAGGAGCAGGTCGTAGAGGGCCACCACCTGCATCCAGTCCGTCGACTCGAAGGATGGGGCCTCGGCGTGGCAGGCGGCGATGGCCGCCTCCACCTGGTACGGCCCCGCTCCGCGCATGGCCGCCGCCCGCTCGATGAGAGCCACCGCCTCCCGGATCGCCTCGTGGTCCCAGAGTGAGCGGTCCTGGTCGGCCAGCCGCACCAGGTCGCCGGTCTCAGTGAAGCGAGCGTCCGCCCTGGCCAGGTGCAGCCGCATGAGCGCCAGCAGGCCCAGAGCTTCCGGCTCCCCGGGCAGCAGACGGCACAGGAGCCCTGTCAGCCAGAGCGCGTCCTCTGACAGGTCCCGCCTCCAGCCGCTGCCCGAGGTTGCCAGGTGGCCCTCGTTGAACAACAGGTAGAGGACCGCGAGCACCTCCGACAGCCGGCCGGGCAGCTCCTCGGGGCCCGGCATCCGGTAGGGGATGCCGGCGCTGGCGATCTTGCGCTTGGCACGCACGATGCGCTGCGCCACCGCCTCCTCGGAAGCGACGAAGGCGCGGGCGATCTCGCCGGTGGTGAACCCGAACACCGCACGCAGCGTCAGCGCAACCTGCCACTCGCGGCGCAGGGCCGGGTGGCAGCAGGTGAAGATCAGCTGCAGGCGATCGTCGGGCTCGGGAGCTGGCTCGCGCACCAGCGCGGAGAGCTTGGCCGCATAGCGGGTATCGCGGCTGAGCCGGTTCAGCGCCCGCCGGCGGGCCACTGTCAGCAACCAGGCGGCCGGCCGCGTCGGGATACCCTCTCGCGGCCAGTGCTCGAGGGCCTGGACGACCGCCTCCTGGACGCTCTCCTCGGCGAGGTCGAAGTCGCCCAGGCTCCTGACCAGCGCTGCGGTCAGATGTCCGGCCTCCCCGCGGAACGCCGCGGCCACCGCCGCGTGGACTGTCGCTGGAAGCGCCGTGGACCGGGCCGCCCTCGGGCCCGATCCGACCTCACCAGCCTCCGTCACGGCCGGTCCAGCCCGGCCGGCAGGTCGTGTGCGACGACCGGCCTGATCTCGACGGCCCGGGTCCGGCCCGGCCAGGTCTTCGCCAGGTCCAGCGCCTCGTCGAGGTCCGCCACGTCGATCTCGCAGTAGCCGCCGACCAGCTCCTTGCCCTCGAGGAACGGCCCGTCCTTGACGATGGGCCGGCTGTGGCCCTCCAGCAGGACCGTGGTGGCGGTGTCGGGCGGCTGCAGCTGGTGGATGGAGCCGATCCTGGAGCTGTTCCGGGTGAGCCAGGCACCAACGCTCGCGTAGGTCCGCTGGACGTCCTCGGGCGAGCTCGCCGGCCGGGCTTCGTCACGGCTACCGCAGAAGAGCAGGATGTACTTCATTCGATCAACCTCCTACTTTGACGACAAACGGCGACGGGCCGGAATCGACACCCCTGCTGTCGATCTCAGCCCCTCCTCGTTTGTCGTCAGGACGGAGGTACATGCACATGGAATCGACCGTCCTGGTGGAGCGCCGCGGCGCCGGCATCCAGCTCATCGGCATCAACCGTCCCGAGGCGAACAACCGCCTCGACCCGGCGACCTACGTCGCGCTCGGGCACGCGCTCTACGAGCTGGAGCACGACGACGAGCTCCGGGTGGGGGTGCTGTATGCGACCGGTCCCGACTTCGTACCCGCCCTGGACCTCGCCGCCTACGGCGCGGCCGCAGCGGCGGGCACCTTTCCCTCGGCGACCCCGCGGACCGACATCCTGGATCCGCTGGACATGGCGCCCCCGCGCCGGTCCAAGCCGCTGGTCGTGGCCGTCCAGGGACAGACCAAGCGTGTCGGCCACGAGCTCTTCCTGGCCGCAGACGTTCGCGTGGCGGCCACCGACACGGTGTTCGCGCAGGACGAGGTGCACCTGGGGCTGTACCCGGGCGGCGGCGCCACCGTCCGGCTGGTGCGCGAGATCGGCCACGGCAACGCGATGCGGCTCATGCTGACCGGCGAGGCCTGGGGTGTCGAGGAGGCCCAGCGCTACGGGCTGGTCCAGGCCGTCACCCCGCCCGGACAGCAGCTGGAGCGCGCCCTGGAGTTCGCGCGCAGGATCGCGGCGGCGGCGCCGCTCGGAGTGCGCGCGACCATCGCGGCCGTGTGCCGCTACGAGGAGGAGGGTGAGGCGGCGGCGTTCCCGACGCTGCGACCGGAGCTGGCGCGCCTGATGAACACCCAGGACTTCGGCGAGGCGGTGCGCGCGCTCATGGAGCAGAGGACACCGGTCTATCGAGGCCGGTAGGGCGACGGCCCGAGGTCAGAGTCCCGGAGCCGGAGGGCGGTCGTCACGAGTTCCGGCTCCCCTCCGGTGACGAGGGGCGGTCGACACCAGCTCCGTCCTACTGCCGAATTCGAAATACGTGGTGGAGGCGGCGGGAGTTGAACCCGCGTCCGAAACAGAGTGCCCCGGGACCTCTACGAGCGTATCGGGGATTTTGCTCTCACCGCGAGGCTCCTCCCAGCGGGATCCTCGACGGCCAGCCGCGGTGCGCGTCCCGGACCGAGGCCGCGGCGCCCCCGGTCCGGCGAGCCGGGCTTCTGTGACACCGCCTCCCCGGCTCGCCGGCGGGGCCGGGGGCGGCGCCCGGGCTCTAGGCCCGGGGACTCACACCTTCGCTACCTAGGCGGCGAGAGCGAGAGCCCTGTTGTTGGTGTTGGCATTTGTGTGCCTTGCGCTGTAACGCCCACGCCTTCGGCTCGCTATCCCGAAACCCTGACTGCCCCGTCGAGACCGGACGCCCCCACGAGAAAGAGCTTCTAGAGGATTGTACCCGCCGGGCCAGTGCTCCGAACCCGGCTTTGTCCGCCGGATGTCCGCCGAATCGCTTGCGTGCGGGACCCGTCGTCCACATAGTGGGAGTCCGGCGGGGGAGCGTCTCCGAGCGATGCCCCCGGCGTATCAACGTCAAGGGGGATCGTGGGGTTGAGCACACGACCCGGCGTGCCCGGAGGCCCGCCGTATCCGCCGGTCAACTTCGACTACGGCAAGGCACAGGAGGTGATCCGGCAGATCGACGCCCTGATCCCTGCGCTGAACCAGCAGCAGCTCGATCGGAACGGGAACGGCCGCTCGCTGCGCCAGAACTGGAAGGGGCGCTACGCGGTCGAGTTCGACGGCGAGCTCAAGCGCATGTGGGTCGGCAGCAGCGACCTGGTCGCGAAGGCGCAGGCGCTGCGGGCCAAAATCGCCGGCGCCATGGCCGCCGCCCGCCGGCAGCAGGCCTGGAGGGACCAGCAGAACCTGCTCTCGCTCGTGAAGGACGTGGCAGGCGTGGTGAGCCATGGCTGGTGAAGACGGCGTCGCGGCCGCTATCCCCGCCGACCTGATCCACTGGGCCGGCTGGGCGACCGGCCTGGACTCGACGCTGCAGTCGAAGGGTGACCTGCTGGACATCGCGATCACCGCCCTGGCCCGCTCCGCCCCCGACCCGAGCATCCTGGCGATCGGCGCCGGCGACTACGTGGGCGCGCAGGTGATGCAGTTCGCCGCCCGCAACCAGGGGACCGACCGGTGGGTGGGCCAGGTCGGCTGGGCTTTCTACCACGCGGGGACGAAGGGCCTGCCGCCAGGCCTCGTGCGCGGCAGCGAACAGGACTTTCTGAACTCGATCGTCACGACGACCGACAGCCAGCTCGGGTCCACGGTCGGCGGCGACCCGACGCTCGACGTCGCGCCCATCCCGCCCGACCTGGGCCGGCGCCGGGCCTGGTGGTCGGCGCTCAGCGAGGCCGACAGGCAGCTCTACCTGCAGATCGCGCCCGCCGACGTGGCGTACCTGGCCACCGCGCAGGAGCTGGCTGCCGCCGGCTTCGCCAGCCTCAGGGACGTCTACGTCCGCCAGTCCTTCATCGACGCGGGCATCGATCCCAGCCTCTGGAATCCCGACAACGGGCTGAAGGCCAACGACACGATCGTCCGGGCCGTCTACGCCTACTACCAGCACCTCTGGGACTCCAACCACGACCTGCAGTGGGCGGGCATGGCCAAGCTCGCGGGTGCCACGGTATACGGAGGCCTGCAGGACCTGTACGTGATGAGCCAGCTCCCCCGGGACGCGGTGCTGCAGCTCGCCATCTCCGGGCACCCCCTGGCGGAGCTTGCGCTCCTTCTCGGATCGCACGAGGTCACCTACTTCGAGGACACGTTCCTCAAGATGCAGAAGAACATCTTCCTGGACCTGGCGTGGATGCACACGGCCTACATGCACGGCGGCATGGACGCGATCAACGCGCTGAACCGTGGCGGCTTCATCACCGGCGACACGTACCTGGCCTGGCAGGACATCAGCTCGGGCGTCCCGAGCCGGGTCGCGCAGGCCGGTATGCTGCTGCTGCACCGGGAGCAGTTCGACGTGCTGCAGGGCCTGTACGACCAGATGCGCTCGCGCGGCTGGATCGAGGGCCGCCTGTTCACCGACTTCCTGTCCGACAACGCGCACTCTCCGATCCCGGGTGGAAAGGACTTCCGGGACGTCGTCGGGACGCACTTCGACCTGTTCAGCATCGGCCCGCTGCACGTCGGCTGGGAGACCGGGGACGTGACGAACTTCAACGACCGCTGGAAGTGGATCACCAGGGACATGCTGCCCAGGTACGAGAAGCTGCTCCAGAACACGCCGTACGCCGAGCAGGTGATCGATACGCAGCTGTCCGTCCGCGCACAGCAATTCAGGGAACTGCCGTGGCTCCACGTCGACGGCTACTGATCCTGCTCGCGATCGTGATGATGGGGTGCACGATGCAGTCGAACGCGAAGACCCTCCACTGGGACCTGCGCCAGAGCCACGCCCGCAGCGCCGTGAGCTGGCCGGCCGACGCCGGCGACGTGTACGACGTGCCGGACGCCAGCGTGACGATCGACCTGCCCGCGGGACGCCGGTTCGAGGCGCAGGGCGTCGACGTGCACCTGCTCGCCGTGGGCGACCAGATCCTCACCCTAGCGGTGAAGTACCCGAAGACGACCCTCGACGACGGCTACCGGCAGGCGAAGAGCGTCTCGGAGCGGTGGCAGCTCCGCACCGACGAACTGGAGCGCTGGCGCCAGACGGTGCTGGCGGGCCGGTCGCGCGGCGTCAAGGACGCGGACGAGCCGACGTTCGTGGTGATGGCCGGCACGCCGCTCGCCCCCGGCGGGCCGACGCCATACGCGAAGACGCTCGACTCGTACGACGACCAGCGGCCGTTCGTGCTCGATTTCGAGCTGCAGTGGACGTAGGAGCGGCATAGCCAGCGTGGAGCTCCGGCTGGTCGTCCAGGCGCCCGGCCGGCCCGACCGCGAGCTGGCGGCCGAGGTCCGGCCCGACCACCTCGTGGCCGAGCTCCGCGACGCGCTGGCCGCCCGGCTCGAGCTGACCGGTGCGCTGGAGCTGTTCTGCCCGCGCGCCGGCGGCCGGCTCGACCCGGACAGGGAGGTCGCACGGGCCGGCGTGCGCACCGGCGACCGCGTGCTGCTGGCCGATCGGGCGCCGCTGCCGCGGGTGGACCCGGCCAGCGCAGTCGTCGACCTGCTGGTCCTCGGCGGCCCTGACGCCGGCCGCGCGATCCCGCTGGCGCCCGGCGACCACCGCGTCGGCCGGCTGCGGTACTCCTCGATCGTGCTGGACGACCCGGCCCTGTCACCGGTGCACCTGGTGGTCACCGTGACCACTTCCGGGACGGTCAGGGTACGCGACGCCGGCTCCGAGTCGGGCGTCACGGTTGCCGGGCAGCAGGTCATGGGCGCGATGCCGGTCCAGTCCGGCCAGCGCGTGGTCGCCGGCGGCACCATCCTGGCCTTCGAGCCTCACGTCCCGGACCCGGACCCACCGGCCGCGGACGCGAGCGGCCGTGTCGCCTTCAACCGGCCGCCCCGCCTGGCGCGCACGGCACCGCGGACCGCCTTCTCGCTCGACGCGCCGCCCCGGCGCGAGCGCGGCCACCGCCTCCCGCTCAGCGCAGCGATCGTGCCGCTCGCCATGGGCCTTGTGATGTACGCGTTCTTCCGGCAGGTCATCTACCTCCTGTTCCTGCTCCTCGCGCCCGTCATGGCCGCGGTCTCGTTCCTGGAAGCCGACATCGGCGGGCGCCGCCGCTACAGGCGGGAGCGGAGGGCGTTCCGCGCCCGGCTGGCGGCCCTCGACGCCGACGTCGCCGAGGCCCGCGCCGCGGCGGCCGAGCACCTCGACGCAGTCACTCCCCACGCCGTCGGGCTGGTGCGCCGGGCGCGGGCGCTGGCGCCGACCCTGTGGGAGCGCCGGCCGGACGCCCCGGACTGGCTGCTCCTCCGGATCGGCTGGGCGGACCGGCCGGCGGCCGTCGCCCTGGAGGTCGCGCCCGGCGGGGAGGACGAGCTCCGCCGCGAAGCCGACGCCGTCGTCGATCGCCACCGCGTCCTTCCGGCCGCGCCTCTGCAGGTGTCGCTGCGCGAGGCCGGCGTGCTCGGCGTCTGCGGCGACCGGGC
>DASQZW010000114.1:0-14827 GCA_035638495.1 Terriglobales bacterium
CGTGCCCTTCTCGCGGGTCAGCGGCACGCTGCAGAACGACATCCTCAAGGAGTTCATCGCGCAGAAGGAGTACATCTTCCCGCCCGAGCCTTCCATGCGCCTGGTCGTCGACTCGATCGAGTACTGCACCACGGAGGTGCCGCGCTGGAACACCGTATCGATCTCCGGCTACCACATCCGGGAGGCCGGGTCGACGGCGGCCCAGGAGCTGGCCTTCACGCTGGCGGACGGATTCGCGTACGTCGACGCCTGCATCGAGCGCGGAATGAGCGTGGACGAGTTCGCGCCCCGCCTGTCGTTCTTCTTCGACGCGCACATCGACTTCTTCGAGGAGATCGCGAAGTTCCGGGCGGCCCGGCGGATCTGGGCGCGGCACATGCGCGAGCGCTACGGCGCCCGCGACGAGCGGTCGTGGAGGCTGCGGTTCCACACGCAGACCGCCGGCGTTTCGCTCACCGCGCAGCAGCCCGAGCTCAACGTCGCCCGTACCGCCGTCGAGGCGCTGGCCGCGGTCATGGGCGGCACCCAGTCGCTGCACACCAACGCGATGGACGAGGTGCTGGCCCTGCCCACCGACCGGGCCGCGCGCATCGCGCTGCGCACGCAGCAGATGATCGCGTACGAAACCGGGGTGGCCAGCACGATCGACCCGCTGGGCGGCTCGTACTTCGTGGAGCGCCTCACGGACCGAATGGAGGAAGAGGCCGAGTCGTACTTCGAGCGGATCGAGGCGCACGGCGGCGTCATCCCGGCGATCGAGGCCGGATTCTTCCAGAAGGAGATCGCGGACGCGGCGTTCCGCCACCAGCAGGAGCTGGACCACCGGCGCCGCATCATGGTTGGCGTCAACGACTTCGTGTCGGACGAGGACGACGACCTGGAGATCCTGCGCATTCCGGCCAGCCTGGAGCAGGAGCAGGCCGAGCGGGTGCGCGCGGTGCGCCGGCGCCGGGACGCGACAGCGGCGAGCCGGGCACTGGACCAGCTCCGCCGGGCGGCGGCCAGCCCAACGGAGAACCTGATGCCATACGTGCTGGACGCGGTGCGCGCCTACTGCACGGAGGGCGAGATCATGGGGGCGATGGTGGACGTCTTCGGGCTCTATACCGAGAAGGCCATAATCTGAGCGATGGCTTCGCGGGGCCCGGCGCGACCGGTTCGCATCGTGCTGGCCAAGGTCGGCCTCGACGGGCACGATCGGGGCGTGAAGGTCGTCGCACGCGCCCTGCGTGACGCGGGATACGAGGTCATCTACACCGGCCTGCGGCAGACGCCCGAGATGGTGGTCGACGCAGCGCTCCAGGAGGACGCGCAGGTCATCGGACTGTCCCTGCACTCGGGCGCGCACATGACGCTGGCCCCGGCCGTGGTCGAGGAGCTCCGGCGGCGGGACGCGACCGACATCCTGGTCTTCGGCGGCGGCATCATCCCCGACGAGGACATCGCCGAGCTGAAGCGCCTGGGCGTCGCGGAGCTGTTCCCGCCGGGCACGTCGCTGCAGGCGATCGTCGACTGGCTGCGCGAGCGCTTCCCCGAGAGCGCCCCCGCCGCGGCTCGGCGCGATGCCGACCGCTGAGCGCGGCTGGCGCGCCTGGGTCCACCGTCTGAGCAGCCGGCTGTACGGTCCCGACCCGGCGTCGACATGGCTGTCGTGGATCGGCGGCGAGCGCATCGCGGTCGGCGTGATGCCGACCCCCGCCACCATCGAGAACCTCACGGCCGTGGGCGTCACGCACGTGGTCAACTGCCGGGCGACCTGGGAGACCCTGGTGTCCCAGGAGCTGGCCATCGAGCGAAGGCTCTTCGGCAGAGCTCGGGTGGTCCACGCGCCGATGCTCGACACGGGATGGCGGCAGTCTCCCCGGCGCTGGTCGGCCGCGGCGCGGTTCGTTGCGCGCACGCTCGACGAACAGCCCGACGCCCGTGTGCTGATCCACTGCAAGGCCGGCGTCCACCGCTCTGTCCTGGTCGCGTATGCCGCGCTGCGGCTGCGCGGTCACGCCGGCGATGACGCGGCGGCCCTGATCCACGGCCATCGGGCCGAGGCGGAGCTGCTGCCTACGTACCGGGCCAGCGTCGACGACTGGATCCGGGACGTTTACCCCAGTCCCGCTTAACCTCTCATTCCCCGAGCCATCACCCGTTCTTCCATGGCCGCCGCATAGCGTGGCTTCAGCCGTGCCTCTCCCGGCGCGGCCCACAGGAGGAGGGAGCCAATGCTCTGGAAACGTTTTTTGCTGGCGGCGGGGGCGGCGGCGCTGGGCCTGGTGCCGATGATCTCCGCGGCCGACCAGGCGCAGGACCCGGCCGCGGCCTCGCGGACCGCGACCCCGATCAAGCACCTGGTCGTGATCTTCCAGGAGAACGTGTCGTTCGACCACTACTTCGCCAGCTATCCGGCCGCGGCCAATGCGACCGCGGGCGAGCCCGTCTTCCGCGCCAGAGAGGGAACGCCCAACGTCAACGGGCTGAACGGCGCGCTGCTGACCAGCAACCCCAACCTCGGCAACCCGCAGCGGCTGAGCCGGGCGCAGGCGCTGACGTGCGACCAGGGCCACGGCTACACGCAGGAACAGCAGGCCATGGACAACGGCGCCCTGGACATGTTCGTCCAGAAGACCGGCGGCGGCCTGACGCTGGCGCAGTGTCTGGCGGCGGTCGGCAACAAGGCGCCGGCCGGTGGCGCCAGCCCCAACTTCGCCGTCATGGACTACTTCGACGGCAATACGGTCACCGCGCTGTGGAACTACGCGCAGCGCTTCTCGATGAGCGACAACTCGTTCAGCACCGGGTACGGACCCTCGACCCCCGGCGCGCTGAACCTGATCAGCGGAAATACTTTCGGCGCGATCTGCGGCGGCGGCAGCACCATCAATGCGCCGGCGTGCCCGACGGGGTTCTCCACCGCCAACACCCCGGGAATGTCCGCGCCGCAGGGACCGGGGACGATCTTCGGCGATGACCGCCCCCTCTTCGAGAACTGCAACTCGGCGACGCAGCACCCGGCCGAGATGGGCGGCAAGAACGTCGGCGACCTGCTGAACGCCCAGGGCCTGACCTGGGGCTGGTTCCAGGGCGGCTTCGCCGACTGCAAGCACGACAGCCACACCAACATCGGCGGCGCGACGGTGGGCGACTACATCATGCACCACGAGCCCTTCCAGTACTACCCGCAGACCTCCAACCCGCTGCACCTGCCGCCGTCGTCCGCCGCGATGATCGGGCGCCAGGACCAGGCGAACCACCAGTACGACCTGAGCCAGTTCTTCACCGCGGCCGACGCGGGCCGACTGCCGGCCGTGTCCTTCGTGAAAGCCGCCGCGTTCCAGGACGGCCACGCGGGCTACTCCGACCCGATCGACGAGCAGACGTTCCTGGTCCAGACCATCAACCACCTGCAGCGCCTCGACACGTGGCGGAGCACCGCCGTCGTGATCGCATACGACGACTCGGACGGCTGGTACGACCACGCCGAGGGCCCGCTCGTGAGCCAGTCGCAGGTGCCCGCGATCGACGCGCTGACCGGGGCCGGCCAGTGCGGCGCCAGCGCGGCGAAGGTGCCGTCCGGCCAGCAGGGTCGCTGCGGCTACGGCATGCGCCAGCCGCTGCTGGTGATCTCGCCGTTCGCCCGCACCAATTTCGTCGATCACACGCTGACCGACCAGAGCTCGATCACTCGCTTCATCGAGGACAACTGGCACCTCGGCCGTGTCGGCAGCGGGTCTGCGGACGCGTTCGCCGGCACGCTCGACAACCTGTTCGACTTCAACGAGCCGAACGCCTCGCGCTTCATCCTCGATCCCGCCACCGGGCAGCCGGCGCGGGACGGCGGCGAGGACTGACCCGGACCACATCTCCTCTTGTCGGGCGGGCGCCGGTCGAACAGCCGGCGCCCGCGACACGCCTCACGGGAACGCGGCGCAGTCGACTTGTTAGATTTTGGTGCGCCTATGGAACTGAAAGCCGACAAGCGAGAGACGACGGGCAAGGCCACGCGCCGGCTGCGTCGTCACGGCAAGCTGCCCGCCGTCGTCTACGGCCAGCGCGCCGCCACCAGTGTCGAGCTCGACACGCACGAGTTCGAGCGCGTCTTCGCGCGCTCGGGGAAGACGCAGCTGATCGACCTGATCGTTGACTCCGGCCGGCCGAGCAAGGTGCTCGTCAAGGAGGTCCAGATCTCGCCTCGCTACAACACCCTGCTCCACGTGGACTTCCACCAGGTGAGCCTGCGCGAGCGGCTCCAGGTCGACGTCCCGGTGTCCGTCACCGGCGAGGCCGAGCCGGTCCGCGCCGGGGAGGCGGACGTGCTCCAGGTGCTGCACGCCATCAGGGTCGAGTGCGTGCCGACGAGGATCCCCGAGGTCATCGAGGTCGACATCTCGGGTCTGGCCGAGGTGGACGCGGCGGTCCGGCTGTCCGACCTTCGTCTTGCCGAGGGCGTGACGGTCGTCGGCGACCCGGACGAGGTGATCGTCAAGCTCGCCGCGCGCCGCGTCGTGGCGGAGGTCGAGGAGGCCCCGGCCGCCGAGGAGGCCCCGGCAGAGCCCGCCGAGGAAGCCGCCGAGGAGGGCTGAGCCAGCATTCCCGCAATGATCCAGGCCGCGCTGCAGTGGCCGCAGTGGCTCCGGACGACGTTCACCCCGGCCTGGACGCAGACGCAGAGCGCCGTCGGCGGCATCGTGGCCGGCGCGATCGTCTTCGTCGTGTTCTGGCTGCTGGCCAGGTTGATCCGCAACATGGTCAACCGGGCGCTGGCCCGCCGCAGCATGCACGGCGACGCGGCGCTGCTGGCCAGCCGCGCCGTCTACGTGGGCGTCGTCGCCATGGGCGGGTTCATGTTCGTCACGATCTCTCTGGGCAGCGCCCTGGTGGGTGTGACGGGCGTCCTGATCGCGGCCGTGGTGACGAGCCTCGGCCTCCAGGACCTGGTCAAGAACTACATCTCGGGCTTCTACGTGCTGATGGAGAAGAACGTCCGCGTGGGCGACCTGGTGGAGAGCGGGGGCTACCGCGGGGTGGTGACCGAGATCCGGATGCGCGTCACGTACCTGCGCGGCGCACACGGCGACATGATCGTCGTGCCCAACGGCGAGCTGTTCAACAAGACGCTGGTCGTCTCCGCGGTGCCGCCCGGCTGGGGCTCAGGAACCGAAGGCTCAGGAACGGAAGGCGCCGAGCACGACCCGGACCAGGGCGTCGAAATCGTCGCCCACTAGGTCGCTCTCCTCGCGCAGCAGCCGCCGTATCGACTGGGCCGCCAGGTCGGCGTGCGTGCCCGACGCGTACTGGGAGGCCAGAGAACGCAGGTGGAAGGTGTGATCGGGACGGTCTTCGGGCTCCGAGATCACGGCGTCGACCGAGTCGAGCTTCACGTGGCGGCTCCACAGTCCGATCTCGGTCGCGGCCGAGTGCGCAGAGTCAGAGAGGTGGAGCACGTTCACCCCGCCGCCGATGCCGAACCGCTCCCGGAGCGACCCGGGCCGTGACTCGTGGATGCGCGTCTCGCCGAGCTCGTACCGCATGCGCTCCAGGCCGTCCGGTTCGGCCGACACCACGCCCACCAGCACCGGCAGCGCGCTCATGAAGTCGATCAGCCAGGGGAAGAACGGACGGCCCCGCAGGAAGTCGTAGTGCTCCCCGACCAGCTCGGTCGACGGTCGGTACCAGGTCAGCCCGCGCAGTTTCCAGTCGCGCTCGGACTGCAGCCAGCCGCGCACGGCGGCGCGGACCGCCAGCCGGTGGGCGCCGTCCGGTTTGAAGATCACGAGTGCATCCGTCACGGCGGACAATCCTAGAGGTCTGGCCGAGAATGACGGCGTACGTACGTCTCAGGGGCGGTCGCGCGGACTGGGTTCGTAGAACGAGCGGCCCTCCAGCCCGTCCGGCAGGTGCTGCTGCTCCACGACACCGCCGGGATGGTCGTGCGCATACCGGTAGCCACGCCCGTAGCCCATCGAGCGCATCAGACCCGTCACCGCGTTGCGCAGGTGGAGCGGCACGGGGAGGTTCCCGGTCTGCTGGATGGCATCCCGCGCGGCCCCATAGGCACGCCCGGCCGAGTTCGACTTCGGCGCCCTGGCCAGGTACAGGGCCGCCTCGGTCAGCGGGAACATCGCCTCGGGCATCCCGATGAAGTGGGCGGCCTGCTGGGCCGCCACCGCGACGGGCAGGGCCATCGGGTCGGCCAGCCCGACGTCCTCGGAGGCCAGGATGACCAGGCGGCGCGCGACGAAGTTCGGGTCCTCGCCCGCCTCCAGCATGCGCGCCAGCCAGTACACGGCGGCGTCCGGGTCGCTCCCTCGCACGCTCTTGATCAGCGCGGACACGATGTCGTAGTGCATGTCGCCGGCGCGGTCGTAGAGCAGGTGCCGGTCCTGCATCGCGCGCTCCACCGCATCCGCCGTGATCGCGCCGCCGGCCAGGGCCGCAGCCGCCTCGAGGGCGTTGAGCGCGACGCGCGCATCACCGCGAGCAGCCTCCAGGAGCGCGTCCAGCGCGTCGTCCTGGATCTCCGCGCCGAGCTCGTCCATGCCCCGGCGCACCACCTGCTCCAGGTCGGCGCGGTCGAGAGCTTCCAGGCGGAAGACCCGGCTGCGCGAGAGGAGTGGGGCGATCACCTCGAACGACGGGTTCTCGGTGGTGGCGCCGATCAGCGTGATCGTGCCGTCTTCGACGTGCGGCAGGATCGCGTCCTGCTGCGCCTTGTTGAAGCGGTGCAGTTCGTCGACGAACAGGATCGTCCGGCGACCGGCGCGGCGCCGCTCGCGGGCCTCGGCCACGACCCGCCGCAGGTCGGCGACGCCGGCGGTCACGGCGCTGAGCGCCACGAAATGCGAGCCGGTGGCCTCGGCGAGGATCCCGGCCAGCGTCGTCTTGCCGGAGCCGGGCGGCCCCCAGAGGACCACGCTCGGCAGGTGCCCCGACTCCGCGAGGCTGCGCAGGGTCTCGACCACTTTCGCCTGACCGACGAGGTCGTCGAACCGGAGCGGCCGCAACCGGCTCGCGAGCGGCGCGTCAGGGCGCCGGCCGGCGTCGGGCTCGGGGTGGGGCGCCGGCTGGGAGCGCGACGAACGTCGGGCGCCGCCGGCCGGGGCGGCGCCGCCGCCGAACAGGTCGAACTGGTCGCCCACGCCATGAACAATAGGCCGGTACCACTGGCACCGGGCGGGAACCGGTAGCCTAGGGGATCGTCCATGAGCCGCGTCTACCTGGTGCGCCACGCAGACGTCGAGAACCCCCGTCGGGTGCTCTACGGCCATCTCCCCGGGTTCCCGCTCAGCGAGCGCGGACGCTCTCAGGCCGTGGAGGTCGGCAAGCGCCTGCGCGATCGCGGGATCACCCGGATCCTGCACAGCCCGCTGGAACGGGCGGTCGAGACCGCCGCCATCATCGCCGAGCAGCTCCCGGAGCCGGTTCCGGTGATCCCGGAGCCGGCGCTGCTGGAGGCCGAGTTCGGCCGCTACCTGCAGGGCGTGCCGTACTGGCAGATCCCGGTCCGGCGGCCGCTCTGGCTCGTGCACAAGGCGCGGCGTGGCCTGCTGCCGGGCGACGAGACCATCGACCAGATGGGTGGCCGGGTGGTCGGCGTCGTTCGTCGCGTCGCCGAGGAGCGTCCCGACGAGGTCGGCCTGCTGGTCAGCCATGCCGATCCCCTGCAGGCGGCATGGCTCCTGATGGACGGGCGGCCCCGCACCGAGCGCGAGCTCTACCGGAAGCCGGTCGACCGCGCCGGCGTGCTCGAGGTGGACGTGGAGGGCGGCAGGATCCTCGCGGTCAACTACGTGGCGCCGTCGCCCGCGGCCGCCGCCGGGCCAGACGGGCGCCAGCCGGTCTCGCCTCCATCGGGCACCACCTGAGCGCGGTGCCGGGAGAGCGCCGATTCCCCGACGGGTTCCTGTGGGGGTGCGCCACCGCCGCGCACCAGGTCGAGGGCGACAACCACAACTGCGACTGGTGGGAGTTCGAGCAGCGGGGCGGCATCCTGACCGGTGACAGTGCCGATCCCGCCTGCGACCAGTACCGCCGGTTCCGCGAGGACTTCGCGCTGCTGGGCCGGCTGCACAACAACGCCCACCGGCTCTCGATCGAATGGTCTCGCGTCGAGCCGGCGCAGGGCGAGTTCGACCGGGCGCAGATCCAGCACTACCGGGAGGTGCTGTCCGAGCTCCGAGCGCAGGGCATGACGCCGATGATCACCCTCCACCACTTCACCTCCCCGGTGTGGTTCACCCGCCGAGGCGGGTGGGCCGCCGCCGGCGCGGCGGATGCGTGGCTGCCGTTCGTGTGCCGCGTCGCGGACGAGCTCGGTGATCTGGTCGGCCTGTGGTGCACGATCAACGAGCCCAACATCTACGCGTACCAGGGGTGGGTCGCCGGCGAGTTCCCGCCCGGCCGCCATGGCGACCTGCTGGGCGCCATCCGGGTGCTGGGCAACCTGCGGCGGGCGCACGAGTCCGCCTGCCGCGAGCTCCGGCGGCTCACGCCGGGCGTGCCGGTGGGCCTCGCCCAGCACAAGTGGCTCATGATTCCCGCGAACGAGCGCCGTCGCCGCGACCGCTTTGCCGCGGGCGCCGCGGCGTTCCTCATGGACCGCTGGCCCGTCGGCGGAGGTCGCATGGCGCCGGTCGTCGAGGCGCCCGGCGACTACATCGGCCTCAACCACTACACCGGCTCGCTGGTGGCCTTCTCCGCGCGCCACGCCGGCGAGGCGTTCGCACTGCGCTCCAACCCGCCGGGACTGCCGGAGTCCGACTTCGGCTGGGCCGTGCGGCCGCGCTGGCTCCGCGACTGCCTGGAGGAGCTGCGTCCGCTCGACAGACCGGTCTACGTGACCGAGAACGGGATCGCGACGGGGGACGACGGCGTCCGCGTGGACTACCTGCGTGCGGTCCTCGGGGAGCTCTGGGAAGCCATCCAGGCCGGTACGGACGTCCGTGGGTACTTCCACTGGTCGTCCCACGACAACTTCGAGTGGGCCCACGGCTACTCGATGCGCTTCGGGCTGATCGCTGTCGACGTCGGTTCGCAGGTGCGCACGGTCAAGCCCAGCGGCGAGCTGTACGGCCGTATCGCCGCGGCGAACGCCCTCCCACCGGACGACTGACAGCCGCCTCAACCGTGATCGGGGAAGCTGCTCCAGTTCGGGGGCCACGTGTCGCCCACCGCGTCGCCCGTGGTCTGGTCGAATGGCCCGGGGATCGCGCCGATCGTGGCGCCAGTCACGGCGTTGTACACGAAGATCACCCAGTGCTCATGGGCGCCGCGGAGCTGGACGTCCCCGGCGACGGCGACGAGCCACACCCGCTGCTTGCCGGGGGGCGCGTACTGGTCGGCGTTCTGAATCTGCGTCGTTCTGACGAACTCGTCCCAGGTCATCAGCTTGGCCTCACGGCGGGTGACCGCGCTGATGCCCTTCTCGCCCGAGGAGTGGTTGATGGCATCCTGCCGGCTGAGCCAGACGCCCTGGCCGCACCCAACGATGACGATGGACACGGTCAGAGCGGCGATGAGTCGGCGCATTCCCGTAACAGCCTAAACTGCCGAATGTGAAAGTGGGGCTCACGATCCCCTACACGGACGACGTGCCCCGGGAGGCGACCAGCGCGTTCGTCCAGGCGGCCGACCGGCTCGGATACGACCGGATCTGGGTCGCCGAGGCGTACGGCTGGGATGCCTTCACGATGCTGACCGAGATCGCCTGCCAGACGAAGCGGATCGAGCTGGCCACCGGCATCGTGAACGTCTTCAGCCGGAGCCCGGCCCTGATCGCGCAGACCGCGGCCTCGCTGGACCGCATCAGCGGCGGACGCTTCGTCCTCGGACTCGGCACCTCGGGCCACCAGGTCATCTCGGGCTGGCATGGCGTGCCGTTCGAGCGCGGGGTCCGCCGGATGCGGGAGACGATGGAGATCGTTCGGACGGTGCTGCGCCGGGACCGCCTGACGTACGAGGGCGAGATCTTCCACCTCGACATGGGCCTCAAGCTGATCACGCACCCGGTGCGAGACCGCATCCCGATCTACCTCGCGACGCTCACTCCGACCGGGGTGGCGCTGGCCGGCGAGCTGGCCGACGGCTGGCTGCCGGTGTTCTTCTCGCCGCGGCACTTCGACGAGGTCCTCCGGCCGCAGCTCGAGAAGGGCGCTCGGCGGGCGAGCAGACCGCTGAGCGAGCTGTCGATCTGCGTCTCCCAGCCGGTCGTCGTGACCGACGACGTCGATGCGGGTCGCGACGCCGTCCGGCCGCACCTGGCGCTGTACATCGGCGGGATGGGGTCGCGAGAGCGGAACTACTACAACCAGCTCTTCTGCCGGTACGGCTTCGAGGAGGAGGCCAGGCGCATCCAGGACCTGTACCTGGCGCGCCGGCGGGACGAGGCGATGGCCGCCCTGACGGCGGAGATGATCGATCTCGTGACCGTCATCGGGCCGCTGGACGAGTGCCGGCGCAGGCTGGACGACCTGGAGCGGCTGGGAGTCGCGGAGGTCGCGATCGGCCTCCGTGTGCCGGGGGGCGGATCGGCGGAGCTCATGGAGGCGCTGGAGGCGCTGGCGCCTGCGAAGGCGGCGGCGTGACACGGGGGCGCCTGGCGTGGGTGGCCGCGGCGGCGAGCACGGCCGTCCTGGTCACCGCGCTGTGGTGGGGTCTCGCGCATCCGGCGAGCGCCCCGGCGGACGGCCTGCTCGGCAAACCGGCGCCGAACCTCGTCGTCCAGGGCCTGGACGGAGCGCCCGCCAGCCTGGCCGCGCTGCGCGGCAGGCCGGTGGTGCTCAACTTCTGGGCTTCGTGGTGTACGTCGTGCCGGCAGGAGGAGGCGCCGCTCAAGGCGGCCGCCCAGCGCCTCCAGGGCAGGGTTGCGTTCCTCGGCGTGGACATCCAGGATTCGCCGGGCGCGGCCCGCGCCGCGCAGCAGCGCGTCCAGTACCCCTACCCGGTCGGGCCGGCCGGCACCGGCGCCTCGGCCCGCTTCGGCGTCACGGCTCCGCCCGAGACGTTCTTCCTCGACACCCGGGGCGTGGTGGTCGCCCGCTTCGTCGGTCCGCTGGACGCGGGTCTCATCGACCGCTACCTGCAGCTCGTGGGGGCCGGCTAGGTGCGCTGGTCGCTCAAGTGGCTGGGCCTCGGCGCGGTGATCGCGGCCTGCGTGGGCTACCTGGTGGTGTCCGCCACCGGCAGCAGCGCCGAGTACTACCAGACCGTCGGAGAGATGCGCGGCCACGGCGGCAGCAGCGACGTCCGGGTGCTGGGCACCGTGCAGAACGACGTGGTCCGGTCCGACGGCGGGCTGCACGTGCGGTTCACAGCCGCCCAGGACGGCCAGACGATGCCCGTCGACTACCGGGGGACGGTGCCGGACATCTTCCGCCCCGGGATCCAGGTGGTCGTCGACGGCCACATGGGCTCCGACGGCGTCTTCCACGCCCGCACGCTGGAGGCGAAGTGCCCGTCGAAGTTCTCGTCGGCGCAGTCGCAGGGAACGCCCACCGGCTGAGATGCTGCTAGCGGAGCTGGGCGGCGCCTTCCTGCTCGCCAGCCTGGCGCTGGTCGCCCTCAGCGCGGTGGCAGGCGTCGCGGCGGGCCTGGGCGACGACGTGCGGCTGGCCGCGGTGGGCCGGCGGGCGTTCTACGCCGGCGGCGTGGGCCTGGCCGCGGCCTCCGCGACGCTGCTCGTGGCGCTCCTGAGCCGGGACTTCACGATCGCCTACGTCTTCGAGCATTCCGATCGCAGCCTCTCCGCCCCACTGACCGCGGCGGCGTTCTACGGCGGTCAGGAGGGATCGCTCCTGTACTGGGCGCTGCTGCTGGCGGCCATCGGGTCCGTCTCGCTCGCGGCCGGCGCGGCGGCCAGCGTCCGGCTCACCGCCTACGCAAACGCGGTGCTCGCAGGCATCGTCGCCTTCTTCCTGGTGGTGATGGTCTTCGTGGCCAGCCCGTTCGCGCTGCTCCCGGTGACGCCGGCTGACGGCCTCGGGCTGAACCCGCTGCTCCGCGACGGCGGGATGTTGATCCACCCGCCCTTCCTGCTCGCGGGCTACAGCGCGTTCGCGGTGCCGTTCGCGTTCGCGGTCGCCGCCCTGCTGACCGGCAGGCAGGACGCGGCCTGGGTGGCGCAGACCCGCCGGTACGCGCTGGTGGCATGGGGGCTGCAGAGCGTCGGCCTGACCCTGGGCATGTGGTGGGCCTACCACGTGCTGGGCTGGGGCGGGTACTGGGGCTGGGACCCGGTCGAGAACGCCGCGCTGATGCCCTGGCTGGCCACCACGGCGTACATCCACTCGGCGCAGGTCCAGGAGCGGCGGGGCACCCTGCGGGCGTGGAACTACGGCCTCGTGATCGCCGCGTTCCTGCTCTCGATCCTCGGCACCTTCCTGGTGCGCAGCGGCATCCTGCCCTCGGTCCACAGCTTCGCGGTCAGCCCCCTGGGGCCCTGGTTCTTCGGCTTCCTGGTCGCAGCGATGGTGGTCTCCGGCGCGGCCCTGGCCCGGCGGTCGGGCCAGCTGCGCTCCCCGGAGCCGGCCGAGGCCGCGGTCTCCCGCGAGGGCGCCTTCCTGCTCCAGAACGTCCTGCTGGTGGCCCTGACGGCGGCCGTGCTGTGGGGCACGCTCCTGCCCCTGCTGAGCGGGATGACGGGTCGCGAGCTCGTCGTCGGGGCGCCGTACTACGAGCGCGCCGGCGCGCCGATCATGCTCGCGCTCCTCGCGCTGCTGGCGATCGGGCCGATGCTGCCGTGGCGCCGGGTGCAGGGCGGTTGGCTGAAGCTGCTGCGCTGGCAGCTGGGCAGCGCGGCACTGGCCCTCGCCGGGCTGCTGGCCGGGGGCGTCCGCCAGCCCGGGGCGCTGGTGGCCCTGCCCCTGGTGGCCGCGGGCCTGATCACGTGCCTGGTCGAGTACGGCCGCGGTGCCGCGTTCGCGCGCCGGCTGGCCGGCCCCTGGCCGATCGCGGCGGCGCGGGTGCTGGCCAGGAACCGCCGCCGCTACGGCGCCTACCTGGCGCACGCGGGCATCCTGGTCGTCGCCGCCGGCCTCATCGGGTCGCACGTCTGGCAGCAGTCGCGGCAGGTCACGCTGCGCCCGGGCGAGTCGGTGACCGTCGGCTCCCACACGCTGACCTACCAGGGGATGTCGGCACAGAACGCCGGCGACCACGGCGAGCTGGTGGCCAGGCTTCGTCTCGGCGACGAGACCCTGGAGCCGGCGCGGCTGACCTATCCCAGCCTGGGCGGGCAGGCGCTGACGCGGGTCGCGATCCGCAGCACGCCGCTTGACGATGTGTACGTCGTGCTGGCCGGCGCCGACGGGAGCACCGTGGCGCTGACGGTCTTCGTGAACCCGCTCGTGACCTGGATCTGGGTCGGAGGGGCGCTCCTGGTGGCCGGCGTGCTCCTCGGCAACCTGGTCCGGGCGGAGCCGGAGCTCGAACGCGCTCCCACCCCGCTGGGCGTCGCGGCGGCCGTCCGGTGACCTGGGTCCTGGCGTCGCTGCTGCTTGCGCTGGCCGCGCCATACGTGCTGTGGCCCCTCTGGCGCCGGTGACCGCCGTCCGGGCGTCGGCCCTTGTCCAGCGCTTCGGCACGCAGGTCGCGGTGGGACCGCTGGACCTGGACCTGCCTGCCGGCGCCCGGCTGGCGGTGCTGGGCGGCAACGGCGCGGGCAAGACCACGCTGCTCCGCATGCTCGCCACCGTGGCCCGCCCCGCCTCTGGGCGCCTCGAGGTCCTCGGGCTGGACGCCGTCCGCCAGCGCGACCGCCTTCGCGCCCGCGTGGGCTACCTCGGCCACCAGGTCGGCCTGTACCCGGCTCTGACCGCGCTCGAGAACCTCGAGTTCTTCGCCGCGCTCCACGGGCTGGAGCCCCGGCACGCGCGGGACGCGCTGGCGCTGGTCCGCCTGGCGCCGCTGGCTCGTACACGGGCCGAGCGGCTGTCCCGCGGCCAGCAGCAGCGGCTGGCGCTCGCCCGCGCGGTCCTGCACCGGCCCGAGCTGCTCGTGCTGGACGAACCGGATGCCAGCCTCGACGCCGAGGGCCGTGGGCTGCTCGGGGGCCTCCTCGAGGGGCGGACCGCGGTTCTCGCCACGCACGACACGGCACTGGCCCGCGACCTCTGCGACCGGGCCGTGCTGCTCCGGGCGGGCCGCGTGGCCGGCGACCCGTGGGCGCTGCGCGTCGTGGGCGGCTGAGCGTGCGCTTCCTGAGCATCGCGCTGGCGGTGGCGCGGAAGGACGTGCGGTGCGAGCTGCGGGGCCGCGAGCTGCTGCCCGCGCTGGCGCAGTTCATCGTCCTGGCGCTGGTCATCGCCAATTTCGCGTTCGACGTCGACCTCGTCCAGGGTCCCCGTCTGTCGCCCGGCATCCTGTGGCTGGTGCTGGTGTTCGCGGGCCTGGTCGCGTTCGGACGGGCGTTCGCCGCCGAGAAGGACAGCGGTTCCCTGGAGGCCATGCTCCTGACGCCGGCCGGCGCCACCGCCGTCTTCGCCGGCAAGGCCGCTGCCGCGGCCGCGATGCTGGTCGCCTGCGAGGCGGTGCTGCTCCCCGCGATGGCGATCTTCCTCGGCAGTCCCATCTCGCCGCTGGTCGTGGGGACCGTGCTGCTCGCGACGATCGGGATGGCCGCGCTGGGCAGCCTGTTCGCCGCCCTGGCCGCCCAGACCCGGGCCCGTGAGCTGCTGCTCCCCGTGCTCGCCCTGCCCATCTGGGTGCCCTTCGTGGTCGTCGGCGGTCGCGCCGTGCAGCTCGCGATGGCCGGGCAGTCGCCGTCGACGCTGCCGCTGGCCGGCCAACCCCTCCTCGTGCTGGCCGATTTCGACATACTTTTCCTCGTCGTGGCCTGCCT
>DASQZW010000115.1:0-12671 GCA_035638495.1 Terriglobales bacterium
CAGCTCGAACACGACCGCGCGGCCGTCGGGCGAGGTGTCCGGTGCGTGCCAGCGCAGGTCGGGGAGAATCGTCCGGGTCACGCCGGCCGTCAGGTCCGCGACGTCCACACCGCGGGCGTCGAGGAAGTACACGCGCCGGGCGCCGGCCCATGTGGCCTCGGTCGCCCCGCTCGCCTGGAAGACCAGGCTGCCGTCGAGGCGGCGCACCTGCAGGGTGCTCGATCCGGTCAGGGCGACGTCGACCAGCAGCAGCAGGCGGCCGTCCGGTGAGAACCGCAGGCTCGGGGTGCCGCCGGCAGCCGCCGGTGACAGAGAGACGGTCGTCGCCGCCCCAGCGGGGTCGCGGATCACCAGCCGGCTGCCGGCGCCGGCCGCGTTCGCGTGGGCGAGGTAGGCAAGCGTCCCGCCGTCGTTCCAGGCGAAGGCGACGATCACGCCGGATCCCGCAGTCGCGTCCGTGCGGGCGCCGCCTGACGGTGCCAGCGTGTGGATGCTGTCGGGGAGCAGGTACGAGATGGCGCCGGACGCCGTGAAGCGCGCGTCCGACGCGTTGGTGGGCACGGCTGTCTGACGCGCTCGGCCCGGCATCGAGTCGAAGCGCACGGTGAGCGTGTTGCCCTCCGGATCGGACGCGCCGGCGACGAGCGCCTGGTACGAGATCGTGGCGGGTGCCGGACGCGGTCCGGCCCGGACCGCCTGGCCACAGGCGCCCGCCATCAGCGGCAGTGCCACGACCAGCGCCAGTCCCGAGCGCATCACGACGAGCTTGGCACATCGGACCGGGGGGTGGGGGGAACGAGCAGCGGGTCGACCGATGCCGACCCGCCGCTCGTCGGGCAGGGAAAGGGTCTCACTCACCACTGAGATCGTTCCTGCGGTTCACCCCCGCAGCATCATGAAATGTAGCCGGCCGTCCCCCAGGTCCGATAGGGCGGAACTACCTGAGCGGGTACCTGAATCGCACCGGTAAGCTACCTGCGTCGCCTGTCAACACCGTTCGAGCTGCGGACGTAGGTGAGCGGACACTCTCCGGCACGGCTGCCGGCGCAGGTCACCAGCTTCGTCGGCCGTTCCAGTGAGCTGGAGGCGCTCGCCGATCTGGTGCGCTCGTCCCGGCTGGTCACGATCACCGGACCGGCGGGGATGGGCAAGACGCGCCTGGCCATCGAGGTGGCCGGCCGCCTGGACGGCGAGGCCGGCGAGACCGCCCACTTCGTCTCTCTGGCCGCGCTGACCGACGAGGCGTTTCTCGTTCAGGAGGTGGCGACCCGCCTGAGCGTGCCGGAGCGGGGCGGCGAGCAGCTCGCCCTGACGCTCGCGACCCAGCTGGGCGATCGGTCCCTGCTGCTCGTGCTCGACAACTGCGAGCACCTGGTCAGCGCCTGCGCGCACCTGGTCGAGTCGCTGCTTCGCGGCTGCCCGAACGTGCGCGTGCTGGCGACCTCGCTGCAGCCGCTGCGGGTCCCGGGCGAGGTCGTCTGGCGGATCGCGCCGCTGAGCCTGCCCGGCCGGCGGCACGATCACCATCGGCGGCCGGCCGGCGGCAGCGAGGCGGTTCGCCTGTTCGAGGACCGGGCTCGGCTCGTCCGGCCCGGCTTCGAGGTCGAGCCCACCAATGCCGACGCCGTCGCCCACGTGTGCCGGCGTCTCGAAGGCATCCCGCTGGCGATCGAGCTCGCGGCGGCCCTCATGGAGGCCATGTCGGTGCAGGACGTGCTGTCCCGGCTGGACGCGCGCTTCCGGCTCCTCTCAGCCGACGGCCGGGCCGGCGGGGGCCGGCACCGCACCCTCCACGCCGCGCTGGACTGGGGCCACCAGCTCCTCGACGGCCAGGAGCGGCAGGTGTTCCGCCGGCTGGCGGTCTTCGGCGGCGGGTTCGAGCTCGCGGCGTGTGAGGCCGTCTGCGCGGGCGACGCCGTCGCGGTGGACGAGGTCGGCGGCGTCGTCTTCCGCCTGGTCGAACGATCGCTGCTGCAGGCCGACCTCCAGCGCAGCCCCGCCAGGTACCGCCTGCTCGAGCCGATCCGCCAGTTCGCCGCCGAGCGGCTGTCGGCGAGCGGCGAGCGGCCGGCCATCGCCGAGCGGCACGCTGCCTACTTCCTGGAGCTGGCGGAGGAGTCCGAGCGCGAGGAGCGCGGGGAGGACCAGGCCGGCTGGCTGGCGCGCCTCGAGACGGAGCTGGACAACCTGCGGATCGCTCTCGCGTGGTACCGGGCCCGCAACGCCGGCGCCGGCCTGCGCATGGCCAGCGCGCTGTCCTGGTTCTGGGTGACCCGCGGCCACTACATCGAGGGGCGTGCCTGGCTGGAGACCGCGCTCTCGGCGGCGCCGGCCGACGCGGCCGAGCGGGCGTGGGCCCTGATCGCGGTGGCGCGGATCGGGGGCTGGCAGGCCGACTACGTGGCCGCTCAGCGCTTCTGCGAGGAGGCCCTGGAGCTGTTCGACCGGCTTGGCGAGCTGGTGGACCGCGACTGGACGCTCACGCTGCTCGGGTCGATCCACACGTACCTCGGAGACTTCGCGGCGGCCAGGCGCCGGTTCGAGGAGGCGCTCGCCTCGAGCGACGACGAGCTGGTGCGGATGGAGGCGCTGGTCGGATTGGGGGAGATGCAGCTGCAGGCGGGCGACCTGCCCGGGGCCCGATCGTGGCTCGAGCAGGTGGCGAGCCAGAGCCGGGGCCCGGACGGTCCGCGCGGCCGGGCGGCGCTGTTCCTCGGCATCATCGCGGTCTTCCACGGGGACACGGCGATGGCCCGCGTGCAGCTGGCGTGGAGCCTCGAGATCTTCCGCCGGCTGCGCAGCCAGTACGGCACGGCCGCGACGCTGAACGCGCTGGCGGCGCTGGCGGTGGCCGAGTCGGAGGCGGTGCGGGCGCTGCGCCTGTCCGGTGCGGCGGAGGCGCTCCGGGCGTCGATCCGGTCGCAGCTCGCCCCGCGCTGGCGGGAGCTGGTCTCGTCGACGGTCGTGGTGCCGGCGAGGGCGGCGGCCGGAGACCGGGCCGATGCGGCATGGGCCGAGGGCGGGCGGATGTCGTTCGACGAGGCGATCCGCTACGCCCGGATGGGGCTGCCGGTGGTCACGGGGTCACCCGACCTGGGGGCGGAGACGGCGGCGCCGCCGCCACGCGCGCCCGCGGGCCTCACGTCGCGCGAGCTGCAGATCGCCGAGCTGGTGGCCCAGGGCATGACGAACCGGCGGATCGCGGAGCGGCTGGTCATCGCGGAGCGGACGGTCGAGGGCCACGTCGAGCGAATCCGGGGCAAGCTCGGCGTCCACTCGCGAAAGCAGATCGCGGGTTCGATCATGCGCGAGCGAGGCTGGCCCGGGCGCTAGTTGCCTCGCCGGCGCGCAGGGGCGCCGGCCTGCGGGGCCGTATCTCGCGGCACTGCTTGGGAGTGCGAGTGCCGGCGAAGGGGGACTGGCGGGCTAGCACCGGCTCGCCTCTGGGCGACAACTGGCACCCAAGTGGCCCAAATGTATGCGAATCGCCCTTTCGGGGGCCTTCGAGAGGGCGATTGGCGCACATTTGGGCCACTTGCGCGTTGCTTGCGCAAAACGGATCACCTGCGGGACACTTACCACCCAGAAGCGAGCCGATGTTAGCCCGCCAGCCCCCCATCGCCCGAACCGCACTCCAGACGTCCCAATGCCACCTGGACGTGGACGCCCGAAGCCCAGCGGCAGGCCCCTACAGCCCGACGTTCGGGTCGATGAACTGGTTCGTCGCCACGTCGTCCGGGCGGAGGCCGCTCGCGATCGGCTTGCCCGCCCGCGCGAAGATCGGGCCGACGATGTCGACCACCTTCTGCAGGCGCGCCATGTCGAAGTCGCCGATCGTCCGGTTCGTGCCGTTCGACACGATCCCCAGCTTCTTCATCTCGCCGGCCGCGTAGTTGGCCCTCGCCAGCGTGTAGTCCTGGGCCGCGTTCAGATCGTGGACCATGCCCACGATGGCCCGGTTCGTCGGTCCCGGGTCGCGCATGTAGTCGACCGTCGACTGCTGCAGGATCGGGACCAGCCGCTGCAGGCACGGCGCAAGCCTGGTGCGGTCGCCCGACCGGATCGCAAACGCGTCCGGATAGATCGGGTAGCCCGTGTCGTGTACCAGCTGGAACGCGATCCGCCTGTTCCACGCCGGTAGCTCGTGGCTGTACAAGTACGGCTCGTTGGTGGCGTAGCCCTGCTGGGCCACCGTCCCGCCCGACGCGACGAAGCGGCTGGGCGTGCCGTCGTACGAGCCGTCGACCTGGGAGCGGTGGAGGATGCCGGCCCCCACCAGGTACTCCATGTACGTGGCCCCGCCGTAGTAGAGGACGGTCGCGCTGGACCGGCCGACGTCCGCGATCGTCTTCCAGTCCGGGTGCTTGTCCGGCGACCAGAGGATGACCTGCGGGTTCAGGTCCATCGGCGCCATCACCTGGAGCGTCGGGTGGTCCTTCGAGTTCTGGACCGTCTCGTCGGTGGCCACCACGCCGAGCGTGATCGAGGGGTCGAGGTAGACCTGGGCCGAGACCTGCTGGAAGCCGATCGCCGGGCCGCCCGAACGGACCTCCAGCCGCACGCCGGTGTCGCGGCCCGACGCGACCAGCTCGGCGGACAGCCGCTTCTGCCCGGCGTCGACCGCGGGCGTGGCGCCGAGGAGCCGGTAGAGGCCGGCGTGCTCGGCCTGCGGATACCAGTTCATCTGGACGACGACCGTCGACGGGCAGACCGGCTGGAGATCGAGCGCACTGCCCGGCGCGGCGCGCGGCGCCGAAGCCGGCGCCTGGGCCGTGCTGCCGCCCCCGCCGCACGCCACCGCGAGCACCGCCGCGGCGGCGATCAGCAGCCGGGACGTAGCCATGCCGATCGAACCATCACGCCCGGCACACCCATTCCACCGGTCTCATGTGAATGGTATGCCGGCCAGGCTCCGGCGGCGCGGCCGGCTCTATAGTGGGGCGCGGTCGTGCTCGAGCTGGTGGCAGTGCGGAAGCGCTACCGCGACGGCACGCCGGCGCTGGACCGCGTCGACCTTGCCGTCGCGAGGGGCGAGCTCGTTGCCGTCGTCGGCCCGTCCGGATGCGGTAAGACCACGCTGCTGCGCCTCGTCGCCGGCCTCGAGCAGCCGACCTCCGGAACGGTGCGAGTGGAGGCGGACCGCATCGGCTCGGTTTTCCAGGACGCCACGCTCCTGCCCTGGCGGAAGGTGCGCGGCAATGTCGAGCTGCTCGGCGAGCTCGACGGCGTGGCGGCGGCCGAGCGCCGGGAGCGAGCCGGCCGGGCGATCGAGCTGGTCGGGCTGGCCAGCCACGCCGGCGGCCTGCCGCACACGCTTTCCGGCGGCATGCGGATGCGCGCGTCGCTGGCCCGGGCGCTCACCCGCGACCCTGAGCTGTTCCTGTTCGACGAGCCGTTCGGGGCGCTCGACGACCTGACGCGGCAGCAGCTGGCGGTCGAGCTGGTCGAGCTGTTCGACCGGCGGCCGTTCGCTGCGCTGTTCGTGACCCACTCGGTGCCCGAGGCGGTGTACCTGGCCGGCCGGGTGGTCGTGCTCTCGCCCCGGCCGGGGCGCGTGGTGGCGGACGTGGCGGTCCCGTTCGGGTACCCACGCCGTCCCGAGCTGCGGTACGAGCCGGAGTTCACCCGGAAGGTGGCCGAGGTGGCGGGGTGGCTCGGGACGCGAGTCGAAGCGACCCCCCCTCCGGGCCCTGGGGGGCCTTCCTCCCCCGCCAGGGGGGAGGGACGTTTGCGGAGGTGGCTGCCGCCGGCCATCGTGTTCGCGCTCGTCACTGCCGTCTGGTACGCGCTCAGCGAGCTCGTGCTGTCGCCCGAGCGGCGGTTCCTGCTGCCGCCGCCGCACGCGGTCCTGCGGGTCGGCTTCCTCGATCCCGCCCACCTGGCCGAGCTGCTGGGCGGCCTGTGGCTGACCACCCAGGTGGCGGCGATCGGCCTGGCCATCGCGGCAGGCATCGGCATCGGCCTCGCGATCCTCATGAGCCAGACGCGCTGGCTGGAGCGCTCCCTCTACCCCTACGCGGTGGTGCTCCAGACCGTGCCCATCCTCGCGATGGTGCCGCTGATCGGCTTCTGGTTCGGCTTCGGTCCGGGCAGCCGGGTCCTGGTCTGCGCCCTCATCTCACTGTTCCCGATCGTCGCCAACACGCTGTTCGGTCTCCGCTCCGTGCCGCGCGGCCTGCGCGACCTGTTCGCGCTCCACCGGGCCGGCCGCCTCAGCCGGCTGGTCCGCCTCGAGCTCCCGGCCGCGCTGCCCGCGATCCTCACCGGCATGCGCATCTCGGCCGGCCTCAGCGTGACCGGCGCGATCGTCGGCGACTTCTTCTTCCGGCAGGGCCAGCCGGGCCTCGGCATCCTGATCGACCTGTACCGGGCCCGGCTGGCGTCGGAGCAGCTCTTCGCCGCGGTGATCCTGGGCAGCCTCCTCGGTCTCGTCGCGTTCTGGCTCTTCGGCGTCCTCTCCCGGCGCGCCGTCGGCGCCTGGCACGAGGCCTACACCGAGGACGCTGCCAGGGGCTCGGGCCGCACGGAGTAGCCGCCGAGCTGCTCGAACGCGTACGCCGCCCGGAGCACAGTGGCGTCCTCCCAGTACCGGCCGACGAGCATCAGGCCCACCGGCAGGCCCTCGGACCGCGCGCACGGCACGTTCATGGCCGGGTGGCCGGTGACGTCGAACGGCGCCGTGTTCGCGATCATCTCCAGGGCGCGCGCCACCCGCTCCTCGCGCGGCGCGTCCGGCGCCGGCAGACGGGTCGCCTTCATCGGGATGGTCGGCATCAGCAGGAGATCCACGTCGCGCAGCGCCTCGTCGTACGCGGCGACGAGGCTCCGGGCCAGGTTCTGCGCCTTCGCGTAGTAGCGGCCGTGGTACGCGTCCTGCAGGTACTGGCCGGCCAGGGTCACGAGCTTGACGGTGTCCGAGAGGTCGTCTGCGCGGGTCAGCCGGCCGCGCGCATATGCGTCCAGCAGCGACGTGCTGTACCGGCCCTTCCAGTTCGTGCCCATCCCGTTGCCGCGGACCATGAGCATCGCCGCGCCCTCGACCGCGATCGCGTTCCAGATGGGGTAGCCGTCGCCGTGCATCGGCACGCCGATCTCGCTCACGACGGCGCCAACGCCCGTGAACCGCTCGGCGGCCGCGCGCACTGCCTCGTCGACGTCCGGCTGCGAGGCGCCCGCCAGGCCGAACCCCTCGCGCACGACGCCGATGCGCAGGCCCGCCGCGCCGCGCTCCAGCGCCTCGACGTACCGGTCGGTGCGGACGCCGCGCTGGCGCGGGTCCAGCCCATCCTCGCCGGCGAGCGTCTCCAGCAGGAGCGCCACGTCGCGCACGGTCGCCGCCATCGGACCCAGGTGGTCCAGCGTCAGCTCGATCGGGAACGCGCCGGTGTACGGCACCAGTCCGTACGTCGGCTTCAGCCCGTACGCGCCGGACCACGAGGCGGGGATGCGGATCGAGCCGCCCTGGTCGCCGCCGATGGCCATGTCGCACTCGCCGGCCACGACGAGCGCCGCGCTGCCGCTGGACGAGCCGCCGGCGGAGAAGGCCGGGTCGTGCGGGTTGCGGACCGGGCCCGTGTCCGAGGTGAAGCTGCTGCCCGAGAAGCAGAGGTGTTCGCACACCGCCTTGCCGACGATCTCGCCGCCGGCGTCGAGGATGCGCGTGACGATGGTCGCGTCCGCCTCGGGCACATAGCCCTCCAGCACGGACGAGCCGTTCATCATGGGAACTCCGGCCACCGCGATGTTGTCCTTGATCGCGACGCGCTTGCCGATCAGCGGGCCCTGGGCCGCGCCCCGGACGGAGCAGCGCCAGTACCAGGCGTTGAGCGGGTTGTCCTCGGGCGCCGGCCGGTGGCCGGGCGTGCGCGCGTAGCGCACCTGCGGGACCGGCTCGACCAGTTCGTCGAGCCGTCCATAGCTCGAGAGCGCGCCCGCGACCAGGCCCTGGAACGACGCCAGGTCGTCCTCGCTCAGGTCGAGTCCGTACTCCAGCGCGATCTCGCTGAGCTGTTCGAGGCTGGGGGTCCTGACCGGCATGGCACTCCTCCCTGACGCTGCGGTCGCGAATCCCAACCGGCATAGCACAGCAGGCCTTACGCTGTCATGCCGTGACGAATGACCGTGTGGCTGCCATCGCGGGCGTCGCCGAATCCGACCTGGGCGAGGTCGCGCCCAAGACCGCCATGCAGCTCCAGGCCGAGGCGGCCAGAGAGGCGCTGGCCGAAGCCGGCCTGGGGTTCGCGGACGTGGACGCCGTGCTGTCCGCCGGCGGCGACACCTTCGCCGCCTCGATGGCGATCGCCGAGTACCTGGGCATCACGCCGCGGTACACCGACAGCACCAACATCGGCGGCTCCTCGTTCGTCGCCCACGCCGGGCACGCGTACCGGGCCATCCAGACGGGCCTGTGCGACGTGGCGCTGATCACGTACGGCTCGACGCAGCGGTCGGCCGCGTCCCGCACGCTGGGCCGGGCCGGTGGGATGCGGGGCACGGCCCAGTTCGAGGGCGTGTGGGGCCTGCCGGCGCCGGTCGGCCCCTACGCACTGGCCGCCACGCGGCACATGCACGAGTACGGCACGACGGGGGAGCAGCTGGCCGAGGTGGCGGTGGCGACGCGGAAGTGGGCCACCCTGAACCCGAAGGCGTTCATGCGCGACCCGATCACCATCGAGGACGTGCTGGAGTCGCGCTGGATCTCCGAGCCGCTGCACCTGCTGGACTGCTGTCTGGTGACCGACGGCGGCGGCGCCGTGGTCATCGTCTCGGGCGAGCGGGCCCGCGACGCGTCCCTGCCGCCCGTCTGGATCCTGGGCCACGGCGAGAGCCACACGCACCTCGGGATCAGCAGCATGCCCGACCTCACGACGACACCGGCCGTCCACAGCGGCGCCGCGGCGTTCGCGATGGCCGGGCTGACGCCCGCCGATGTCGACGTTGTCGAGCTGTACGACAGCTTCACCATCACGGTCCTGCTCACCCTGGAGGCCCTCGGCTTCTGCGGCCGCGGCGAGTCGGGCGCGTTCGTGAGCGGCCAGCGGACGGCACCAGGAGGCGACTTTCCGATGAACACGAACGGCGGCGGCCTCTCCTACTGCCACCCCGGCATGTACGGCATCTTCACCCTGATCGAGGCCACCCGCCAGCTCCGCGGCGAGAGCGGGCCGCGCCAGGTCGAGGGCGCGCGGGTCGCGCTGGCCAACGGCACGGGCGGGGTCCTCTCCTCGGCCGCGACACTGGTCCTTGGCCGTGACTGAGCGCGCCTTCCCCGTTCCCGATGCGGTGACACAGCCCTTCTGGGACGGCGTCTCCGAGGGCGTGCTGCGCATCCAGCGGTGCCGCGAGTGCGACCGCCACGTGTTCTACCCGCGGGCGGTGTGCCCGTTCTGCATGACCAGCGACCTGGAGTGGGTGGAGGCGTCCGGCGCCGGCCGCGTGCATTCCTTCACGATCGTGCACCGGGCGCCGCCCGACTACCGCGACGAGGTCCCATACGTCGTGGCCCTGGTGGATCTGGACGAGGGCGTGCGCATGATGACGCGGCTGGTCGACGTGGAGCCATCGGCGGTCGTTGCCGGCATGGCCGTCGAGGCAGCCATCCAGGGCGAGCCGCGCCTCCCGTACTTCCGCCCCAGGAGCGGGTGACGGCGACCGGGTTCGGCTCGCTCGGCCTGGGGATCGGGTGGCGGCCGGAGCTGGCGCTGGCCATCGATCGTCACCCGGACCTGGGCTTCGTCGAGCTGACGGCAGAGAACCACGACCCGGGCCGGCCGCTGCCGGAGGCCGTCGAGCGGCTGCAGGAGCGCGGCGTCCAGGTGGTCGTGCACGGCGTCTCGCTGTCGCTGGGCGGCGCGGAGCCGCTCGACCCGGCGCGCCTCGACGCCCTCGCCAAGCTCGCCCGGCGAGCCGCGGCGCCCCTGGTCAGCGAGCACGTGGCGTTCGTGCGGGCCGGCGGACTGGAGGCCGGCCACCTGCTGCCGGTGCCCCGGACGCCCGCGTCGCTGGAGCTCGTCGCGGAGCAGGTGCTCGCCGCGCGCCGGGCGCTGCCCGCGCCGCTGGCGCTGGAGAACATCGCCGCCGTTTTCGAGTGGCCGGATGCCGGGATGGGGGAGGCCGAGTTCCTGGCCGGGCTGCTGGAGCGCACGGACACGCGGCTCCTGCTCGACGTGTCCAACGTCCACGCCAACGCCCGCAACCACGGGCTCGACCCGCTCGCGTACCTGGACAAGCTGCCGCTGCACCGCCTGGCCTACGTGCACGTGGGAGGCGGGGTGGAGCGGGACGGGACGTATCACGACACGCACGCCCACCGCGTCGACCCCGCCGCGCTCGCGCTGCTCGAGGAGCTGGCGGCGCGCGCGGAGATCCCGGGCGCGATGCTGGAGCGCGACGACGACTTCCCGACGGCCGAGGAGCTGACCGCGGAGCTGGAGGCGATCCGCGACGCTGTCCGGCGGGGCGCGCACCGCCGGCTCGCGAGGGCGGTCACGTGAGGCGCGTCGTCGGGGCCTGGTTGGGCGCGTTCGTCGTCGGGCGTCCGCGTCCAGGTGTTGTTGGGGCGGTTGGGAGTGCGAGGCGGGCGAGGGGGGGCTGGCGGGCTAACACCGGCTCGCTTCTGGGTGGTAACTGTCCCGCATGTGGTGCGTTCTTTCGCAAGCAGTGCACAAGTGGTCCAAATGTGCGCCAATCGCCCTTATTAAGGCCCTCGAAAGGGCGATTCGCATACATTTGGGCCACTTCGGCGCCAGTTCTCACCCAGAGGCGGGCCGAGATTGGCCCGCAGGCGGGCCGGTGAGCCGCGACGACCTGGCGCGGCGGCAGGCCGAGGTGGTCTCGGCGCTGGTCGGGGAGGAGGCGCCGCCGGCCGGCTTCGACGCCGCGCGGCTGCGGCTGGCGGCGGCCGGCCTCCGAGAAAAGCGAGCCCACGCGATCGCGAGGGCCTGGCCCCGGCTGGCGCGCGCGCTGGGGCCGGACTTCGCCGACGCGGTGGAGCGTCACGTGCGCCGGCTCCCGTCGGCGCCGCCGTCCGGGCCGCTCGGCGACGGCCGGGCGCTGGCCAGGTCCCTGGCGGCCGAGGGCAGGCTTCCGTGGGAGGGCCGGGTCGAGCTGCTGTCCGCCGAGCTGCGCCACCGCTGGCCGGCGGACGGCCGGCGGCTGCCCCGCAGGGCCGGCGCCGCGGCCGCCTGGCGCCGGTCGCCCCCGGAGGTCGTGGTCGCGCTGCGGCTGCCGGGCCTCGGCGAGCGCTGGCTGCGCCTGCCGATAACCCACCCATAACCCCAATTTGATTGGATAGCGCGATGGGCGAGCCGACCAACTCCGTGAAGGCGCTGCAGGCGCCGGTGGCGGTGGCCACCGCACTGGGCCACGTGGGCGACGAGGCGCGGGCGGCGGCCGGGGACAACCTGGTCGCGCTGGTGCTGTACGGCGGCCTCGCCCGTGGGCGGTACCGCGGCCCGCGCAGCAACGTCGACCTCGCCGTGGTGCTGGAGGACGCGTCGCCCGAGCGGATCGCGGAGATCACGCCGCTCCTGATGGCCGCGTGGCGGGCCGCGCACGTGGACGCCTGGATCCTCGCGCGGGCCGAGATCCCGCGGTTGGCCGAGGTCTTCCCAACGAAGCTGCTCGACATCCGCGACCACCACCTGCTGCTGCACGGCGAGGACGTGTTCGCAGACCTGGAGATCGACCGGCAGCTGCTGCGCCTGCGCGTGGAGCAGGAGCTGACCAACCTCTCGCTGCGCCTGCGCCGCACGCTGGTGACGCTGGCCGCCGACCCCGCGTCGGCCGGCGTCTACCTGGCCACGACCGCCCGGCCGCTGGCGATCCAGCTCGCGGTGCTCCTGCGGCTGGCCGGGCGGACCGTGCCCGCCGAGGACCGCTCGGCCGCGATCTTCGCTGCCGCCGCGGAGGCCTTCGAGCTCGACGGTGAGGCGCTCGAGCGGCTGGCCGCCCTGCGCCAGGGCGGGGAGCAGATCGACGACGTGCGGGCGCTGGTCGGCCGCGTCCAGGTCGCGGCCACGCGCGCCGCGGACGTCGCCCGCTCACTGGAGCTGGAAGGCGCGCGGTGATCCCGTTCACGCTGACGGGACCCGAGTTCATCGCGTTCTACATCGCGCTGCTCACCGTGCTCCTGGTCGTGGCAGGGTTCGTGCGGACGAGCCTTCGCGGGCCGTCCGACGACCGGTTCCCTGCGACGCTCGACTCCTACCAGGCCGCGCTGTTGGCCGCGGACTACCAGGGGGCGGCCGAGGCCGCGATCGTGGCGCTGTGCGCGCGCGGCTCGCTCCGCGTCGACCCGGGCGGGCGGTTCGTTGCCGTCGACCCCAAGCCGGCATGGCTGCACCCGGCGGAGGACGCCGTCTGGACGGCCGCGGCGCTCTCCACCACCACCTCGCCGCTCGGCGCCGGCGCCTCGTGGCTGGCGGCGCGTATCGAGGAGAAAGCGGCCGGCCAGGGTGGGCTCACGCCGGCGCAGGTCGCGAGCTACCAGCGCATCGAGGGCGTGCTGCGCGGGGTGGGACAGCCGCGGCCGGGCGCCTCCGCGCAGGCGCTGGTCGCCGCGGCGCGCCCGGCGCTGCTCCCGGTCGGCGACCAGCTTCGGGCGCTCGGCCTGTTCATGACCGACGCGCAGGTGCTCAACGTCCGCACCCTGCCGACGATGGTGATCCTGG
>DASQZW010000116.1:0-12930 GCA_035638495.1 Terriglobales bacterium
CGTCATCGACGCGACGGCCGCGGCCGGTCCCGCGAAGCTGGCGCAGAGCGCTGTCGCGAGGTTTCACTCGGCCGACCTGGACGACGTGATCGACCGCTGGCTGCGCGGCGCGGAGCAGTCGCTCGTCGACCGCTACCTGGCCCGCGCCGCGTGCGCGCCGGTGCTGGAGGCGATGGACCAGTCCGCCCTCGCCGTCCTCTGCCCCGGCACCCGGGACGCGCGGCGGTGCCCGCGCTGCGGCGGTCCTCCGCAGCTCGGATTCTTCGCGCTCTCGGGCGAGGACCTGGTGACCGGACCGCGCCGCCTCGTCTGCGCCAGGTGCGCCGCGACGTGGGTGCACCCGCGGATGGTCTGCGCCGGCTGCGGAGAGGAGACGTCCGCCCGGCTCCCGATCTACTCGGAGGCGGAGCGGTTCCCGCACGCGCGCATCGACGCGTGCGAGACGTGCCGCCGCTACCTGCTCGCGTTCGACCTTCGCCGGGACGTTGAGACGGTCCCGGTCGTGGACGAGCTGGCCGCACTGCCGCTCGACCTGTACGCCAGGGAGCGCGGCCTGCAGAAGGTCACGCCGAACTTGATGGGGTTCTGAGGCTATGGCGCAAGCTAAGGGGTTCTTCACCGACACAAGCGTCTGCATCGGGTGCAAGGCCTGCGAGGTCGCCTGCAAGGAGTGGAACCAGCTCACCGGCAACCCGCCGGCGTTCCTGGCCGACAGCTTCGACAACACCGGGAGGCTCGACGCCGAGAACTAGCGGCACGTGAAGTTCATCGAGAACGACGCCCACCTCACCGCTGCCACCACCGCCGGCGACGGCCAGGCCTGGCTGATGATGTCCGACGTCTGCAAGCACTGCCAGCAGGCGTCGTGCGCCGAGGTCTGCCCGACCAACGCGATCATCCGGACCGAGTTCGACACCGTCTTCATCCAGCAGGACACCTGCAACGGCTGCCGCAACTGCATCGCGGCGTGCCCCTACGGCGTGATCGGCTTCAGCGAGAAGACCGGCACGGCCCGCAAGTGCACGCTGTGCTACGACCGCCTGCAGAACGACATGACGCCGGCCTGCGCCAAGGCGTGCCCGACGCAGTCGATCCAGTTCGGCGACCTCTCGGACCTGCAGACCGCCGCGGACAAGAGGCTCGCGCAGCTGCGGCAGGCGGGCTTCACGAACGCCCAGCTCTACGGCCGCGACCCCGACCAGGTCTACGGCGGCCTGAACTCATTCTTCCTGCTCATGGACCGGCCGGAGGTCTACGGCCTGCCCACCGGCGAGAGCGCCCGGCTGCCCAGCCGGAACAACGTCGGTGGCTACCTCGGTGTGGCGATCGCGGGCGCCCTGGCGCTGATCGGCGCCATGCTGGCGTTTCGGCGGCGGCGCGAGCGGCCGGCCGGCGACCCGGAGCCTGAGCCCGAGCCGGTTCGCACGCCGACCGGCGGCGGAGGTGAGTCCTGATGCTGCTCGCGGTCCACTACGCCCAGCCGCCCGAGTGGCGGTGGTACATCCTTGCCTACTTCCTCCTCGCGGGCCTCGCCGGCGGCAGCTACGCGCTCGGGACGATGCTGCGGCTGTGGGGCCGCCCGTCGGACGAGCAGGCCGCCCGCCTGTGCTTCCTGATGGCCCTGCCGCTGACGATCCTGTGCCCGCTGCTCCTCACCGTCGACCTCGGCCATCCCCTCCGGTTCTGGCACATGCTGATCGACACCGGCATCGCCGGACCGGCCCTGAACTTCAAGTACTGGTCGCCGATGTCACTCGGCGCCTGGGGCCTGCTCGTGTTCGGGGTGTTCGCGGCGCTGACCTTCCTGGAGGTCGTGGCGCTCGACCGGCGCTACCCCTACCCGCTGAGCGGCTTCGTCGCCCGTGTCCTCGGCGGGCGGGCGGGCCGGGTCGTGAACGTGATCGGCACCGTGTTCGCCCTGTTCGTCGCGGGATATACGGGGGTCCTGCTCAGCGTCTCCAACCAGCCGGTCTGGAGCGACTCGTACGCGCTGGGGGGCCTGTTCCTCGCCTCCGGACTCAGCGGCGCGGCCGCCCTGGTCACGCTGTGCGGCAGGTGGCGCCTCGGCGCCGAGGCCAGCGACGACGTCCTCCACGACGCCGACAGCTACTTCGCGGTGCTCGAGGTGGCGTTCCTGGTCGCGCTGTTCGTGACCCTCGCGTTCGCCGGGCAGCTCGCGCGCGCCCTCACGCCGCCGTGGGTCGTGCTGTGGGCGTTCGCGGTGCTGAGCCTGGTGCCACCGCTGGCCGGCCGGCTCGGCGGTGGGCTGGTCGTCGGTTCGGGGGGCACCGCCGCGATCCAGCGGGTGCGCGTGTCCGGGACCGCGGTCGCCGTCTTCGTGCTGGTCGGGGTCGTCGCCCTGCGAGCCGCCGTGCTCTGGAGCAGCCAGGGGTAGCCACCACGGGGGGGAGCAGGATGCGCCGCGTGCTCGGCGCCGGCACATGCGCGCTGCTGTGCTCGGCGCTGCTGGGCTGCACGGTCACGGTCGGCTCGGTGCCGGCGGTGCCCGAGGGCAGCCCCGCGGCCCTGCCCGGCTCTGCCGACGACGGCGGCGGGCTCGCGGCGCTGCCCGCCGCCTGCCACCTCCAGGGCGGGGGCGCGCTGCCCGACCCGGCCTGCGAGCCGGGCGCGACCGACCCGTCCGTCACGCAGGACAACGTCCGGTCCACGATCTGCGTGACCGGCTACACGACGCAAGTGCGACCGCCCGTCTCCTACACGGACGCGCTCAAACGAGACCTGGTCGCCCGGTACGGCCTGAGCGGCCCGCTCTCGGGCTACGAGCTCGACCACCTGGTGCCCCTGGAGGTCGGCGGGGCGCCGAGATCGGTCCGCAACCTCTGGCCGCAGTCGCGCGCCCAGCACCCGGGCGCTGACGAGAAGGACCATCTCGAGAACCTCCTCCACTCGCAGGTTTGCAGCGGCCGTCTGGCACTCGCGGACGCCCAGCGGATGTTCGAGCAGAACTGGGTGCAGGCGTGGCAGCAGCTGGGACGACCCTGAGGCGCGCCGTCCGGCGCCGGACCACGACGTTGTGGGCCCTTTGAGGCGGGCTCGCCTATCATTTCGGCGAAGTGGAGGCATGCCGGCGTCCCGGCTGCGGTGGCACGATCGAGGACGGGTTCTGCACCGTCTGCGGTCTGGCGCCGGAGGGTACGACGTACGCCGCCGTCACACAGGCGGCGTCAGTGGACACGACCCGCTCGACGAGGTCGACGCGAAGCAGCCGATCGACCCGCTCGACGGCCTCCACCCAGCGCCGGGCGTCCGGCGTCGCGCTCAGCGCCCTTCCGCCGCTGCCCCTCAGCGACCCGATGGCGGCGCTCATCCCCGGCGAGGTGCCCGACCGCAAGCGCTTCTGCTCCAACTGCGACGCCAAGCTCAGCATGGAGGCCGGGTACTGCCCCCGCTGCGGCCAGCAGTACTCGTTCAAGCCGAGCCTCCAGCCGGGGCAGGTGATCGCCGGCAAGTACGAGATCAAGGGGACGCTCGCGTTCGGCGGCCTGGGCTGGATCTACCTGGCGATGGATACCGTCCTCAACCGGTGGATCGTCCTGAAGGGCCTGCTGAACAGCAGGGACCCGAACATGCTGCGGGTCGCCGTCCAGGAGCGGGAGTTCCTGGCCGCCGTGAAGCACCGCAACATCGTCGGCATCTACGACTTCATCACGGAGGGGGCCGAGGGCTTCATCGTGATGGAGTACGTGAACGGCCGGAGCCTGCTCCAGCTGCGGCGTGAGCACGGGGGCCCACTGCCGCCCCTGGATTCGTGCTCGTACGTGCTCGAGCTGCTGCCCGCGTTCACGTACCTGCACCAGATGGGCCTGGTGTACTGCGACTTCAAGATCGACAATGCGATCGTCGAGGGCGACACCGTGAAGCTCATCGACATGGGCGCCGTACGCCGGATCGACGACACCGGCGGCGACGTGTACGGCACGCGGGGCTACGCCGCGCCCGAGGCCAGCGACGAGCCCTCGCCGGCAGCCGACATCTACACGGTCGCCCGCGCCCTGGCCGTCCTGGTCGCCGACTTCGACTTCCAGGGCGCGTTCGAGCGCTCCCTGCCGGCGCCCGACGCGGTGCCCGCGTTCCGGCAGTACCCGTCGCTGTACCGGCTCCTGCTCAAGGGCACGCGAACGGACCCCCGCACGCGCTTCCAGACCGCGGACGAGATGGCCGGCCAGCTCCAGGGCGTCCTGCGCGACGTCGCCGCCGGCACCGGTGTCCTCCCGGTGATCGAGAGCACGGTGTTCGCAGGCGACGCCACCACCACGAACCTGCTCGCCTCCGCCGACGCGGACGGAGCGCGGTCGCGGGTGCTGCCGGCGCTGCGGCCCGCCTCCGACGATCCCGCCGGACCGGCCATCGTGGCCGCGTCGATGGTGCCGGACGCGGCCCGGCGCCTGGCGCTCCTGGAGCACGCGTGGGCCAGCCACCCGGAGTCGCTGGAGCTGCCGTTCCGCCTCGCCGGCGCCCACATCGACGCCGGCTCCCCGGATGTCGAGGTCGAGCGCTGGCTGGAGAAGGCCGAGGCCGTCGACTCCGGCGACTGGCGAGCCGCGTGGTACCGGGGGCAGGCGGCGCTCGCACACCGCGACGCAGCGGGCGCCGTCCAGGCCTTCGACTCGGTGCTGGCCGAGGTCCCTGGCGAGCTGGCTCCGAAGCTGGCGCTGGCCCACGGCTTCGAGCTGGCTGGCGACCTGGACTCGGCGGCGACCAACTTCGACCTGGTCTCCCGGGCCGACCCCTCGTACACGTCCGCCGCCTTCGGCCTCGCCCGCTGCAGGCGGGCCCAGGGTGACCGCGACGGCGCCGTCGAGGCGCTCGAGCGCGTGCCGGCCGCGTCAAGCCGATACGAGGCGGCGCGGTTGGCGATGGCGGACGTGCTGGTGGACGAGCGCCCCGCGAACCCGGGCGCGGCCGAGCTGAGCCGTGCGGCGGAGGTCCTGGAGCCGCTCCGAGATACCGTCGACACGCTCGAGCTCCACAGCCTCAGCGCGCGCGTGCTGCTGGCGGCGGCGGGCTTGAACGACTGGGCCGGACGGCCCAGCGGCGACCGGCTGCTCGGGTTCCCGCTCCGTTCCGGCGCCCTCCGGTCAGGGGCCGAGCGGGAACTGCGCGCGTGCGCCCACCTGGCGCGCAGCCGGGGGGAGCGGATCCGCTACGTGGACGAGGCCAACCGTGCCCGGCCCTTCACCCTCCTCTGAGATCGCCGTCCGCTGCCCCCTCTGCGGCCGGCCGGCCGCGCCGGGCGACCGCTTCTGCGAGCTCGACGGAACGCCGCTGGCCGACGACCCCGCCGTCGAGGTGCTCGCGATTGCGCCCGACCTGGCCGCGGCCACGCACCGCGGACGCGCCCACGAGGTCGACGAGGACGCTCACGCGCTCGGCAGGCGCGAGCTGGAGGGCCGGCCGCTCCACGTGCTCGTGGTCTGCGACGGCGTGTCGTCCTCGTCCCACGGCGAGCAGGCGGCCGCGCGGGCCGCTAAGGCCGCGGTGGGCGCGCTGCTGAGAATCGCGGACGCCTCAGATCCCCTGGACCGGCCGGCCGCACTGCGCGGCGCGATCCGCGCCGCCCACCGTGCGGCGTGCGAGCCCGGGATCGACGCCGTCCCCGGCAAGGCCTCGTCCGGGACCACCATCGTGGCCGCGCTCGCGCACGCCGGCGACCTCGACGTCGCCTGGGTGGGTGACAGCCGAGCCTATCTCGTGCGGTCGGCGACGGCCGCCGAGCTCCTGACCCACGACCACTCGTGGCTCAACGAGGTCGTCGAGTCCGGCCGGCTGACCGCGGCGGAGGCGGCGCGCTCGCCGAGCGCGCACGCGCTCACCCGGTGCCTGGGGCCGCTCGAGAACCCCGACCCCGACCGGGCACCCGAGCCGTCGCTGGCCGCCGTGGCCGGCGTCGCGGGCGCCCGGCTCGTCCTGTGTTCCGACGGGCTGTGGAACGGCGCGCCCGGGCCGGAGGCGATCGCCGCGCTCGTGGCCGGAGCGGCGGCGACGGCGGACGCCCGGGCCATCGCGGTCCATCTGGTCCGCCGGGGCTTCGCCAGCGGCGGCCGCGACGACGTCACCGCCGCGGTGGCCTTCCTGTGAGGAGGGACAGACCATGACGACGCCCCCGCCGGACGCCGCCGAGGCCTTCGCCATCGAGGCGTTCCAGAACCCCTATCTCGCGCCGGGCAGTGATCGCGTCGACGCGATCGTGTCCGTCACCGCCGCGGGCACGGCGCCGGCTGCGGCCAGGCCGCTCCTCCTCGGCTTCGTGATCGACAACTCCGGCTCGATGCACGGCCCGCGCATCGATGCTGTGCGGCACGCCGTAGAGACGGCGATCCGGCTCCTGGACGACCACGCCGGCTTCTTCGTCGTGACGTTCAACGGCAGCGCGCGGGTGGTGGTGCCGCCCAACCGCGCCGCGGAGGACGCAAAGCGGCGGGCTCTGACGGCGGTGCACGAACTGGTCGCGAATGACGGGACCGCGATGTCGACCGGTCTCGCCGCCGCGCGATCGCTGTTCGCCCGTTCGCCCGAGGCGATCGGCCAGTGCATCTTCCTGACTGACGGCAAGAACGAGTCCGAGTCGGCGACCGAGGTCGAGCTCGAGCTTCGGCGCTGTGCCGGCCTGTTCACGTGCGACTGCTGGGGCGTTGGCACGAGCTGGCAGGTGGGCGAGGTCCAGGAGATCGCGCGCGGCCTGCTCGGCAAGGCGTCGCTGATCCCGGAGCCGGAGGGCATCGAGGCCGCGTTCCGCGAGGCCGTCGCCAAGGCGCAGGCGAAGTCGATGAAGAGCGTGCGCTTCCGGGTGTGGACGCCCGCCAGCGCCGAGGTGATCTCGTTCAAGCAGGTGAGCCCGACCATCGAGGAGTTCACCCCCCGGGCGCGGCAGGTGAATCCGCAGGTGCGCGAGTACGACACCGGGTCCTGGGGTCCCGGCGAGGCGCGCGACTACCAGGTCGCGCTGCACGTCAAGCCCGGAGCCGTCGGCGACCAGATGCTGGCCGCCCGTCCCAGCCTCGTGTTCACGGGGCCGGACGGCACGGAGGTGGAGGTGCGTGCGCCCGGCGCCCGGGTCCTCGCGTCGTGGACTGCCGACGAGACGCTGTCCTCCCGACTCGACTCCACCGTCGCCCACTACAACGGGCAGGACGAGCTGGCGGCCGCGATCCAGCAGGGGCTGGAGGCGCGGGAGCAGGGCAACGAGGCCGCGGCAACGACGCTGCTGGGCCGCGCCGTGCAGCTGGCTCACGAGAGCGGCAACGCGGACATGACCACTCGGCTGGCGAAGGTGGTCGACGTGGTCGATCCGTCGGCCGGGACCGTCCTCCTCAAGAAGTCGGTGAGCAAGGCGGCCACGATGGACCTGGAGCTGGAGTCCACGACGACGCGGCGCGCGCGCCGCCCGGGTGGTGACGGCGGATGACCCAGCCGACCGCGGGCCTCGTGTGCCCCAACGGCCACCCCTCCGAGGAGAGCGACTACTGCTCGGTGTGCGGCGCGCCCATGCCGGGAACGGCGGCACCGGCGCCGGCGCCGGCGCCCGCCCCGATCGCCACGACCGCCACGACCGACGCTCAGAAGTGCCCGTCGTGCGGAACCCCGAGGGCCGACGCGACCGCCCGGTTCTGCGAGGTGTGCCGGTACGACTACGAGGCCCAGGCTCCCGGCCCGCCGCCGGTTGTCATCGAGGCGGCGCCGCCCACCCCGGCGCCGTCCGCGCCCACCCCGGCGCCGTCCGCGCCGGCGCCGCCCGCGCCGGCGCCGCCGACTCCCGGGCCACCAACGCCGGCGCAACCGTCGCTGGAACCTTCAGCGGCTCCGGTGCCCACCGGCCGGACCGAGTGGGAGGTGACCATCGCGATCGACGCGACGCTCGACGTGGAGCCCGACCCCGACGCCCCGGCGCCTCCGGACGTGGGCGACCGGATCTTCCCTATCGACCTGCCCGAGATGCTGGTCGGCCGGCGCGACGACGCGCACCACATCAGGCCCGAGATCCCGGTCATCGACCCGGGGGTCTCGCGCCGCCACGCCCACTTCCTGCGGCTGCCCGAGGGCCGGGTCGCGATCGTCGACCTCGCGTCCGCCAACGGGACGGCGGTGAACGGATCCGGGCTCGTCGCGGGCCAGCGCCGTGAGCTGGCCGACGGCGACGTCGTCACGATGGGACGGTGGACCCGGATCACGATCCGCCGCCGGGGCCAGGTGCCGCAGTGAGCACCCCGGCGCCGAGACTGCGCCTCGTCCAGCCCACCGCCCCTCCCTCCCTGTTCAGCCGGGCCGCCGAGCTGTGGACGACCCCGGTGCAGCTCTGGGCCCAGCTCGGCGCGGTCGCGGTGTCGGCGCTGCTGCTGTTCCTGGCCATCAGTGCAGCCATGGCCGACTCCCGGCGCGCGTTCAAGACCGTCGGCTCGGACAGCGTGCCCAGCATCAACTACGCGCTGGACACGTACTTCGCGCTCTCGGACATGGACGCCGACGCGGCGAACTACCTCCTGGTGTCGGAGGAGCCATCGCCCAACCTCACGAAGGCCGACGCCCTGAGCCAGTACGAGCAGCGGCGGCAGACGGCGTCGGACCGGCTGGTGTCGGCGGCCCAGAACATCACGTACGGCGACCGCGAGCGCGTGCCGATCCTTCGGATGACGGCGGGCCTCCAGCAGTTCGACGCTGACGTCGCCCGCGCGGAGCTGCTCAGCGACCGCGGCGACCGCGCAGGGGCGCTCGCCGCATACCGCGAGGCCACCGACCTCATGCACGACCCCAGGTCCGGCCTGCTGAAGTCGGCGCTCGACCTCGCCAACGCCAACCACGACGGGCTGACCGCCGGATACCAGCAGGACAGGGCCACCGAGGGCCGCGACGTCGCGCTGGTCGTGCTCGCCGGACTGCTGCTGCTGGCCTCGCTGGTCGGGCTGCAGCTCTTTCTGGCCAGCCGAATGCGGCGGGCGCTCAACGTGCCCGCGCTGGCGGCCACCGCGGTGACGCTGGCGCTGGTGATCGGCGTGGTGGCCACCCTGGGCGCGAACGACCACCAGCTGAAAGTGGCCAAGCAGGACGCGTACGACTCCGTCTACGCGCTGCGGCTGGCCCGCGCGACGGCGTTCGACGCGAACGCGGACGAGAGCCGGTACCTGGTCGACCCGCAGCGCGCGCAGCAGTACCAGCAGGCGTTCCTGAGCAAGTCGCTCAGCCTGACCACCTTCCCACAGCCCGTCACCATCGGCACCTACGACGCGGCGCTGGCCCCCGTGGTGGCCCAGGTCCAGCAGGGCCGGACGCCCGACCTGTCGGGCACGTTCGGGACCGCGCTGCACAACATCACCTTCGCGGCCGAGCCGGCGGCGGCGAAGTCGGTGCTGGCGACGTGGGCGGTCTACCAGCGCAGCGACCGGACGCTGCGGGCCGACGCGACGAGCGGGAACCTCGAGGAGGCCGTGCGCTTCGATACCAGCGCGGCGCCCAACGACTCGGACGGGCAGTTCAACGCGTTCGACGCGGCGCTGGGGACGTGGATCAAGGTGAACCAGGACGCGTTCGACCAGGCCGTCTCGGCCGGCGTGGGCAATTTCGGCGGCTGGAACCTCTACCCGGCGCTGGGCGCCCTCCTGGTCGTCGCCCTCACGTTCGTCGGCCTGCGGCCGCGTCTCGGGGAGTATCGCTGACGACCGTCGACGAGTGCGACCTGGCGCTGACCGAGTGGCGGTCGCGGCTCGCCCGCATCGACGAGAGCCTCGTCGCGCTGCAGCTCGACCCCACGCACACGCGCCTGGAGCAGAGCCGGGAGGGCGGACTGGACGGCATCACGCGGGAGCGCGTGCTCCCGGCCCTGGACGCGATGCGGGAGCTGTTCGCGCATCGCGGCCTGCTCTACGACACGATCGGGCGGGCGACGGCACTGCGCGCGAGCCTCAATCGCCGGCGGGCGAGCGAGGCGCTCGATGAGATCGAGCGCCTGCTCCGCGGGCCGTCCATCGTGCTGCCCCCCGCCGAGACGCCGCTGCGGGGCCTGAGCCTGCTCGGTCCGGCCGAGACGTCCGTGACGCCGGACCAGCTCCTGAGCGCGATGGTGGCGTCGTTCGAGCGGGCCCGCGACGCCGTGGCGGCCGTCGACCAGGCCTGGCGGCAGCTCGATCCCGAGTGCCGGCGAGCGTCCGCTGAGGCCGGCCGGCTGCAGGAGCTGGCCGCCGGCCTCGGCGAGGACGCGACGGCCGAGCTGACGGCGGTGCGGGGCCGGCTGTCCGCCGTGGAGGCGAGCATCGCGCGGGATCCCCTGGGGGCGTCGCGGTCCCTGACCGGCGAGGTCCTCGAAGGACTGGGCCAGGTCGAGAAGCGCCTGGGCGAGCTGCAGCGGCAGCGAGATCAGGTGCGAGCGGACCTCGAGCGGGCGCGGACCCTGCTGGCCGAGGCGCGGGCTGCGCCCGACCGGGTCGCCGAGGCGCTCGAGCGGTGCGAGCGCGAGGTCGTCCGCGAGGGGGCGGCGCCCGCGCCGCCGGACCACGGACGAATCGACGGGCTCGCTGAGTGGCTGACGACACTGCAGCGCACGGCCGAGGCCGGGCGCTGGGCCGCAGCCGAGGTGGGCCTGGGCCGCTGGCTGGCCGCCGCGCAGGGGGTGCTGGCCGACGCCGCGGCGGCCGAGCGGGCGAGCCGGGAGCCTCTCGAGCGGCGCGACGAGCTGCTGGGCCGGCTGCTCGCCCGCCGCCAGCAGGCCAGGGTACGGGCAGCGAGGAGCGGCCGCGCGCTGGACGCCGCGCTCGAGCAGACCGCGGTCGAGGCGGAGCAGCTCCTGCGGCGGGTGCCGGCCCCACTCGCCGAGGCGGCGAGCCTGGTCGCCGTGTACGAAGCCGGCATTCGCGCGGCGGGCTAGAGTTTGGCCGTGAACCTCATCTGGCTGGTGGCGGTCGTGGTCGTGGTGGGCGCCGCCGCGCTGCTGTACCTCGCGCTCAGGCGGCGACCGGCGGCGACGGCGGTCCCGGCGGCGCCGCCTCCCCCCACCGCCGACGACGTCCGCCGCGAGCTGGCCGACCTGCTGGGCAGCCTGGTCGGAACCGTGTCGCCCGACGTCCTGGCCAGGTACGAATCGATCCACCGGCGGATGCTGGCCATGCTGCCGCGCGTGGGCCAGCTCGCGGGCAGCTCCGAGGACCTGTACATCCTGCACCGGACCGCCGGCGACTACCTGCCGACCGCGGTCCGGAGCTACCTGAGCCTGGCCCGCGCCGGCACGACCGAGCAGCCGCTGCCCGACGGCCGCACGCCCCGGCAGGCAGTGCTGGAGCAGCTCGACATCATCGACGGCCGTCTGGCCGACATCGGCGAAGCGCTCGATCGCAACGACCTCGACCGCCTGCTCGCCCACGGGCGGTTCCTGGAGGCGCGCTTCGGCGCGCCCTCCGGCGGGCTGGAGGTCGAGCGGTGAACCTGCACGAAGCGATGCGGGGCGCCGCCAGCATTCGCCGCTTCCGGCCCGATCCGGTGCCGGACGACGTCCTCTACCGGGTGCTCGACATCGCCCGCTTCGCGCCGAGCGGCGGCAACCGCCAGGGCTGGCGCGTCATCGTCGTGAAGGACGAGGCGACCCGGCGCGGGCTGCGCGACCTGTACCTGCGGAGCTGGGTCGAGCACCACCAGCCGGTGTTCCGCCGCATGGGCAGGGGCCCGGGCCCCTCCGACGCGTACGCCGAGCATCTCGACGAGGTGCCGGTGCACCTCATCGTCCTCGTCGAGCGGGCGGCGCTGATCACCGCGATCCCGCCGCTGGACGCGTCGCGGGTCGTCGCGGGCGCGTCGATCTACCCATTCGTCCACAACGTCGCGCTCGCGCTGCGCGCCGAGGGCCTGGGCACGACCCTGAGCACGGTGCTCGTCCCAGAGGAGGCGGCGGTGGCCGACCTGCTCCACATCCCGGCGGAGTTCGCGCTGGCCGCCCACCTCGGCGTGGGCTGGCCGGCGGAGCCGCACCCGACGCGGCTGCTGCGCCGTCCGGTCGAGGACTTCGCGACGCTGGACCGCTTCGACGGGGAGCCGCTCCGGGCATTGTAGTCGGGCTTGCCGACTGATCGGTCGGCTTCTCCGACCGACCGGGCTGCGGGCGCCGGCTCCGTGCGACAATCGGCTGGGCAGGCCTGTGGACCGGTACGCGATCTTCGTCGACGTCGGGTACGTGGTGGCGTCGGTTGCCGAGCTCCTCGCCGGCTCGGCAGGGCGGCATCTCGTGAGCTGCGACTATGGACAGCTCGTGCGCAGCCTCGTGGCTGACGCGACAGCCGAGTGCGGCATGCCGCTGCTCCGGACGTACTGGTACGACGCCAGCATGAGCGGCCAGCCGGAGCACGACCAGCACACGGTCGCCGACCTTCCCGGCGTTCGGCTGCGCCTCGGCCGCCTGGTGCGCGGCGAGCAGAAGGGCGTGGACAGCCGCCTCGTGCGCGACCTGATCGTCCTCGCTCGCGACCGGGCGATGGTCGGCGCGTACCTGCTGGCCGGCGACGAGGACATCTGCGAGGGCGTGGCCGAGGCCCAGGACCACGGCGTGCGGGTGACGGTGCTGGGCGTCCCGGGCGTCAACCAGAGCCGGCTGCTCATGCAGCAGTCGGACGAGCACCGGGTGCTGCCGGAGGAGTTCTGGCGCGGCCACTTCCGGCTGCTGGAGCCGGCGCGGGACCGCCCCGCGGCGGGCGCACCGGTCCGCGGGGAGACGCCCGAGGAGGCGCGTCCCGAGCGGCCCCGCACCGGCTACGACGCCGGGATGCTGGAGGCCTTCGCGCAGGCGGCGGAACGGGACGGCGGGGAGGCCTCGGTGGGGGCGATCCTGCGGCAGACCAGCGCCGAGATGGCCGCGTTCGAGCAGCTGGCCGCCGAGGCCGGCCGCGACTTCGCGCGCGAGCTGCTGGAGGAGGCGACGCCGATCGACATCGAGCGCCT
>DASQZW010000117.1:0-14213 GCA_035638495.1 Terriglobales bacterium
TCGCGATCCTGGCCGTGGGGCTGATCGTCCTCTGGCCCTCGTACGTGACTGTCGCCATCGCGATGGGGGTGGTCGCGATCATGGTGCTGGCCCTCTGGTTCCCGGTGCTCAACGGGATGACCGTGGCGGACCTGGTGCCGCCGATGCTCTCGTACGTGCGCGACTCGGTGACCGGCCGCCGCGACTGGCGCTCGCCCGCTCCGTTCGAGGGCGTCAGGGACCGGATGCAGGTGCTGGGCCGCGTGCCGCCGCCGCTCGACCGGGCCGGGATCCGGCTGCTCGGCGGCCGCGACCTGGGCATCATCGAGGACACCAGGCGCCAGACCTGGACGGGGCTCCTGCGGATCAGCGGCCAGGCGTTCGACCTGCTGACGGCCGAGCACCAGGAGGCGCTCGCGAACGGCTGGATGACGCTGCTCGCCGACTACTGCCGGACGGGAGACTACGTGACGCGGCTGCAGTGGGTGACGCGCTCGGTCCCGGACGGCGGCGAGGCCCACGTGGCGTGGCTGAAGTCGTCCGGTGCGAAGGTGGACGACGAGTACCAGGAGCTGCTGGACCAGCACTCCACGGACACGATGCGACACGAGTTCTACATGGCCGTCACGATCTCGCTGCGCCGCGCGGCCGACGCCGTCCGCGGCGCCTGGAACGTGCAGATGGCGCGCGAGCGGGTGCTGTTCGACACGCTGTCGGACCTGGCGGACAAGCTGAGCAGTACCGGCGTCAGCGTGGACGGCTACCTCGGGGCGTCCGACCTCACCGCCGTCATCCGGCGCGGCTACGTCCCCGACACGACCGACCGCCACACCAACGAGGGTCTCCAGCTCAAGCCGGAGCAGGCCTGGCCGACCGCGATCGAGGCGGAGTGGGACTACGTGCGGGCCGACGACGCCTACCACGCGGTCTACTGGGTCGACGAGTACCCGCGGATCGACGTCGGGCTCGGCTTCCTGACCCCGCTCCTGGCCGCGACGGGCGTGCGACGCACGGTGTCGATGATCCTGCAGCCGATGGACCTCGCGACGTCACAGCGCCAGGCCGAGGCCTCGCTGACCGCCCAGCTCGCGGCCGAGAAGGAGCGCAAGGCCCGCGGGTTCCTCTCCACCGCCGCGCAGCAGGCCGAGCTGGCGGCGACGGCACGCCGGGAGCAGGAGATCGCCGTCGGCTACGGCGAGTACCAGTTCGCGACGTTCCTGGTCGTGTCGTCGTTCTGGCAGGGCCACCTGGCCCGCGACTGCGCCCGGGTGGAGGCGCTGGCCCGCCGCTCCAAGCTCCAGATCGTCCGGATGTACGGCCAGCAGGCGGCCGGCCTCGCATTCTCGCTGCCGATCGGCCTCGGGCTCAAGGACCGGAGCCGGATCGGTGCTCTCTGACCTGCCCGAGATCAGCCGCCCGCATCGCGAGACGGTCCGCGTCCTCGCGGCCACCTACCCGTTCGTCCAGGACCCGGGCCTGGGCTCGGCGGGCATCTACATCGGTACGACGCCGCACGGCGGCGGCTTCTACTTCGACCCGTACGAGCTGTACCGCCAGCAGGTGCTGACGCACCCGGCGCTGCTGGTCATCGGCGACATGGGCAGCGGCAAGAGCAGCCTGGTCAAGACCTACCTCCGGCGCTCGCGCGCGCTCTTCGGACGGGGCATCTGGTGCCTGGACCCGAAGGGCGAGAACGGGCCGCTCATGCAGAGCATGGGCGCGACCTCGGTCAAGCTCGGGCGCGGCCTGTCCATGCGGATCAACCCGCTGGAGTTCGTCGCGGGCGAGGGCGGCCTGATGGAGGGTGCCCAGGTGACGCTGCTCAGCGGGCTGCTGCAGTGGATCATCCGCCGCCCGCTGACCGTGGAAGAGCAGCAGATCCTGCTGGAGACGTGGCAGGACGTGGCCCGCGCCTCGGACCGGGCGCCCGACCTGCCGTCGATGCTGCGGTACCTCAGTGCGCCCCAGGCGGAGCTGGGACGGCTGCTCGGGTACCAGTCGGACGCGAAGTTCGCGGAGGACTGCCGGCCGCTGGCGCTGGGCATGCGCGCGCTGCTGACCGGGCCGCTGGCCGGCATCTGCGACGGGCCGACCTCGCCCGAGCTGCGGGACATGCAGGACGTCGTGAACGTCGACCTGTCGATGGTGCTGAACACGCCGGCGTTCGAGCCGGTGCTGCGATGCGCGTCGGCGTGGTCGGCCGCGCTGATCTCGCACGTGGCGGGCCACCAGCAGCTCATCTTCCACGTCGAGGAGGCGTGGGCGGTGCTGCAGGACCTGGACCTGGTCCGCAGGCTGCAGGCCCAGATGCGGCTCGCGCGGGCCACGGGCGTGCAGACGATCCTGGTCATGCATCACCTGTCCGACCTGCGCCGGATGGCGGACGAGGGCACCGAGCTGCACAAGAGCGCCGAGCAGATGCTGACGCTCACGCAGACGCAGGTGATCTACCGGCAGTCGACGTCCGACACCAACGACCTGAAGCAGCTGCTCGGCCTCAACTCCACGGAGGTCGAGCGCATCCTGCACCTGCGCGTGGGCGAGGCCCTGTGGCGCGTCAACGGCCGGAGCTTCGTGGTCCAGCACCGCGTGGCGCCGGGTGAGTGGGACCTGATCCGCACCGATGCCGCGATGACGGCGAGCACCGCTGGTTGAGACTCCTGCCCGTCGCGCTGGGCGCGATCGCGGTCCTGCTGCTGCTGCTGATGGCGCCGTTCGCCATGTACGTCGCCGCGCTCACGTTGACGCCCGCGGCGGTGCAGGCGCAGGCCGCGCCATTCGACGCCGCGTTCTCCAGCCCGGTCACGCCCCCCAAGGGCGGCCAGACCCCGGGCAGCTCGGCGGGACCGCTCGCGGTGAAGCTGCCGCAGCCGCCGCACCGACCGTGGGCCACGATCCAGATCCCGGTGGAGGCGCTGTTCGCGAAGACGCCGCCGGGAGGGTTCGACGTGGGCGGGCTGCCGTACGGGCAGTGCACCTGGTACGTGGCCTACGAGCGGGGCATCGTGGCCCACGAGAACGGCGAGGGCTGGGTCAGGAACCTGGCAGCGCGCGGGTTCATCACGAGCGGCCGGCCGTCGGTGGGCGCCATCCTGTCGTGGCGCGCGTACGCGCCGGGCTACGCCGTGTACGGCCACGTTGCGCTGGTCGTCGACGTCGACCCGGACGGCAAGGGGTTCACGGTGGCCGAGGCCAACGTGCTCGGCGAGGGCCTGGCGGACGTCCGCTGGGTGCCGCTGAGCGACCCGGGCATCGTGGGCTTCGTCCCCTGAGACAATGACGGTCCCTCCCCCGCTCGCGGGGGAGGTGGCCGCCCCAGCGGCAGGAGGGGGGCCCGTTTGCGCACATAATCAGCTCATGGCCACGTCGCTTGCGCACCTCGGGTCGCTCATGCGCGGGGTGCGCTCCGTGGACCAGGTCGGCGTCGAGGAGCGGGCGGCGGCGCTGGCGAAGCGCTCGATCAAGAAGGACTCCAAGCTCTGGGCCCTGGACCTCGCGATCCGCTGCATGGACCTGACCACCCTCGAGGGCGCCGACACGCCCGGGAAGGTGTCCGCCCTCTGCGCCAAGGCGCTCCGGCCCAAGCCCGGCGACGCCACCGTCCCGCCGGTCGCCGCGGTCTGCATCTACCCCGCGCTGGTGCCCGTCGCGGCGGCGCGGGTGCGGGGCACCGGCGTCCGGGTCGCCAGCGTGGCAACGGCGTTCCCGTCCGGCCAGACCTTCACCGACGTCAAGCTCGCCGAGACCGGCGAGGCCGTCGCGGCCGGGGCCGACGAGGTGGACATGGTCATCGACCGGGGCGCGTTCCTGGCCGGCGACCACGAGAAGGTCTACGACGAGATCGGCGCGGTCAAGGAGGCCGCCGGCGCCGCCCGCCTCAAGGTCATCCTCGAGACCGCGGAGCTGGGCACGTACGACAGCGTGCGCCGGGCCAGCATCCTCGCGATGGCGGCCGGCGCCGATTTCATCAAGACGTCGACCGGCAAGGTCCAGCCGGCCGCGACGCTGCCGGTCGCGCTCGTGATGATGGAGGCGATCCGCGACTTCCACCGCGAGACCGGCCGGGCCGTGGGCTTCAAGCCGGCCGGCGGGATGCGGACCTCGAAGCAGGCGATCGCCTACCTGGTCCTGCTGTGGGAGACGCTCGGCCAGGAGTGGATGACGCCGGACCGCTTCCGGCTCGGCGCCTCCAGCCTGCTCAACGACGTGCTGATGCAGATCGATAAGGAGCGCACCGGCGCGTACCAGTCCGAGGACTACTTCACGAAGGACTAGCCCAGCTGATGGCAATCGCCAAGCGCACGGACCTGGGCGCGCCCGCACCGTTCGAGTACGCGCCCGCGCCCGAGGCCACCGACCACGTCACCATCGCCCCGAAGTACGACCTGTTCATCGGCGGCAGGTTCGTCCGCGCCCACTCCCGCCGGCGCTTCCCGACGGTCAACCCGGCGACCGAGGAGGTGCTGTCCGAGGTCGCGGAGGCGGACGAGGCGGACGTCGACCGCGCCGTCACGGCGGCCGGCGACGCCTTTCGCACCTGGTCCGGCCTGCCCGCCGCCCGCCGCGCCCGCTACGTGTTCCGGCTCTCGCGCCTGATCCAGGAGCGCGCCCGGGAGCTCGCCGTCGTCGAGACCATGGACGGCGGCAAGCCGATCAAGGAGTCGCGCGACGTCGACGTGCCGCTGGCGGCCGCCCACTTCTTCTACTACGCGGGCTGGGCCGACAAGCTGGAGTGGGCGTTTCCGAACCGCCGCCCGCGGCCGCTCGGCGTCGCCGGCCAGGTGATCCCGTGGAACTTCCCGCTCCTGATGCTGGCCTGGAAGGTCGCCCCCGCGCTCGCCGCCGGCAACACCGTGGTGCTCAAGCCGGCCGAGACCACGCCGCTCACCGCGATGCTGTTCGCGGACATCTGCCAGCAGGCCGAGCTCCCGCCCGGGGTGGTCAACATCGTCACCGGCGCCGGCGCGACGGGCGCCCTGGTCACCGGCCATCCGGCCGTCCGCAAGGTCGCGTTCACCGGCTCGACTGAGGTGGGCAAGCTCATCCAGCGCCGGGTGGCCGGCACGGGCAAGCGGCTGACGCTCGAGCTCGGCGGCAAGGCGGCCAACGTCGTGTTCGACGACGCGCCGCTGGACCAGGCGGTCGAGGGCATCGTCAACGGCATCTACTTCAACCAGGGCCACGTCTGCTGCGCCGGGAGCCGGCTGCTCGTGCAGGAGTCGATCGTGGGCCCGCTGCTGGAGAAGCTGAAGCAGCGGCTGGGCACGCTCCGCCTGGGCGACCCGCTCGACAAGAACACCGACGTGGGCGCCATCAACTCGCCGCAGCAGCTGCGCAAGATCGAGGGGCTGGTCAACTCGGGCGTCGAGGAGGGCGCCGAGCTGTTCCAGCCCGCGTGCCGGCTGCCGGAGCGCGGCTACTGGTTTCCGCCCACGCTGTTTACCAACGTGGCGCAGTCCAGCCGGATCGCCCGGGAGGAGATATTCGGCCCGGTCCTGTCCGTCCTCACGTTCCGCACGCCCGACGAGGCGGTGGAGAAGGCGAACAACACGCCGTACGGCCTGGCGGCAGGGGTCTGGACCGAGAAGGGCTCGCGGATCCTGTGGATGTCGGAGCGCATGCGCGCGGGCGTCGTCTGGGCCAACACGTACAACCGGTTCGACCCGACCTCGCCGTTCGGGGGCTACAAGGAGTCCGGATTCGGCCGCGAGGGCGGGCTGCAGGGCCTGCTGCCCTACGTCGAGCTGGCGCGGTGACCGAGCGGCTGGACGTCCGCAAGACGTACAAGCTCTACGCGGGAGGCGAGTTCGTGCGCTCCGAGTCCGGCCGCTCCTATCGCGCCGAGGACGCCAACGTGCCCCGCGCCTCGCGCAAGGACCTGCGGGACGCGGTGCGCGCCGCACGGGTCGCGTTTCCGGGCTGGTCCCGCCGCACGGCAATGAACCGCGGCCAGGTGCTCTACCGCATCGCCGAGATGCTGGACGGCCGCCGGGCACAGTTCGCGGCGCTGCTGGGCGGGGGCCGGCCCGCCGGCCGCGAGGTGGACGCCGCAGTCGACACGCTCGTCTGGCACGCCGGGCTGACCGACAAGCTGGCCCAGCTGCTCGGAACGGTCAACCCGGTGGCCGGCCCCTACTTCAACTTCACAGTGCCGGAACCGACCGGTGTCGTGGGCGTGGTCGCGCCGGACGAGCCGCCGCTGCTCGGCCTGGTCCGCGGGCTGGCGCCGGTCCTGTGCGGCGGCTCCACGGCGGTCGCCCTCGCCTCGGGGCCGCGCCCGCTCGCCGCGCTCTGCCTGGGCGAGGTGCTGGCGACGAGCGACGTGCCCGCCGGTGTGGTGAACCTGCTCACAGGCCACCGCACGGAGCTGCTGCCGTGGCTGGCCGCCCACATGGACGTGAACGCGATCGACGCCGCCGGCTGCTCGCCCGATGAGCTGGCCGCCGTCGAGGAGGCGGCGGCGGCCAACGTCAAGCGCATCGTGCTGCCCGAGGACGGCGAGCTCGGCCCCTGGCGGGCGGCCGCCTTCATGGAGCTGAAGACCATCTGGCACCCGGTCGGGGTCTGACCCGGACCGCCGCGGCGCGTCAGGCGATCGAGCCGGACGCCTCGGACGCCCCGTCGAGCAGGCGGTCGCGAAGCTGCCGGCAGTCCGCGTAGGGCTGCTCGAGGCCGGCGGCGTCCAGGATGGCCATCGCCCGCTCGAAGCTGGCGACCGCCTCATCGCGCCGGCCCTGGGCCGTGAACACCTCGGCCAGCTGCCGGTGGCTGACGGCGAGTGCGTGCCGCTCGTCGAGCCGCTCGGCGAGGTCCCTCGCCTGCTCCGTGGTGGCCACCGCGTCGTCCAGCCGGCCCTGGCGCTGTCGCAGCTCGCCCAGCGTCAGCAGCGAGCGGCTGAGCCGCCGCTCCAGCCCGCCCTGCTGGTACCGGTTGATCGACGACAGCACGAACTCCTCGGCCCGCGCCAGGTCTCCCTGCCGGAGCAGCTGGACGCCGAGATCGTTCTCCACCCTGGCCAGGTCGCTGCCGGCGGTCACGCCGGCGAGCCGCTCCTCCGCCTCGTACAGGGTGTGCGCCTTGGTGAGCAGCTCCGTGGCGACCCGGACGTTGCCGACGCCGTGATGGCAGATGGCCAGGCCGTGGTAGAGCCGGGCCAGCCGTCCCAGGTCGCGCACGCCGCCCGCCACCTGCATCGCCTCGTCGTACAGCGCCTGCGCCTGCGCGTACTCGAGGCGCGCCGTCAGGATGGTGGCGACGCGCTGCAGCAGTCGCGACTCGACCTCGGGACGGCGGCGGGGGCCGGCGCGGTAGCGACGGAGCGCGTCCTCCGCCACGTCGAGGGCCCGCGGATCCTCGCTGATCTGCAGCGCGAGCGCCTCCAGCTCCATGGCCTCGGCGACGCGGTCCTGGTCGTCGTCGAGGGCCTCGAACAGCTCGCGGGCGGGCCGCAGGTGCTCCAGCGCCTCCTCCGGGCGGTCGATGCGGCACAGGGCCTCGCCCATGAAGTGGTGGGCGCTGGCGATGAGATCCGGCGCCCGGCTCCACTCGAGGATCTCCCCGGCCTTCACCAGCACCTGCTGGTACTGGTGGTCGCGGCACAGCCGCGCCAGCTCGGCCACGCTGTCCTGGTCGAAGGGAACACGGGTGGTCGTCGGCGCCAGCAGCGACGTCACGGGCACGCGGAGGCGGTTGGCGAGGATGCGCAGGCTGCGCATCGATGGCCGCACCTTCCCGGTCTCGATGAGGTGGACCGCCTGTCTCGTCAACTCGACCCCGCCGACCTGCGCCAGGCTGAGCCCGGCGGCCACGCGCGCCTGCCTCAAGGCCTCGGGGTTGATGTCGACGCCGGATAGGCGGCCGCGTGCTCGGCGGGTCCGCACTGCGAGAGCCACTTTACACGCGTGCCCCCCTTATGAACAGCAGGGAGCGCGGGCTCGCCTGCGATCCCGGCCTAGTGCGGGCCGACCACTTCAGCTCCGACCGACAGGACCAGGCACGAGAACACCACGAGCGTGAGCATGGCCGAAGCCACGAGCCGAACCAACCTGTGCACCGATACCTCCCACGGAAGACCTCGAGGGGACGCTCTCCTTCGATGGTGAAGGGAAAGCATTACATACCCGTTAATTCACGAACTCACTTGACAATTCTGGAAGTCACATTGCAACTCACCGATGCGACACTAGCCGTTCTCCGCGCGCTCCGAATCGTCAGTTCAAGTTATATCCGTTCATGATCTATCATGGACGGATGCAACGTTCCCCGTCGCAATTCCTGGACCTGGGCCGGTTCGAGGAGCCGGCGGTCCTGATCCTGACCAGCCTGCTGGAGGGCCCCAGGCACGGCTACGCGATCGTCCGGGACGTCGAACAGGTGGCCGGCGTGCGGCTCGGGCCGGGCACCCTCTACGCCACGCTGGCCCGCCTGGAGGCGCGCGGTCTCATCGCCGGCGTTCCTTCCGAGGACCGGCGCAGGCCCTACCGGATCACCGAGGCCGGGACGGCCCTGCTCAGGGGCCGGCTGGAGCGGATGGAGGCGATCGTCAGGACGGGCCTGTGGCGGATGGCGCGCCCGGCCGGCTGACGGCGGACGGGGACCCTAGTCGCGGTAGCGGTAGACGATGCGGCCGCGGGTCAGGTCGTACGGCGACAGCTCGACGCGGATGCGGTCGCCCGGCGTGATCCTGATGAAGTACCGCCGCATCCGGCCGGCCGCGTACGCGATCAGCTTGTGCTCGTTCTCCAGCTGGACCTCGAACATGGCGTTCGGGAGCGCCTGGGTCACCACCGCGTCGAGCACGACGGCTTCTTCCTTCTGGACCTCACCGTCCGTGTTGCGGGTCCGCGTGCGCGACTGACGGCGCGGTCCGCGACGTGGGGTGGAACTTCTCGCCAATTCGGTTAGAAGTCTAACGAGCCAGTGTCGGAACGTGCCGCTCGGGCTGCGCCCCGGTCATCGTCAGAGGTCGAGCGTTCGGGACATCGGGCGCGCTATGCCGGCCTGCCCTCCGTCCTGAGCCTCGACTGCACCTCCGCGACCAGTTCCGGGCTGACGCGGCCGGCCGGCACGAACCGTGGCAGCGCCTGCTCCCAGCGCGGCTCGGAGGCAATTGCCTCCCGGAGCAGCGCCACGGCCTCGTCCCACTCCCCCTCCCCGGCCAGCGCCAGGCCCGCGAAGAAGCGGAGCTGCACGATCTCCGGCGCGATCCGCAGCGCTTTGCGGTGCGCGGCCCCGCCGCCGGCCGCCGCGGCCTGGTACGCGCGCCGGTATCGGAGCAGGCGTCGCAGCTCGACCAAAGGCTCCGGGTGGTCCTCGACGCGGAGGTCGATCAGCCGGTCCTCCCACGCGCGGCCGGTTGGAGTGCCGCTCAGGACGAGCATGGCGGCCGACTGCTTGCCCCGGACGTCGCCGCCCTCGCCCTCCGCGGCGTCCAGCGCAGCCAGCAGGCGCTCCGGCAGCGGACCCTCGGCCGCCTCGAATGCGGCGGCCATCGCGTCCCACACGGTGTCGCGCTCCATGAGGTTGGCCTGGACGCTGTAGCCGTCGCCCACCCGGTGCCCGGCCTCCGCGATGCAGTGGGCGCCGGTGTGGGCGGCCACGCCGCCGGCGGCGTCGACCATGGCGCACTGCCGCGAGTCGCTCAGCGGGTCACCGGCCAGGACGGCGTCCAGGGCCTGCGGCGCGGTGCAGCCGAGCCGCATCAGCTCCACGCCGGCGGGGCCGAAGGCGATGTTGACCATCGACTGCGTGGCGACGGCGCCGACGCCGGCCTGCCCCCACGGCACGACCGGGCCGACCTGGTAGTAGCAGGACTGCACGGCGACTCCCAGCTCGCCGGTCTCGGGATCGCGGGCGACGATCGAGTAGGTCATGTCCCGGATTCTGACGCCCCACCCTGCCAGGGGGTGGGCCCAGAGGATAGGCCCGTCCGGGGGCAGGGTCAAGCGTTTCTTAACAGCCCACGCCGCTCACGGGCGCTGGACCGTCCAGGTCACCCCCGCGTCGGGGCTGGACGCGAGCAGCACGCCGGACTGGCCGACCCGTCCGACCAGCCACCAGGACTGGCCGCGGACCGCCAGTGCGGCCGGCCCGCCGCCCTGGTAGGGCGCCGGCCCGCAGGACCAGTCGCGACCCGAGTCGCCCGTCGTGCAGATGTGGGCCATGCCCATGGGCGCGTCGTTGGTCAGGAGCGTGGCCGACGAGGGGCCGGTCACGACCAGGTCGCTGTGCTGCGGCGCCCACGGCAGCGCGGCCGCGGCGCTGCCGCGGAGCCAGTCGGGCGGCGCTCCGCCGGCGCACGTGCAGCCCTCGGGTGTCCAGGTGGCACCGCTGTCGGCCGTGTGGTAGACGACGAAGCCCACGGTCGGCCCCCGTACGAAGTCGAAGACGGCGAACCCGTTCGCCTCGTCGCGGAAGCCGACCTGCGCTCGCGTGATCTGCCCGAGCGGGGCGCCCGGGCTGCCCGGCGCGGCAGGGGCTGGGAAGCTCAGCTGCCTGGACCAGGTGGCGCCGCCGTCCCGCGTGGCCGCGATGCCCTGGGGTCCCGCGACCCACGCCCGGCTGGAGGACACCCACTGGAGCCAGGTGACCGGGCGGATCCCGACGTCCCGGGTGGTCAGCGTCTGGCCGCCGTCCTCGGTCTCGACGACGTCCCCGCGAGCCGTCACCGCGAAGCCCGACGTCGCGTCGGTGAAGTCCAGGCGGACCAGGTCGCCGCGCGGCGTGAGCCTCGCCCACCCCGACGTCGAGCGCTGAAAACGGTAGAGGCCGGCGTCGGTGGAGACGAGCGCGGTGTCGTTGCCGACCCACTGCACGTCGAAGAGCGCGCCGGCCGGGACGTGCAGCGCGGTCCACGTGGTGCCGCCGTCGGTGGTGAGCTCGACCTGGCCGCCCCCGGACCAGCCGGCCAGGACGACCCGGTCGCTCAGCGCGGCCGCCAGCGACGGCGGCGGCTGGTTCGGCGGCCCGGGCGCCAGGCCGTTCCAGGTCGGCGCCTGGGCGGGCGGGGCCACGGGCTGGCTCGCCGGCGCGCTCGCGTGCTGCAGCGTCAGCCCGCCACGCGCGAGGAACAGGGTGGCCACGACCAGCAGCGCCAGCGCGACGGCGGCCGCGCCGGCCAGGCGCCGCCCCGTGCCGTGTGCCCGCACCTCGTCGTCGGCCACCCGCGCGAACGCGCGGTCCGCGGCGCCGGCGGTCGGCCGGGACGCGTCGAAGGCGGCGCGGAACGCCCGCCGGAGCTCCTGCTCGTCCGTGCTCATTCAGCTGCCTCCAGGGGTCCCCAGGCGCTGCGCAGCTTGACCAGCGCCCGGTGCGTGCTCGACTTCACGGCGGTGGGCGAGGCGCCGACGACCTCGCCGATGTCCTCGTACGACATGTCCAGGTAGTACCGCAGGACCAGCAGGAGGCGGGCGCGGCGGGGCAGGCGGGCGAGCGCCGCCTCCAGGTCCAGCCGGTCCGCCGATCCCGGGTCGGGCCGGGCGGGCGCGTCGACCTCCGCCACCCGCAGCACGGACCACCAGCGCGTGCGGCGCAGCGACCGGCACTGGTTGGCCACGATCGTCAGGAACCACGGCCGCACGTCCTCGCCCGTGCGGAACGTGTGCAGCTTGCGCCACGCCTTGAACAGCGACTCCTGGACGGCGTCCTCCGCCAGGGACGCGTCCGAGAGCATGGCCGAGGCGAGCCGGAAGGCGTCGTCGTAGAGCGGCCGGAACAGCCGCTCGAAGGCCGCTCGATCACCCGCCACCGACCGTTCCAGCAGCTCCGCCGTCGTCGTTGCCGTGACCATGCGTCTGCTGTTCTTACGCAGCCGGGCGGCGAATCGTTTCGATCTGTTTCGGCGTCAGTTGGAGGGAGGCTGCCGGGGCTGGAAGGAGCCCAGCCGTCCGATGCCCTCGAGCTTCGTCAGCTCGTTCGCCAGCACCCGCTCCGCCAGGTCGGGGTCGCCGCTCTCGAGGAGCTCCTGCCGGCGCGCGGGCTCGATCTGCAGCACCGTACCGACCAGCCACGCCGCCCGCCGGCCGAGGTCGGGCGTGAGCTGCGGGGTCACCTCCACCCCGTGCGCGCTCAGGTAGCGCTCCAGGAGGACGACCAGCCTCGGCCGCGCCTGCGCGGGCGGGTCACGCAGCCACTCCACCCTGCCCGTGAGGTACGGCCGGTCGTGCTCGACCGAGCGGAGCCGGAACCGGTCCACGCCCCTGGCCAGGACCGAGAAGCGACCGTCCGGCAGCGCCTCGATCCGCTCGAGCGTGGCCAGCGTCCCCACCTCGTACAGGTCCTCGACGCCGCCCACGCCCACCTCGCGGCCGCGCCGGATGAGCACCACGCCGAAGTCCAGTCGCTCGCGCACCAGGAGTCGGTACCGCTCCTCGAAGATGTGCAGCGGCAGCGCTGCGCCAGGGAAGAGCACCGCATTGAGCGGGAACAGCGGGATCAGTTCGGGCCTGGAGTCTCCGACGCCGCTAACGCTACCGCCTGGGAGCGGATTTCGGGGGTGCCGATGCGCGCCAGCGCTCGATCCAGCCGCCGACCACGCGGGGCTCCGACGACCCCCGGCCCAGCTCGCGGACGGCGTCCTCGACGCGCCGGGTGAACGCCCGCGACCCTTCGCCGTGCTGCGGCTCCAGCGGGCGGCCGATGCGCACGTCGACGGGCGCCGGCAGGAAGTAGCGCCGGCCCTTGGGCATGACGCGGTGCGTGCCCCGCACGTGCACCGGGATGACGGGGCTCCGCGTCTCGTTGGCCAGGTGCCCCACGCCGGGCAGGAACTCGCGCATCCGGCCGTCGGGCGAACGCGTGCCCTCGGGGTAGATGAGCAGGTTCCAGCCGGAGCGCAGCAGCTGGCTGGAGCTGTGCAGGACCGCCTGGGCGCCGCCGTGGCGGGAGAACGGGAACGTGTTGAGCCAGAGGCTCACAAGCCGGCCCAGCCAGGGACGCTCGTAGAAGTAGTCGGCGGCCGCCCCGATCACGGTGCGCTCACGGGCGCGGTCCGGCAGCGCCGCGAGGAGCACCATCGTGTCCGCGTGGCTGACGTGGTTGGACACCAGCAGCGCCGGGCGCTCCTGGTCCCGCAGCCAGCCGTCGCCCTCGACGTGGAGGCCGGTCACCGCCCGGGTGAACGGCACCGACAGGCCGCGTTGCAGCAGCCAGCGCAGGGTTCGGATCGGCTCCTGCCTTGCCCAGTCGAGGTTCGTCGACGGCTCGGGAAGGCCCGGTGTCGCGGGCGGCCAGCCGGCCGGCCGCACGCCGCCCCAGCGCCAGCCGGAGCGGACCACGCGCAGGTCGCGGATCGCGTCGAACATCATGAACCCCCTCCCTCATCGCGGCGGAGGGCCGGGGCGGGGGGGAATGTCGTCTTCATTTCACGTCCGCGACGAACAGCGGCGGCAGCCGCAGGTGGGTCACGCTGGGGTACCTGCCCACGGTCTGCTCCGCCATCTCCAGCGCGTCCTCCAGCGTCGTGGCGCACTTGAAGCCGAGGTGGTGGACCGCCTCGCGCTCGCCGCCGACCACGATCACGTCGCCCACGTGGCTCATGGCGTGGGCCGCCCAGTACCAGGCGTAGAACGGGTGCACCCCGTGATACGCGTGTGAGCGCCGGTAGAGCTGGCGGTACCAGGGATCTTCTGCGAAGCACTGCTCGTACCGCTTCTCGATCTCGGCCGGGTCCAGGGTGTCGGCCAGCACCTCGTCGTAGAAGTCCACGTAGCTGGGGTGCTGCACGGAGTCGAACTCGTTGCGGCAGGGGTGGGTCAGGATCACGACGCCGCCCTCGCGCACCACCGGGCGACCCCGGTACAGGTTGAACAGGTAGCCCAGGCCCATGCAGACGACCAGCACCGGGTTCAGGATCGCGTTCACGTTGTACGGGCCGAGGTACGGGATGCCGATGGTGACGATGTCGGTCTGGCCCTCGACCTCGACCAGCATCTGCCGGCGCACGGTGTCGAGGATCCGGTCGTGCACGGCGTCGACCTGGCCGGCGTGCACCGACGTCAGGCCGTACGGCGCGCGCATCGCATGAAAGACGTTGCGCTTGAACGCGGGCGGCGCGAGGTCCGTCATCTGCTTCATCGCCAGGAACATGGCCTGGTCCTGCGTGGTCCAGTCCGTCTCGCGCTTCTGCATGAACGAGGCGATCGACGGGAAAGCGTGGTTGTTCACGGTCGTCTCGATGTGGAACACGCGCACCGTGTCCTCGATGAGCTGACCCTGCCGGATGCACGAATGGTGCA
>DASQZW010000118.1:0-7700 GCA_035638495.1 Terriglobales bacterium
TCAACGTTTCAACGCCCCAGTCAATTTAGAACCTGGACTTCCAGCGACAGCACCGGCGGCAGATCGCGGACGATGGGCTGCCAACTGTCGCCATCGTTCGCCGATGCATACACCTGGCCGCCGCTGGTGCCGAAGTACACGCCGCACGGATCGAGCGAGTCGACGGCCATCGCGTCGCGGAGCACGTTCACGTAGCAGTCGCGCTGCGGCAGGCCGCGGGTGAGCGCCTCCCACTCGTTGCCGCCGGTCCGGCTGCGGTACACGCGGAGCTTGCCGTCCGGCGGGAAGTGCTCCGAGTCGCTCTTGATCGGGACTACGTAGACCGTCTCCGGCTCGTGCGCGTGGACGTCGATCGCGAACCCGAAGTCGGTGGGCAGGTCACCGCTGATCTCGTGCCACTGGTCGCCGGCGTCCTCGCTGCGCATGACGTCCCAGTGCTTCTGCATGAACAGGACGTCCGGCCGCGAGGGGTGCATGGCGAGCCGGTGGACGCAGTGGCCGACCTCGGCGTTGGGGTCGGGGATGCCCTGGGAGTGCAGGCCCCGGTTGATCGGCCGCCACGTGGTGCCTCCGTCGTCGGACCGGAAGGCGCCGGCGGCGGAGATGGCGACCACGATCCGCTCGGGACGGGTGGGGTCGAGCACGATGGTGTGCAGGCAGAGGCCGCCCGCGCCCGGCTGCCACGAAGGGCCCGTGGTGTGCGTGCGCAGCCCGGACAGCTCACGCCACGTCTTGCCGCCGTCCTGGCTGCGGAACAGGGCGGCGTCCTCGACCCCGGCGTAGACGGTGTCGGGGTCGGTCAGCGACGGCTCCAGGTGCCAGACCCGCGCGAACTCCCAGGGGTGCTGGGTGCCGTCGTACCACTGGTGCGTGTCCGGCACGCCGTCGTAGGCGAACTCGTTGCCGACGGGCTGCCACGTCACGCCCCCGTCGTCGGAGCGCTGGAGGACCTGGCCGAACCAGCCGCTCGACTGCGACGCGTACAGCCGGTCCGGATCGGCCGGCGACGCGTTGACGTGGTAGATCTCCCAGCCCGGGAAGTGGGGACCGCTGACGTCCCAGCGATCACGCTTGCCGTCAGCGGTCAGCACGAACGCGCCCTTGCGCGTGCCGACCAGCACTCGTACCCGACTCATCGCCTGCTCCTTTAGAAATTCTCGCCCAGCGAGAATGGGTCATCGTAAATCAGTCGAACGCGGCGGGTCGATCTCGACATCGACCTCAGCGTTCGCGGGCCGCCAGCGCGTTCAGATCGGTGCGCATCCGGTCCGCGCCCGCCAGCTCGCGTTCGACCGCCGCGTGCTCGCGGCGCCACATCGGGAGGGCCGCGGCCAGGAGGTCCACCCCGGTCGCCGTCAGCTCGAGCCTGCGGACCCGTCTGTCGGCGCCGTCCGGGGTCGACCGCACCAGGCCGCGGCGCTCTAACGGCTTGAGGTTGGCCGTGAGCGTCGTGCGGTCCATGACCAGCAGGGCGGCCACGCTGCCGACCGTCGGCGGTTCGGGGCGGTTGAGCGACATCAGCAGCGAGAACTGTCCGTTGGTCAGCCCCAGGGGTCGCAGCGCGCCGTCGAAGCGCCTGGCCAGCGCCCGCGCGGCGCGCTGGGCGTGCAGGCACAGGCAGGCGTTCGCGACCTCCCGCGTCACCTCGATGGTGAGCGGCGCGGGCTGGGGCCGGCTCATTCCCTCGCTGCCGCCTCCAGCTGCTCGGCCCTGGCCGCGATGTTGTGGGCGATCTCCCAGAGGTTGCCCTCGGGGTCCGCGAAGTGGGCCGTGCGCAGGCCCCACGCCTGCGAGGTCGGCGGCCTGACGAAGGCGACGCCCCTCGCCTCCAGCGCCGCGTGCACCTCGTCGACGTCCTCGACCTCCGCGCAGAGCAGCACCCGCCGGCCGCCCTCGCCCGTCGAGGAGAGCGTCTCCTCGCCGACCAGCTGCGCGGCGGCCGACCGCTGCAGGAGAAGGATCTGATGGTCGCCGAACCACACGGAGTTGGCGTCGCTGTGCTGTACCTCGAATCCGAGCGTGTCCCGATAGAAGGCCGCGGACGAAGCGAGGTCGCGCACGAACAGGACCGTGGCGTGGACTCTTCCGATCATCGCCGCGGAAGGGTACGTTGATATCAACGCAATTGTCAAGGTGATGGCGCCGCCGTGATCGACGGCGGACCGGACGGCGACGAGAGCAGGGCCGAAACGTCCGGAGCGCGAGTTGACGCAACCCTTACACCGCCATGGCTCGCCTCGTGCATGTGGGTGGTTTCCTCGGGGGCATGAGCTCGATCCGACTCGCCGGCGTGGCGCTGGCCGCCTGCGTGGGCCTGGCGGGCTGTATCACCGCCGGCACCGCGACCCCGACCGGCGGCTCCTCCGTGAGCGCGACCGGGACCCACAGGATCAAGCACGTCGTGATCGTCATGCAGGAGAACCGCTCCTTCGACGAGTACTTCGGCACGTACCCCGGGGTGGACGGGCTGCCGATGCAGAACGGGCAGTTCACGACGTGCGTCCCCGATCCGCGGGGCGGCTGCCAGAGGCCGTTCCACGATCCCAACCCGGTGAACGCCGGCGGCCCCCACGGTCAGGCCAACGCGACGGCGGACATCGACGGCGGCAAGATGGACGGCTTCGTCGCCCAGGCGGCGGGCGGGCGGCGGCGCTGCGCCAACCAGAACGACCCGGCGTGCACCAACGGCGGCGGGGTCGACGTGATGGGCTGGAAGGACGCCCGCGACATCCCCAACTACTGGACGTACGCGCGCGACTTCACGCTCCAGGACCACCTGTTCGAGCCCAACGCCTCCTGGAGCCTCCCCGAGCACCTCTTTCTGGTCTCGGAGTGGTCGGCGAAGTGCCGGAGCGCCAACGACCCCAACAGCTGCGTCAACGCGCTCCAGAGCCCGAACAGCCCCCAGGGCGCCGGAGCCCGCGGGACGGCCGTCCCGTCCCTGTACGCGTGGACCGACCTGACGTGGCTGTTGAATCGTGACCACGTCAGCTGGAAGTACTACGTGGCGCCCGGGACGGAGCCCGACTGCGAGGACGCGACCCAGCAGACCTGCGTCCAGCAGAAGCAGAACGCCGGAACCCCCGGCATCTGGAACCCGCTGCCGTATTTCACGGACGTCGAGCAGGACCACCAGTTGGGCAACATCCAGGACCTCAGCCACTTCACGGCGGATGCCCAGAAGGGCCAGCTGCCGGCGGTCTCGTGGATCGCGCCGAACAGCAGGACCAGCGAGCACCCGCCGGCCTCGACCAGCACTGGACAGGAGTACGTGACCGGCCTGGTCGACGACGTGATGCGCAGCCCGGACTGGAGCTCGACCGCGATCTTCCTGACCTGGGACGACTGGGGCGGCTTCTACGATCACGTCCGGCCCCCGACGGTCGACCAGAACGGCTACGGCCTCCGTGTGCCGGGCATCGTGATCAGCCCGTACGCGAAGCGCGGCTACGTCGACGGCCAGACGCTGAGCCACGACGCCTACGCGAAGTTCATCGAGGACGAGTTCCTGGGCGGCCAGCGCCTCGACCCGAAGACGGACGGGCGCGCGGACCCGAGGCCGGACGTCCGGGAGAGCGCGCCGGCGCTGGGCGACCTGCGCAACGACTTCGACTTCAACCAGGCGCCGCTGCCGCCGGTGATCCTGAGCACCAGCCCGCCGCCGGGACCCGCGTCGATCCCCGGCAGCTGACAATGACCTGATGGACCGAGACGCGGATCGAGGGGGCGGGGCGGAGCTCCGGAGGCGGATCCGGGCCGGGGAGCTCGCCGGCCCGACGGCGGGGGAGGCGCCCGGCAACGTCCAGGCGAACCTGGTGGTGCTGCCGAGCGCCCTGGCCCACGACTTCCTGCGGTTCGCCCAGGCCAACCCCAGGCCCTGCCCCGTGCTCGCCGTCTCCGAGCCGGGGAGCCCGCGTCTGCCGCAGCTCGGCGAGGACCTCGACGTCCGCACCGACCTGCCGCGGTACCGGGTCTGGCGCCGCGGTGAGCTGGTCGAGGAGCCGCGGGACGTTCGCCACGTGTGGCGCGACGACCTCGTCAGCTTCGCCATCGGCTGCTCGTTCTCGTTCGAGCAGGCACTCGTCGACGAGGGGATCGAGCTCCGGCACCTCACCTGCGGCTCGAACGTGCCGATGTATCGCACGAGCATCCCGTGCGTGCCGGCGGGCCCGTTCCGGGGGCCGCTGGTCGTCTCGATGCGACCGCTGCGGCCCGCCGACGCGATCCGCGCCATCCAGATCACCTCGCGCTTCCCGGCGGTGCACGGCGCGCCGGTGCACCTCGGCCTGCCGGAGCAGATCGGCATCGCGGACCTGGCGAGGCCCGACTACGGCGATCCGGTGCCGGTGCGGCCCGGGGAGCTGCCGGTGTTCTGGGCCTGCGGGGTCACGCCGCAGGCGGTGATCGCCGAGGTGCGGCCCGAGTTCTGCATCACGCACGCCCCGGGCTCCATGCTGGTGACCGACCTGCGCAACGCGAGCCTGGCGAGCCTCTGACCTGACGCGCCGGCCCCTCCGGGTTTGGGCAGGCGGTGGGTCGGGAACAGCTCTGCCCGGGGATGAGTGACGACCGGCCCGGCCTGCTCCGCGATCCCGAGTTCCTCAAGTTCTGGGGCGGCCAGTCGATCTCGCTGCTCGGGACGCAGTTCACGCTGCTCGCGCTGCCGATCACGGCGGCAGTCACCCTGCGCGCGACCCCCGCCGAGATGGGCGTCCTGACCGCGGTGCAGTTCGCGCCCGGACTGCTGTTCAGCCTGGCGGCCGGCGTGTGGCTGGACCGGACCCGGCGACGGCCGGTCCTGGTGGTCACCCAGGTCGCCAGCGCCGTCGTGCTGGCGACGATCCCGGTGGCCGCCGCCGCGCACGTGCTGACGATGGCGCAGCTCTTCGTCGTCGCGTTCCTCGCCGGGTCGGCGGCGACGATCTTCGTGGTCGCTCAGGCTGCGTTCGTTCCGACGCTGGTCGGACGCGCCCGGCTCGTCGAGGCGAACGCCCGCTATCAGACGAGCTTCACCGTGGCCTCGCTGATCGGTCCCGGCCTCGCCGGCGCCGCGGTGCAGGTGCTGACCGCGCCGCTGGCGATCGCGGTGGACGCGTCTTCGTTTGTCGTCGGCGCCCTCAGTGCCGCCTGGCTGCGCGTGACCGAGCCCGTCGTGGAGCGGTCGCCGCGCCGGCATGGCGTCCGCGAGGCGGCGGAGGGGCTGGCGCAGCTGTGGCGACAGCCGCTCGTGCGCGGGATCACGGGCACGCTGCTGATCGCGAACGCCGGGGGCGGCATGGCGGCCGCGGTGACCGTGCTGCTGTTCGTCCGGCAGATCGGCCTGCCCCCGGCCCAGTTCGGGCTGGTCTTCGTGGCGGCGAGCCTCAGCTCACTGGCGGGCTCCGTGCTGGTCCGGCCGCTCCAGCGCCGGACGGGCCTGGGGCCGGTCATGGTGCTGGCGACCGTCTTCGTGGCCGCCGGCACGATCGTCCGCGCCGGCGCCGGCTTCACGGCGCAGCCGGTGACCTTCCCGTTGCTGGTCGCGGGCTCGCTCGTCAGCGGCTTCGGCCTGATGACGTACAACGTGCCGCAGCAGGCGATCCGGCAGGCGGTGATCCCGGACCGTATGCTCGGCCGCACCAGCGCCGGCGTGACGCTGGCGGTCTACGCCGGCAGCGTCGCGGCCTCCCTGGCGGGGGGCCTGCTGGGCCAGGTCGCCGGCCTGCGGTGGACGCTCGTGGTAGCTACGGCGATCACCGCGGCGTGCGTGCTGCCGACGGCGCTGGGGCCGCTGCGGGCGCTGCGGGACGTGCCCGGAGCCGATCGTTCCGTCATCCCGCCCCGGGTTGACGATCAACGTCACTCGGCACCCGGATGACGTCACGGACTCACCGCCGTGGTCGGACCCGCCGCGTCGGAGGCGCCGGCCAGGACGTCGCGGACCACCTCGCGCAGGTCGAGCGCGGCCGCCGCATCGGTCGCCGACCGCCGCTCCTCCTCGCCCAGCGCGGCCCCGATCGCGGCCTCGGCGGCGGCTCGCGCCGCCCGCTCGTCCGGGACGAACATCGGCACGCCCAGCCGCTCGCGCGCCCGGTCCGCCACGGCCAGCAGCCGCTGCGCGTCAGCGACCGAGCCCGCCGCAGCGCGCTGGAACGCCAGGACTTCGAGGCAGTCGCAGAGGCCGTCCTCGAAGCCGAGCTGCTCGTAGACCGCCAGCGAGCCCAGAACGAAGCGGCGCGCCCGGTCGGTCTCGCCTCGCCGGTGAGCCAGCAGCGCGAGGTTCGTTAATGCCGCGGCGCTACCGCGACGATCCCCCAGCGCCTCGAACCCCGCCCGGGCAGACTCGAACAGCGCCGCCGGCCGCTCCAGGTCGCCCCGGGCCCGGAGCACGATCCCCAGGTTCAGCCGCGAGGCCGCGATGCCGCCCGGCGCGCCGATGCGCTCGATGATGGCCAGGCTGTGCTCGCCGTGCGCGAGCGCGAGGTCGAGGTCGGCGAGCGCCGTCGCGGTGATGCACAGGCTGTTCAGGGCCGCCGCCTGCCCGTGCTCGTCGCCGAGCGCCTGCTGGACCTCGAGTGCCTCCGTGCCGAGCCTGAGCGCCTCGGTGAAGTCGCCCATCGCGCGGGCAGTCGCGCCCGCTGCGACCAGCGCCGAGGCGCGGTCCTCGGTCGGTTCCGGCGACGCCGCGGCCAGCGTGCGGTTCAGCCAGGTCCGGCTCTCGCCCGTCATCCCGCGGATGTACCAGACCCACCACATGCTGGCCACGGTCCGCAGCGCGAGCTCCGGGTTCCAGCCGTCGCCCAGGTACCAGCCCAGGGCGGCGCGCACGTTGTCCAGGTCGCGCTCGACGCGGTGCAGCCACGCCTCCTGCTCGCCGCCGCCCCAGCGCCGCGCGCCGGCCGCATAGCCGGCGAACCAGCTCGCGTGGGCGGCTCGGGCGGCCCGCTCCTCGACGGCGTCGGCCAGCTGCTCGGCAGCGAACTGGCGCACCACCTCCAGCAGCCGGTACCGGGTCGCCTCGCCCTGGCGTGGCGCCGCCTCAACGAGCGAGCGGTCGACCAGGCCGGCGAGCACGGCCAGCGGCCGCTCGACCGGGGGTTGGATGGCCGCGATCGCGTCCAGCGGACCGGCGCCGAAGCCGCCGGCGAACACCGAGAGCCGCCGGAACAGCCGTCGCTCGTCCTCGTCGAGGAGCGCGTGGCTCCAGTCGATGGCCGCGCGGATCGTGCGGTGCCGCTCGTGCCAGGCAGGCCGTTCCCCGGCCAGCAGGTCCAGGTGCGCGGCGAGGTACCGGGCCAGCTCCTCCGCCGACAGCGAACGGAGCCGCGCGGCCGCGAGCTCGATCGGAAGGGGCAGCCCGTCGAGGTGCCGGCAGATGGCCAGGGCGGCGGGGTCGGCCGCATCCAGCCGGAGGCCGGGCCGGGCCGCGGCCGCACGTTCCGCCAGCAGGCGGGCCGCCTCCTCCTCGACCAGGCCGTGGACGCGGTAGACGACCTCGCCGGGCACGCCCAGCGGCTCGCGGCTGGTCGCCAGGACGCGGAGGCCGGGCACCGTCTGCAGCAGTGCCGCGCACACGCGGGCGCAGTCGCCCACCAGCCGCTCGCAGTCGTCCAGCAGCACCAGCGTCCGGCCCCGCGCGAGCCGGCGCGCGATCGCGTCGAGGAGCGGCTCCGCCGGCAGCTCGCGCGCGTCCAGGACGGCGGCCACCGCCCGCGTGACCG
>DASQZW010000119.1:0-9969 GCA_035638495.1 Terriglobales bacterium
GCCTGAACAGCGCGACGGCCCAGCGGCCCAACACCATCGCCCAGCAGCAGGCCTCGGTCAGCAACGCGCAGATCTCCGTCGACACGGCGCAGCGGAACTTCAACTTCGCGACCCTGACCGCGCCGTTCAGCGCCACCGTGCTGTCGGTGAACAACCAGGTCGGTGACACCGTCTCAGGTGGCGGCGGCACCAGCAACTCCTCCTCCTCCTCCTCCTCCTCGAGCGGGTCCGGCGGCGCCGGCGGGGCTGGGGGCGCCGGCGGCGCCGGTGGCAGCGGTTCCGGGAGCACCGGCGGCTCGTCGACGTCCTCGACCGGCACCGGCTTCATCGTCCTCGGCGACCTGACCGCCTTCGAGATCGTGACCCCGTTCGCCGAGGCCGACGCGGCCCGCGTCCAGGCCAACCAGCAGGCCACGGTGACGTTCGACGCGATCACCGGCCTGAGCCTGCCGGCGCACGTCGCCTCGATCGCGCAGACGGCCACCGTCACCTCGAACGTCGTCAACTACAACGCCACGCTGGTCCTCGACCAGATCGACCAGCGGCTCAAGGCCGGGATGACCGCCAACGCCACCGTGACCGTCCAGCAGGCCCAGAACGTGCTGACGCTCCCCAACTCGGTCATCACCCGTATCGGCGGCGCCGCGTTCGTGACGCTGCTGGGCAAGGACGGCAAGACGCAGACCCGGCAGCCCGTCCAGACGGGCGCGGTCGGCGACACGTCGACCCAGATCGTCGCCGGCCTCAACCAGGGCGACCGGGTCGTCCGCCCGACGCTCCGCACGACGGGGACGACGGCCGGCGGCGCGGGCGGCCGGGGCGGCTTCGGCGGCGGAGGTGGCGGTGTCCGGATCGGGGGCGGCGGCGGATGACGACCATCCAGCCCGCCGTCGCGCCGACGATCGAGCTCCAGGACGTCGTCAAGGTCTACCGGATGGGAAACATCCAGGTGAACGCGCTGCGGGGCGTGTCCTTCAGCGTGACCGGGGGCGAGTTCATCGCGATCATGGGCGCCTCGGGCTCCGGCAAGAGCACGCTGATGAACATCATCGGCTGCCTCGACCTGCCCACCTCGGGCCGCTACCTGCTCGACGGGGTCGACGTCCGCATGCTCAACGACAACCAGCTCGCCGGGATCCGCAACCGCAAGATCGGGTTCGTCTTCCAGTCGTTCAACCTGATCCCGCGGTCGACCGCGATCCACAACGTCGAGATGCCGCTCATCTACGCCGGGCTGTCGCACCAGCGCCGCGAGCGTGCGATGGCCGCCCTGGACGCGGTCGGCCTTGCGGACCGCGCCAGGCACCAGCCGAGCGAGCTGTCGGGCGGCCAGCAGCAGCGCGTCGCGATCGCCAGGGCGCTCGTGACGGAGCCGGCCATTCTGCTCGCCGACGAGCCGACCGGCAACCTGGACAGCGAGTCCAGCCTCGAGATCTTGCGGCTGCTCGTCGAGCTGAACGACGACGGCCGCACGATCGTGCTGATCACGCACGAGAACGACATCGCCGCGTTCGCCAAGCGTGTGGTCCGCCTGAAGGACGGGCTGATCCTCGAGGACCACCTCCAGGAACAGCGGGTGGAGGTCAGCGCATGAAGGTCATCGAGGCGCTCGCGCTCGCGATCTCGGGCATCGGCGCCAACCGGCTGCGCTCCGCCCTCACGATGCTCGGCATCCTGATCGGCGTCGCGGCCGTGATCCTGCTGGTCGCGGTGGGCAACGGCGCCAGCGTCCAGGTCCAGAGCCAGATCCAGAGCCTGGGCGCGAACATCATCTACGTCTACCCGGCCACGCAGCGGGTCGGCGGCGTGGCCCAGGGCTTCGGCGGCGCGCAGACGCTGACCCAGGCCGACGTGGACGCGCTCAACGACAAGTCCCAGGCACCCGACATCGTCACGGCCATCCCCATCACGAACTCGTTCGGGAACATGGTCTACCAGAACCAGAACTGGCAGGCGTCCGTCACCGGGACGACGCAGGACTTCCCGTCGGTCCGCAATTACGACATCGCGGCGGGGTCCATGTTCACCGGCCAGGACGTGAACGACGACGCCAAGGTGGTCGTGATCGGCCAGACCGTCGTCGACAACCTCTTCGGAGGCGACCCGAACGCCGCCGTCGGTCAGCTGCTGAAGATCAACCGCCAGACGTTTCGCGTCGACGGCGTGTTCGCCCCCAAGGGCACCGGTGCCGGCTCCAATCAGGACAACGTCGCCGTCGTCCCGATCAACACCGCCTGGGCGTACCTGTCCGGCGGTCGGGGCAAGAACATCAGCCAGATCAACATCGAGGCCTCGGACGCGAGCACGGTGACGGCCGCCCAGAACGAGGCGACCCAGGTCCTCCTCAACCGCCACAACATCAGCGACGCGACCCAGGCGGACTTCCAGACGCAGTCCCAGCAGGACATCCAGAACACCGCGGGCCAGATCACCGGCATCCTGACGCTGCTGCTGGGCTCGATTGCCGCCATCTCGCTGGTGGTCGGCGGCATCGGGATCATGAACATCATGCTGGTGACCGTCACGGAGCGGACCCGTGAGATCGGCATCCGCAAGGCGATCGGCGCCCGCCGCAGCGACATCCTCCTGCAGTTCCTCATCGAGTCCATGTTCCTGTCCGGCTTCGGCGGCCTGTTCGGGATCGTGGTCGGCGCGGGCGTGTCGACCTACCTGGGCACCATCGCGTCCAGGATCTCCAGTTCGTTCCCGCCGCCGGTCGTCTCGATCCCCTCGGTGCTGCTCGCATTCGGCGTGTCCGTGGGGATCGGCCTCTTCTTCGGCATCTACCCCGCCAACCGGGCCGCGATCCTGAAACCCATCGAAGCACTGAGGTACGAGTGATGAACCAACTGACCGCGGGCCTGATCGTCGTGATCGGCATCCTGGGCGGCTTCTACGTCGGCGCCAAGTACGGGCAGGGTCATCCGACCGTCGCGGCGAGCCCGACTCCGAACGCGTCGGCCGGTACTGGTGGCGGCGGCGGCGGCCTTGGTGGCGGAGGTACGTTCGCCGGAGGCGGCGGCGGGGCCGGCGCGGCCGGGGGGGCCGGCGCGACGTTCGGCACGATCACCGCGGTCAACGGCGACACCATCACGATCCACGACACGCGGAGCAACACGGACGTAAAGGTGAACGTCGCCTCGGCGCGCATCACCAAGACCAGCGACGGCACGCCGGCCGACCTCACGCAGAACCAGACGGTGACGATCGTCGGGCAGACCGGCTCGGACGGCGTCGTGACCGCCACCACCATCTCGATCGGCAGCGGCGCGGGCGCGTTGGGCGGCGGCCGGCGCGGTGGAGCCTCTCCCAGCCCCAGCCCGAGCACCGGGACATAGACTGCAGTCAGCCCCATGACGAGGCTGGCCTGGTTCATGAGCGCGGTGGTCCTCGTGCTGGTCGGCTTCGACCTGCTCGCCCGCGGCTGGTTGGGCTGGACCGGCTGGCTGGTCGCGGGCGTCGGCCTGGGCATCGGCAGCGGGGTCGTGGGCAGCCTGCTCCACGACGCCCTGGCCGGCCCCCGCGAGCGGCTGCCATGAGGCCGTGCGTATTGGGGAGTTTGGAGTGCCCGGGGGTCTGGTAGAATCCCAAGAGCGTCCGCAAGAGGGCGTGTTCGCCGTGGTCTCTGAAGCTTTTCTTCTCGAACAGACCCGTGCGTTCGGGCAGATGTTCGAGAAGGGGAGTTTTTTGATGTCCCAAGGGACCATCAAGAAGGTCGTGTCGGATCGTGGGTTCGGCTTCATCGCCGCTGAGGACGGGAAGGAGTACTTCTTCCACCGCTCCGGCATGGACACGTCGCTGAACTTCGATACGCTGACCGGCGGCGAGCGGGTGACGTTCGACGTCGAGCAGAGCCCGAAGGGGCCGCGCGCCAACCGCGTGCGGATCGCCTAGGCAGCACGACCAGAGGGGGCGCCCGGAATGGGCGCCCCCTCTTTTTTGTCAGCTCCCTCCCGGCTCGTGGGGGAGGGTAGGGTGGGGGCCGTGGACCGGATCCTGATCGAGGGCATGTCGTTCTTCGGCCACCACGGCGTGTACTCGGCGGAACGCGAGATCGGCACGCACTTCCTCGTGGACGTGGCGCTGGAGCTCGACCTGAGCGAGGCGGGCCGCAGCGACCAGCTCGAGGACACGCTCGACTACCGCTCCGCGTATGGGCTCGTCCGTGAGGTACTGGAGGGCGACCCCCGACAGCTGGTCGAGACGCTGGCACAGCAAACGGCCGAGCGGCTGCTGACGCTCGATCGGGTCCAGCGGGCGACGGTGACCATTCGCAAGCGGCCGCCGCTGCACGGGGTGACCGGGACGGTCGGCGTGGAGGTGAGCCGCAGCCGGTGAGTCGGATCGCGTACTTCGACTGCCCCTCCGGGATCTCCGGCGACATGACGCTCGGCGCCCTGCTCGACGCTGGCGCCGATCGCGCCCTGCTCGATGCCGCGGTCGTGTCGCTCGGCCTGGGCGACGAGGTTCGGGTCGACGTGCGTCACGAGGAGCGCGGCCACCTGGGGGGCACCCGGGTGGAGGTCTCGTGGTCCGAGGGGCCGGCGCGCAACCTGCCCGAACTGGCGCGCACGGTGCGGGGCGCGGCGCTGCCGGACCGGGTTCGGGAGCGGGCACTCGACGCGCTGGAACGGCTGGGCCGGGCCGAGGCGGCCGTGCATGGCCATCCTCCCGAGGAGCTGCACCTGCACGAGCTGGGCGGCGCCGACACACTCGTCGACCTGGTTGGCTCGTTCTGGCTGCTGGAGTCGCTGGAGGTGGACTCGGTGCACGCGTCGCCGCTGCCCGCGCCCCGCGGTCGGCACTCGGCGCCCGGCACGCTGCGGGTCCTGGAGGGTACCGGCGCGGTGCTGGAGCCGGACGAGCGCAGGGCCGAGCTGGTCACTCCCACCGGCGCGGCGATCCTGGCCACGGTCGCCCGCTTCGAGCGGCCGGCGATGGCGCTGGAGCGCGTCGGCTACGGACTGGGGGCCCGGCCTGATCCGTTCAACGCGACGGCGCTCTGGCTCGGCCGCGCGGTTCCGGAGGCCGCCGCGGTGACGGTGATCGAGGCGAACCTGGACGACATGGCCCCGAACCTGCTTGCCGCGCTGACCGAGGACTTGATGGCGGCCGGCGCACTCGACGTGTCGGTCCTTCCGGCGCTCATGAAGAAGGGCCGGCCGGGGCACCTGCTCACGGTCCTGGCCGATCCGCGGCGGTCACGCGACCTGGCCGAGCTCGTCCTGCGCCGGAGCACGACGCTGGGCGTGCGCATGTCGCCCGCCACGCGGCTGGTCGCCGGCCGGCGCGTGATCGAGGTGGAAACCGGCACCGGCCGGGTCCGCGTCAAGGTCAAGGAGCTGGACGGGCGTCCGGTCGACGTGGCGCCCGAATACGAGGACTGCCGGCGGCTGGGCGGCGACCTGGCCGCCGTGATGCGGCGGGCGGCCGAGGCCGCCCGGAGGGAGCTGGGCCTGTCGTGACAGCGGTGCGACTCGACGGGAAGGAGGTGGCCTCGCGTGTCCTGGCCTCGGTGGCGGAGCGCGTGCGCGCCCGGACTGAGGCAGGGCTGCCCCCGCCGCACCTGGCGGTCGTCCTGGTGGGCGACAACCCGGCGTCGGAGATCTACGTGCGGGGCAAGCGCCGCGACGCCGAGCGGGTCGGCATCACCTCCTCCGACCACCGGCTGCCGGCGACGGCGACCACGGCCGACGTGGTCGCGCTGGTCGGTTCTCTCAATCGCGACCCGAACGTCAGCGGCGTGCTGGTCCAGCAGCCGTTCCCGCCTCAGGTCGAGGTGGTTCCGGTCGTGGAGGCGGTCGACCCGGTCAAAGACGTCGACGGGTTCCACCCGGTGAACGCGGGCCGCCTGCTGCTCGGCCAGCGGGGCATCGTGGCGTGCACGCCGGCCGGCATCATGCGGATGCTGGACGACTACGGCATCGAGCTCGAGGGCCGCCGTGCCGTGGTGGTGGGACGCAGCAACCTCGTCGGCAAACCGGTGGCGCTGCTGCTGCTCGGCCGCAACGCGACGGTGACGATCTGCCACTCCCGGACGATCGGCCTGCCGGACATCTGCCGTGAGGCGGACGTGCTCGTGGTGGCGATCGGCCGGCTGTGGTTCGTCCAGGCGGGCTGGGTGAAGCCGGGCGCGGTGGTGATCGACGTTGGCCAGAATGTGCAGGCTGACGGACGGCTCGGCGGCGACGTCGACCCGGCCGCCGCGGAGGTCGCGGGCTGGATGACGCCGGTCCCGGGCGGCGTCGGACCCCTCACGCGCGCCATGCTGTTGGCCAACACGTGTCAGGCGGAGGACGCGCGCAGACCGGGCTGACCTACGACCAGGCCCTTGCCTACCTCACCGGGCTGGGCCGTTTCGGCATGAAGCTCGGCCTGGAGCGCATGCGTGCGATCCTGGACGAGCTGGGCCACCCCGAGCTCGGCCGCCGGGGCGCGCTGATCGCCGGCACCAACGGCAAGGGCTCGACGTCGGCGTTCCTGGAGTCGATCCTGCGGGCCCGCGGCCTGCACACCGGGATGACGCCGTCGCCGCACCTCTCGTCGTACCTGGAGCGCGTGCAGCTCGACGGCGCGCCCATCTCGGAGGTGACGTTCGCCCAGGCGGTCACGGAGCTGCGGCCGCGCCTGGAGCCGGTGATCGCGCGGCTCGGCGAGCCCACCGAGTTCGAGGTCCTGATCGCGCTGGCCATCTCGTGGCTGGCGCCGCGCGCCGACCGGCTGGTGATCGAGGTCGGGATGGGCGGCCGCCTGGACTCGACGAACGTCCTCGATCTCGGGGTGGCGATCGTGACCAACGTGACCTTCGACCACCGGAAGCACCTGGGCGCGACGGTCCGGCAGATCGCGGGCGAGAAGGCGGGGATCATCAAGCCCGGCAACGTGGTCGTGACGGGCGCGACGGGCGCCGCTCTCGACGTGGTCGAGCGCGCCGCGGAGGCCGTGGGTGCCGCCGACGTGTGGAGGCTGGGCCGCGAGATCGTCGTCCGGTCGCGATGGCGGGGCTGGGAGGGCAGCGAGCTCGACGTGAGCGGTCCGGGGTTCGCCCACCAGGGCCTGCGCACCCGCCTGGTGGGCTCCTTTCAGCCGGGCAATGCGGCCCTCGCCGTCGCGGCGGCGCACGCGCTGGGCGACGCCACGCCCGAGTCGGTGGCGCTCGGCGTCGCCGAGGCGCGATGGCCGGCGCGGCTGGAGCGGGTCGAGGAGCGCCTCGTGCTCGACGGTGCGCACAACCAGGACGGGATGCGCCAGCTCGTGCGCAGCCTTCGCCGGCTGCTGGACGCCGAGCCGGTGGTCGTGGTCTTCGGGGCGATGGCCGACAAGGACCTGACGCTCGTGTTCGACCAGCTCCGCCGCCTCGAGCCGCAGCGCGTGGTGTTCACCGCGGCGCCCAGCGCGGGTGCGCGAGCCATGCGCCCGAGCGCGCTGGCGGCGGCCTGGGGCGGGGCGTCAGAGCAGTGCGCGCATCCGCGCCAGGCGCTGAGTCGCGCGCGCGAGCTGGCGGGACCCGATGGCTGGGTCCTCGTGACCGGGTCGCTGTACCTGGTGGGCGAGCTGCGGGACGTTCCCTGAACTGGAGTGGAACGTCACGTCGTCGGCTCATTCCTCTATCCCTTCCGGGGAAGCGGTCGGGTGGCCCGCTGGCTGGTCGGGATGGGGCTGGTCGCGCTGCTGCCGTTGACGTTTCCGGCCGTGTTCGGCTACGCCGTCGCCTGCGCCCGGACCGCCGCCCGCGATCCTGCGGCTCCGCCTCCGCGGTGGCGCATCCGTCCCGCGCTCTTCGGCGACGGCGTACTGGCCGGCGCCCAGGCGGCCGCCGTGACGGCGCCGTTCGCGCTGCTCGCCTGGCTGCTCGGCGCTCAGCTCACGCGGATCTGGCATCCGACCGGCGACGCCCTCCTGGACTCGGGTCTGGCCTGGATCGTGGTCGTGACCGCGGTCGCCCTGCCCTGGGGCGTGCTCATGCTCGTGGTGGTGCCGCCGACGCTGGCCAGCTTCGCGGTGACCGGCCGGCCCGCCGATCTCGCGCGGCTCCCGCTGGTGCTGACCTGCGTCCGCGAACGGTACGCGGTGTGGAACCTGGTGCTGGTCGGGATCACGACGTCGTGGGGACTGGCGGCGGTGGGACTCGCCGTGGCCGGCGTGGGCGTCGTGCCGGGTGCGTTCTACGCCATCCTTGTGTCTGCCCATGCCTGCTCCGCGCTCGCTCCACATCGAACCGCTGGGTGACGCCGCGCTGCTGGTCGAGCTGGGCCGGCGCGTGGACACGGCGCTGAACACCCGCGCGCTGGCGCTGGCGGCCGCGCTCCAGAAGCGCCGCGACGTGCGCGAGGCGGTGCCGGGCTATGCGAGCGTGGCGGTCCACTACGACCCCGAGCAGGTGACGTATCGAGGGCTCGTCGGCGTGATCCAGCGGCTGCTGGAGGCGAAGCCGCCGCCCGCGCCGCACGGCCGGCTGCACCGCATCCCTGTCGTGTACGACGGCCCCGACCTCGAGGCCTCCGCTGCCGAGCTGGGCTTGAGCGTCGAGACCCTGGTTCGCCTCCACACCGAGCCGACCTACCGGTGCTTCATGATCGGATTCACCCCTGGCTGGGCCTACCTGGGCCCGCTGCCGGAGCAGCTTCGCCTGCCGCGCCGTCGGGTTCCACGTACCCACGTGCCGCCCGGCTCCGTGGCGATGGCCGGGTCGCAGACGGGTGTGTACCCGCTGCCGACTCCGGGGGGCTGGCACCTGATCGGCAGGACGTCGCTGCGGTTGTTCCTGCCCCAGTCCGACCCGCCGTCTCTGCTGCGGACGGGCGACCGCGTGAAGTTCTTCGCGGCTGTGGGCCCGGACGGAGGGCCGTCGTGACGTCCGGCCCTGTGCTCCGAATCGAGGAACCGGGCATGTTCACAACGATCCAGGACCTGGGCCGCCCGGGCCGGCGGGCAGCCGGGGTGCCGCCGGGGGGAGCGATGGACCGCTTCGCGCTGGCGGCCGCCAACCGGCTCGCCGGCAACCCGGAAGGGGCGGCGGCGCTGGAGTGCTCGCTGTCGGGCCCGACGGTGGTGGCCCTGCGAAGCTGCCTGGTCGCCGTGACGGGGGCCGACTTCGGCCTGACGCTCAACGGGGTCCCGGCGCCCGACTGGACCGGCATCTTCCTGATGGAAGGCGACCGGCTCGGCTTCACGGGCAGGCGGTGGGGTGCCCGCGTGTACATCGCGGTGGCGGGCGGCCTGGACGCGGAACGCTGGCTGGGATCCGCGTCGACGTACCTGCTGGTCGGCAGGGGCGGCGTCCATGGCCGGACGCTGCACGCGGGCGAGGAGCTGACTCTGGCCGGCCCGGAGCCGCGGCCGGCGGTGGCGGGCCGGTGCCTGCCCGTGGGTCAGCGCCCGACCTACGAGCTGTCGCCGTCGCTCGCGGCGGTGGCGGGTCCCCACGTGCGGCTGCTGTCGCCGCCGTCGCGCCGCGCCTTCTTCCGGGAGCGGTGGACGGTCAGCCGGGACGCGGACCGGATGGGGTACCGCCTGGAGGGCGAGACGCTGCAGGTGAAGGCGGAGGAGCTGGTCTCGTTCGGGCTGGCGATGGGCTGCGTGCAGGTCCCGCCGGCGGGTCAGCCGATTCTCCTGATGGCGGACCACCAGACGGCCGGGGGCTACCCGGTGGTGGCCGGCGTGGCGAGGTGCGCGCTGCCGCTGGCTGCGCAGCTGCTGCCCGGCGCACACCTGAGCTTCGAGGAGGTCACGGTGGAGGCGGCGCAGGCGGAGTGGCGCCGTCTGCGAGGGGCCCTCGACACCCTGCGCTGAGCTGCTACCGCCTCGTAGTCAGCCGAAGTTGACACACATTGTCCGCGTTTTGTCTGTCTTGGCACAATACGCTGTGAGCGGGGACACCGAGCAATGAGGCAGCAGCGCGGCACCTGGATGCCGCTGATCGTCGTTCTGCTGGGGTTGGGCGCCTGCCAGAGTGGGCCGCCAAGCTCG
>DASQZW010000120.1:0-4427 GCA_035638495.1 Terriglobales bacterium
ATCCAGTCTATCCGGGCTGGTGCCGCTCTCGGGCGTCCAGGTGGTCAGCTGCTCCTCCAACTCGGCGAACACGTCGCAGTGCGAGACTCTGCCCTGCTCGTACAGCGCCGCGACCGGCTGCGCGCGGATCACCTTGCCGCGCGATGCGTGCACCGCCTTGAACGGAATGCCGGGGCGGACGGTGCGCAGCACTGAGCTCACCAGGTCGCCGCCGTTGTTGACCTCGGCCACTACCAGGTCGGCCTCGAAGTCGTCGAACGCCTGGACGACGCGGCGGGCCCAGCCGTCCGGCGACAGCCGGCAGGAGCGGTCGGCCAGGACGTAGCCCCGGCCGTCGGCGCCGAGCGCGCACACCAGGATGCCGGTCTCGTCGGACTCTTCGGATGACGAGACGGCCGGGTCCACGGCCACCACGCAGCGGACCGGGTCGGCCGGCGGCGGGCGGCGGTCTTCGAGCATGGCCCAGGTCCAGAGCGCGCCCGGCACGTCGAGCACGATCTCGCCCAGGATCTCCTGCCGCGCCAGCCGCGTCCCTTCGTAGCGCGCCACGATCTGGTCCATGAACGCGGCCGGCAGGTTGTCGACGTTCTCGTACGTCGTCCCGCGCGTCAGGTGCGTGGTCGGCGCCTCGGTGAGCGTCCGCACCAGCCTGGACGGGCGCGGCGTGGTCGTCACGACCACCCTCGGGTCCGCGCCGAGCCGCAGCCCGAACATCAGCTGGTCCCAGGCGTCCGGGTAGGCCCAGGCGGCGAGCTCGTCGCACCAGGCGCGATGGTGCTGCGGCCCTCTCAAACGGTCGGGCTGGTCGGCCGAGAAGCAGTGGTAGCGCGCACCATTGGCCAGCATGAGCTGCCCGAGCGAGCGATTCCAGGCCGCGACGGCCGAGCCCGGCAGGACCGACAACAGCCCGGTCTCGCCCTCGACGCAGGTATCGCGGGCGTCGGCGAACGTCCGCCCGACGACGGCGACACGGGCGCCCGGGTGGGCCAGCCCATAGGCGGCGACGTCGGAGGCGCCGGTCAGCGTCTTGCCCCAGCCGCGACCGGCCAGGATCAGCCAGGTCCGCCAGTCGCCATCGGGCGTGCGCTGGGCCGGGCGGAGCGGGCGCGGCGCCGGCACGTCGAGCCGGCGGGCGGCCCAGCGTTGCCGGAGCTCGGCCAGCAGGACGGCCGACTCGGCCGGGCTCGCGTCAAGCACGGCCACCGCGCAGCTCCTTCAGGATGGCCTCGGCCTCGAGGATGGCGGCGTCCTCGTCGACACCGACGGCGCGCGCCAGGTCGCGGACGGCGTGGACGATCTCGACGCGGTGCGTGGCGCCCCACTCGTCGCGGCGGCGGTGCTCCAGCCACCAGGCGGCCGCGCGCCAGCCGCCGCCGACGATCGCCTGGCGCACCGTGATGACGGCGCGCAATTCGGCATTCGCCTCGGCTTCTGTGACGGCGTTGCGAAACGTTGCGAAACGCCGCAGCCAGCGGGAGATCTGCGTGCGCTCGACGCCGGCCGCCTCGAACGCGGCGGTCCGGGTGGCGCCGGCCCGCAGCGCGTCGAGGATCAGCTTCTCGACGGCCGGCGTGAGCTTCGTCGGGCGGGCCATCAGTGACCTGCCCTCCCGAGCACGCGGTCCCCGATCGCCGCCGCGATATGCTGCATCATGACCGGTGGCACGGCGTTGCCGAGGCGCGCCCACTGCTCGCTGTATGAGCCCACGAGGACGAAGTCGTCCGGGAAGGCGCAGAGCCGCTTGACCTCGGCGATGGTGAATTTTCGCCGCTCGACGGGAGGCGCGATGTCATTGCCGGAACTGGCCGACGTGACGGTCGGCGCCGGCCTCTCGGGGTCGACGATGGTCAGCCCGTCTACGGGCTGACCATCGAAAGCCGGCAGCCGCGATGGCGCGATCGTCTGAACCTGAAAGTGCGAGGCGTTCTGCGATCCTCGTCCGATGCTCTCAGTCGGCGCTGGCCGGTCGGTCACGTCACCCCTGCCCCACTGGCCGCCCGTGTCGTGGACGACGCGCTGCTCAACCCAGAACTGATCGGTCCGATCACGGCTCCCCCCTGACAACACCGTGACGGAGGGATCGTCGAGCGAGAGACGACGGCGCAGCGCGGGACGCGCTGCGCCGTTCCCTTCCACGAGCTCCATCCGCATCATCTCGCCGGCCGCGCCGACTGTCTCCGACGGTCGGCGCGGATCGAGCTCCACGGCTTCGAAGTGCGAACCGACGCGCGCCGACGCCGAGCCAAGCCACGGCAGCGCGTCGCGGACGGAATAGCGGTACTTGAGCGGTGACGGGAAGGCCGGGTCGAGCCCGAGGTCGTCGCGGACGCCCTGGATGATGATCCGTTGCCGCGCCTGGGGGACGCCGAGCCATTGCGCGTCGAGCAGGCGCGCCTCGACGCGATAGCCGCACGCCTTGAGCCGGGCCAGGATGCGCTTGAAATACCCCTTTGAGACGCCCTTGACCAGTCCCGAGACGTTCTCGGCGACGAACACGCGCGGACGCAGCCCGTCGACCAGGCGCACGTACTCGAAAAACAGGTCGTCTGCCCGCTGCTTGTGATCGCCGTAGTCGCGGATGGTGCCCCAGCTCTTGTGACGCTTGCCGGCCGTCGAGAATGGCTGACACGGCGGCGAGCCGTCGAGCAAGTCGAGCTCGCCGACGGTGAGGCCGGTCGCCGCCATGATCTCATCAGCCGTGACGGCACGAATGTCCCTGCTATCCAGGAAGCTGTCGGGCGCATTCGCCCGGTACGACTCGGCCGCGATCGGCACCAGCTCGGATGCCCAGAGCACCCGGAAGCCGGCCATCCGGTAGCCGAGACAGGAGCCACCGCAGCCCGAGAACGTCGACGCGACCATGTAGCCGTTCCACGGCAGCGCCGTGATCTCGGCCATGCTCGGCACCTGATACGGCGGTTTCTCGGAAGCGACCGACGGTCTGGGTGGTGACTCACTCGGGACCAGGTGCCAGTGCCCGAGTGAGTCACCACCCAGACCGTCGGCCATAACGGTCAGGGCCGGCTCGTCGACCGAGAACCGCTGGCCGGTCCGGAACCCGTTCGGGTTGTCACTTTCGTAGTAGGTCACCCAGCCTGACCCCCCTTCCCGATCGGGCGTGGTCATGATCGTCGGAGATGGCAGATCGGGTGATTGCCATAGTCGCACGTACTTAGCGTTCGTCCCGATGCCGATCACGACGTCTGCCCGGACCACTCGTACCCGCACGACGGACAGCGGAAATCCGTCGCGATGTCGTCGCCGTAGGCCGGAAACTCGTCCGGCGGCTCGACGGCAGACGCGGCGCCGTCGCCGGCCAGGAACGAGACCAGCCGCCGGACGTCGTCGTCGTCACTGGCGACCGACGCGAGCAGCGCACGGAGCGCGTCGTCGTCGGCCTCGGCCATCGCCGCCAAGGGGTCCAGCGTGGCTAAGACCAGCCGCTCCTCGTCGTCGGACAGGTCGACGTACGTCACCGGCACGGTCGGCTCGCCGCGCTGGACCGCGAGCTGCACGCGCAGGTGGCCGTCGACCAGCCGCCCGGAGCGCTCGTTGACCAGCACGGTGGCGACGACGCCGACCGAGCGGAGCACGCCGGAGAGCGCGTCGGCCTGCGACTTCGGGTGGCGGCGCCAATTGGACGGGTTGGCGGCCAGCGTGGCCGGGTCGACCTCGGCGTGCCGCGTGATCCGGTTGGCCCACGGTGCGGATGTCATGGTGCCTGCCCTCCCGCCGCGAGCGCCCGCTCGGTGCGCTCCGGGTCGTCGGGCCACGGCCAGAAGCCGGCAGATACCAGCAGCCGGCAGGCGTCGGCCTCCGCGAGCTCCAGCGCCTCGGCCAGCAGCCTGGCGGTCTCGGCGGTCGGGCGGTGCGCACCGTCCTCCAGCCGGTGGACGGCGCCGGCCGTGACGCCCGCCCGGTGCGCCAGCTCGTTCTGCGACAGCACCCGCTCTACCAGCCGGCTGGACGGGTTGCCGGGCTGGATCGGCGCGACCATCGTCCTGGCCTCCCTGAGCCGCCTGAGCATCGCGCCGAACGACTCACTCGCCATCGGCCACGACCCCCGAGAGCCGGAGCGCCAGGGAAGCTAAGCGCGGCTCCAGCTCCTCGCACGCGTCGGCGACCGTCGCCGGACACGCGGCGCGCCGCTGCCAGCCGCCCTGCTCGGCCGGCCATTGCTGCCAGTCGTCCTCGCCGAGCAGGGCCACGTAGTCGCGGCCGTTCGGGTGCAGGTAGACGACCGGATCGCCGATGGACCCGCTCACGTCGGCCTCCTCTCGAGCGCGACCAGCCAGGCGGCCGGGATCGAGCCCTTGAACAGCCACCAGCGGGCCGGGTCGCTGCCCGTCCCGAGCGCCGCGAACCGCGCGGCCGTCTCGGCGTCGTAGCCGAACTGGACGGCCGTGCGGTCCCAGCGGAAGAGGCGG
>DASQZW010000121.1:0-14949 GCA_035638495.1 Terriglobales bacterium
CGGGACGATCTCGGGCACCCCGCGCCGGCGCCGCCGCCGGCTCGACTTGCCCTGCCGGGCGGCCTCCACCGGCTGTTCGCGCCGGCTGACAATCCTGGTCACGTCGGCGACGGCGACCAGCTCGCCGCGCTGGTTCTCGACCTCGACCTGCCACACCGCGAGGCCCCAGCGCGGGTTCTCCACAGGCCGCTTGCGGTTCAGCCGCCACCGGGACTGGATCGTGTCGCCCGGGCGCACGGGCCGCAGGAAGCGCCAGGTCATGCCCACCAGGCCCACGGTCGCCGGGACCGGCACGTCGATCGCGCCCAGCCCGGCCGTGACGGCGGCAACCAGCGCACCCGGGACCACCGGCTCGCCGAAGTGGCCGGCACGCGCGTGCTCCGCATCGGTGTACAGCGGGTTGAAATCACCAGACAGACCGACGAAGGCAGCCATGTCGGCCGCGGTGATGGTCCTTCGCCGCGTTCGCCACTCAGTACCGAGGGGCAGTTCTTCGAAGTGGACGAGTTCCAGGACGTTCTCCGTTTTCCGCGGTTGCGAGTATACCGCCACGTCTACTCCTACCATGAACTCGGTGAGTCACTACTGTGTGAACTGCGGGTCCCCACTCGAGCCCCGGATCGTCGAGGACCGCGAGCTGGAGGCGTGCCCGAGCTGCTCGTTCATCCTCTGGCGCGACCCCAAGGTGGTGACCATCATCGTCGTCGAGGACGAGCGCGGCGACGTGATCGTGGGTCGCCGCAGCATCGAGCCCGGATACGGCCTGTGGTGCCTCCCGGGCGGCTACGTCAACGACGACGAGCATCCCGCGGACTCGGCGATACGCGAGTGCCGGGAGGAGATCGGCGCCGACGTGGAGATCACCGGGCTCCTCGGCGTCTACCACATCAGGAAGCGCGACGCGCCCAGCATGGTCGGCATCGGATACCGGGCGCGCCTCCGCCCCGGTGAGGTCGCGATCGCGGGCAGCGAGATGCTGGAGGTCACGGCGTTCCCTAGCGCGGGGGTGCCGGAGCTGGTGTTCGCCAGCCACCGGCAGGCGATGCGTGACTGGCTCGCCAGCTGGGAACAATCGCCGGTGGAGACGACATGAACTGGGTCAAGACATTCTTCGGGATGACCGTATTGACGCTGATCCTGGTGATCGGTGGCAACCTGCTGTTCGGCCGGACCGGCCTGGTCCTCGGCCTGGGACTGGCGCTGGTGACGAACGGTGCGGCCTACTTCTTCGGCGACCGGCTGGCGCTCAGAGCGGCCCAGGCCCAGGAGGTGTCGCCCGCCGAGGCGCCGATGCTGCACGCGCTGGCCGACCGGCTGGCGGCGCAGTACCGGGTGCCCAAGCCCCGCGTGTACGTGAGCCCGGATCCCAGCCCCAACGCGTTCGCGACCGGGCGCAGCCCGAGCCACGCCTCGATCTGCGTCAACCAGGGGCTGCTGCAGATCCTCGACCAGGAGGAGCTGTACGGCGTCCTGGCGCACGAGTTCGCGCACGTGAAGAACCGCGACATCCTGATCAGCACGGTGGTCGCCGTGCTGGCGGGCGCGATCACGCTGCTCGCCCAGATCGGCCAGTGGGGCCTGTTCTGGGGCGGCGGCCAGGACGAGGACAACCAGAACCCGCTGGCCCTGATCGGCGTGCTGCTGTTCGTGATCCTGGGACCGATCGCCGCACTGCTGGTCCAGCTCGCGGTCTCCCGCTCGCGGGAATACGAGGCCGACCACACCGGCGCGGAGGTCAGCCACGATCCGCTCGCGCTCGCGGGAGCACTGCGGAAGCTGGAGCGGGCCACCCAGGCGGTGCCGTCGCAGACGGCCCAGCCGGCGTTCGCCCACCTCTACCTGGTGAACCCGCTCCGGGGTCAGGCGTTCGCGAACCTGTTCTCGACCCACCCGCCAATCGAGGAGCGCATCCGCCGCCTCCAGGCCATGGCCGGCCAGCAGGGTCGCTAGGCCGCCGCGGGCCTCGGCAGCCGCACCCGGCTGCTGCGCAGCGCGGCGGTCAGCGCAGCCAGGAGCAGGCCGGTGACGGCGCACGCCGTGAATCCGGCGAGGTAGCCCGAGTGCTCCATGATCGCGCCGAAGATGGCCGGACCGAAACCCAGGCCGAGGTACAGCACGCTCCCGTAGACCCCCATCGCGATCCCGCGCGTCTCGGCCGTCGACAGGCCGCTGAACAGCACGCTCAGCGCGATGTAGACGGTGGCCAGGATCGGGACCGACAGCGTCAGCAGCACCGTGGTCGCCCAGAAGCCGTGCATGTGCGGCAGGACCGCGATCGCGACGGCGTAGACGCCGAGCCCGATCGCCACGAGCAGGCCGCGGCGCGGGAGCCGGTCGACGATCCGTCCGCCGGGGATGCGCGCCAGCCCGTTCGCCACGGCCTGGATCGCGATCAGGTAGCCGATCTGCTCGGGCGACAGGCGCAGCTGCTCCTTGCCGAACACGGGCAGGTAGGCCTGGACCGTGCCCCACAGGACGGTCGCGCCGAGCATGCCGACGGCCGCGACCGCGAACGCGCGCCGGCGGGCGATTTCCAGCAGCGGCTCGATCAGGTTCCAGCTCACCGCCCGGCCGGGCGCCGACGGGATCGCGAGCGTCATCGCCAGGGCCAGACCGAACAGGACGGTCGAGATCGCGATGGCCGTTCCGAGGTCGATCCAGTGCAGGGACATGCCGGCCAGCGCCGGCCCGGCGAGCAGGCCGACCTGGAACGCGAGGGTGAGCCAACCCAGCGCCCGGCCCACCGTGGAGCTGGGCACCACGTCCACCAGCGTCGACATGAGCGCTGCCTGCGCACCGGCGATGCCCACTCCGGCCAGCGCCTGCCACAGGATGAGCAGCGGCACCGACTGCGCGATGCCCAGCCCGAGCTGCGAGAGCCCGCCGACGGTCACCGAGAGCAGCAGCAGCGCGCGCTTGCCGTAGCGGTCTCCGATGAGGCCCGCGGGAAGCGAGAGGCCGGCCGCCGTCACCGTGGCGACGCTGAAGATCAACCCGACCGCCACCTTGTCGCCGCCGAGCTCGACCACGCGAAGCGGGAGTGCAAACGAGCGGACCCCCAGCGCGGTGAACATGCACCCCGCCGCGATGTAGATGGGCAACGTCTGATTCCTGGCGAGGGGCACGTCCTCCCTAAGATACCGGTGTAGTGTCCGCGGACATTCCGACCCCCTCCGGCGATCTGGCGCGCGCCGCCGAGCTGGTGGCCGCCGCGCGGCGCGGCGTGGCGTTCACCGGCGCGGGGGTGTCCGCCGAGAGCGGGATCCGCACGTTCCGCGGCGAGGGCGGCCTCTGGCGTCAGTACGACCCGTACCGGGTCGCCTCCATCGAAGGATTCCGCCGCGACCCGGCCGTGTACTGGGGCGTCGCCAGCAAGGGTTGGAGGATGTACCGCGAGGCGCGTCCCAACCCGGGCCACGTCGCGCTGGCCGCGCTGGAGGAGGCGGGCCACCTGGTGGGCGTGGTGACGCAGAACACGGACGGTCTGCACCGAGAGGCCGGCACCCGACGGCTGGTCGAGCTGCACGGCAACGGCCGTACGGTCCGGTGCCTGGACTGCGGGGCGACGGAGCCGCGGGCAGACGTCCAGGCCCGGCTGGATCGCGAGCTGCCGCCGCGCTGCCTGGTCTGCGGCGGCATGCACGTCAAGCCTGACGTGGTCTTCTTCGGGGAGGCGCTGCCGTCGGCGGCCATGATGGACGCGTTCCGAATGGCCCGCGAGTGCGACCTGATGCTGGTGGTGGGGAGCTCGCTGCAGGTGTACCCGGCGGCGGACGTCCCGGAGGTGGCGGCCGCGCGCAACGTGCCCGTGGTGATCGTCAACGACGAGCCGACGCCGATGGACGTCGCGGCGACGGTGGTCGTGCGCGGTCGCTCGGGGGAGGCGCTGCCCGAGATCGCCCGCCTGGCCGCCGGCGGCTGAAGCGCTCGAGCTCGGATGCGCACATCTGGACCGATGTGCGACTCCGGACGCCTGGGAATCGCACATCTGGACCGATGTGCAGAAAGATGCCCGCCCAGCTACTCCGGGGAACTCCCCGCCGGCCGGAGATGGACCACGTCGCCCGCCGCGAAAACGCGGCCGTCGACGATGAGCGTCCCGTCCGCGCCGATGTCCTCGGCCACGCCCTCGACCGTCTCGCCCGACAGCTCCACCCGCACCCGGCGACCCAGCGTGTCTGCGCGCTCCCGCCACGTCTCCAGGATCGTCGCCGGCGCCGCCGCGAACCACCGGTTCAGCTCCGGTCCCATCCGCGTGATCAGCTCCTCGCGGTCCACGCCCAGGACGGCGCCGCCGGGCGGCGCCCACTGCAGGTTGATGCCCGTGCCCACGATGCACCGGTCGCCGGTCCGCTCGACCAGGATGCCGCCCAGCTTGCGGCCGTCGAGCAGCAGGTCGTTCGGCCACTTCAGGCGGACGGCGTCGCCACACGCTCGCGCTGAGGCGACCCCCGCGGCCAGCGGCGCCAGCTCGTGGAACGGCAACACCCACGACGCCAGCAACGCGCTGCCGGGCGGCGCCTCCCAGCGCCGGCCCAGCCGGCCCCGTCCGGCCGTCTGATGCTCCGCGACGACCACCGTGCCGATCGGATGCCGGCGCGCCACGTCCTGCGTCGATGGCACGGCGCCGACCCGGATGACCTGCATCGCCCGAGTATCGTAGGGGCAATGGCGGGGACCTCCTGGGACAAGCTCGGACAGATGGACGCCGCCTTCGAAGTGGTCGCGCCCGCGCTGCGTCGCGTTGCCCAGGCGGAGGGCGTGAAGCTGCACGAGTTCTTCCGCGACGACCCGGTCTGGCGCCTCGACTTCGTCAGGGCTGCGGGCGGCGAGGCGGTCGTCGACGTGGCGTGGCGTGAGGAGCGGCCGGAGGAGTACGCGGTGTCGGCCTCCTGGTGGGTCGACGACTACGACTCCACGACGCGGCGCTCCCGCGAGGAGGACGTGGGCACCTTCACGCGTGACCGGTCGCTGGACGACCTCGAGGCGCTCCTGCGGCAGGCGCTGGCGACCATCGACGGCTGGACCGAGGAGGACCTGGACCAGCCCTCCGGGCCGTACCCAGACTGGCAGCGCTACCAGAGCCGGGACGAGTTCTACCGGACACGCCTCCCCCGGCGATGAAGCTCCACCGCGCCGTGGTGCTCGTCCTGATGATCCTGTCCGGCCTGGTGGTCGTCGGGGCGATGACGGCGTACGGCATCGCGACGTTCAGCGGCGGGAGCCTGGTGGCTCTGCTGGTGGTGGTCGTGGTGGCTGCACTGGCGGGAATCGCGTTCAGCTACCGGCGGTACTTTGCTCGGAGACGATGACGCACAAGCTCAAGCTCGGATGGAAGGCGTCCGCGGAGCAGTTCGGCCCGCGCCAGCTCCTGGACTTCGCGGTGCTTGCGGAGGAGCTCGGATTCGAGAGCGCCTGGATCAGCGACCACTTCCAGCCCTGGCGACACACCGACGGCCACTCGCCGTTCTCGATCGCCTGGCTGGCGGCGGCGGGTGAGCGGACGAGGCGGATGACGCTCGGCACCAGCGTGCTCACGCCGACGTTCCGCTACCATCCGTCGGTCGTCGCCCAGGCGTTCGCCACGCTCGGCGTGATGTACCCGGGCCGCATCGTCCTCGGCCTGGGTACCGGCGAGGCGATGAACGAGACGCCGGTGATCGGCATCGACTGGCCCGACTCGCGCGAGCGCTTCCGCCGGCTCAGCGAGGCGGTCAAATTGATGCGGTGCCTCTGGACGGAGGAGTTCGTCGTGTACGACGGCGAGTACTACCAGGTCAGGGGCGCGACGGTGTACGACCGCCCGGAGCAGCCGGTCCCGATCTACGTGGCCGCCACCGGTGAGGTGGCAGCCAAGTTCGCCGGCCGCCAGGCCGAGGGTTTCATCTGCACCTCGGGGAAGGGGATGGAGCTCTACCGGGACAAGCTGCTGCCGGCCGTCCGCGAGGGAGCCCTGGCGGCGGGGAGGGCCTACGACGCGATCGAGAAGATGATCGAGGTCAAGGTCTCGTACGACACCGACCGCGCACGCGCGCTCGCCGATACCCGGATCTGGGCCGCGCTGGCCCTGCCGGCCGAGGAGAAGGTGGGCGTACAGAACCCCAGGGACATCGAGGAGCTCGCCCGCGGCGTCCAGCATCCCGAGCGCCGCTGGCTGGTCTCGAACGACCCGGAGGAGCACGTGGAGCAGATCGCGCCGTACGTGGAGCTCGGCTTCACGCACCTCGTCTTCCACCACCCCGGCGACGACCAGGCGGCGTTCCTCCGCCTGTACGCCGAGCAGGTGCTGCCCCGCCTCCGCGAGCGCTGGGGGTGAGGGCGGCAGGCGTGTGGGTCGTCGTCCTGGTGAAGGACTTCGACCAGGCAAAGCAGCGCCTGCGACCGGCGCTCGACCCCGGCCAGCGCCGCGAGCTGGCCCGCGAGAACGCACGCCTGGCGCTGGTGGCCGCGCGCGCCGGCGACCACGTCCTCGCCGTCTGCGGCAGCCACGATGCTGCGGAGCTGGCGCGGACAGCCAGCGCCGAGGTGCTGCTGGAGGCGAACCCGGCGGGTCAGAACCCGGCGGCGCGGCTGGGGATCGCGCACGCCACATCGAAGGGCGCGCGTTCGGTGCTGCTGCTGTCGAGCGACCTGCCGCTCGTGACCCGTCGAGCGATCGCCACGATGCTCTCCGCGGCCCGGCGCCTCGGCAGCCCCGGCGTGCTCGCGGCGCCGGCGACGGGCCGGGGCGGGACGAACGCCCTCGCCCTGAGTCCGCCGGACGTCATCGACCTCCACTTCGGCGACGACTCGTTGGGGAAGTTCGAGCGCGACGCGGCGTCGCGCGGCGTCCCGTTCGCACTGCACGAGTCGCCGCGGCTGGCACTCGACCTGGACGAGCCGGCGGACCTGGAGGAGCTGCGCCGGCTGGCGGTCTGACGCCGCCGGATCAGGCGTAGACGGCCAGCGCCTGCGCCGGCTCGATGGCCCGGATGCCGGCGATATCGAAGTCCCGCGCGTTGCAGGTGCAGATCGTCCGGATGCCGTGGCTCCGCATCTGGGCGACGAGCGCCAGGTCGTAGACATCCTGGCCACGGCGCGGATGCCGGACCAGCAGGGGATCGAGATCGTCCAGGAGCGACTCGGGGACAGGCTTGACCTCGATCGCCCCGGAGAGCGACCGCACGATCCCCCATGCCTGGTCGGGGACGGTCGGGTGCGCGCTGCGACGTGGAGAGGTGATCACGGAGTAGCACTCGATCAGCACCTGAGGCACGAGCACCCCCGGCATCGCACCCCTCGCGGTGTGCTGGATGACCGCGAGGCACTCCGAGTGCTGCGCGGCGCGGTCATCCAGGGCGTACACGAGGATGTTGGTGTCGAGCAGGATCACGAGTCCTCCTCCTCGTCGTAGATGTCCGCGCGGCGAAACGGCTTGACGCCCAGGCGGAGGACCGGGAGGCGCAGACCGCCGGCCGGCCGCTGCGGCCCGCCCCCTTGCTCCTCGAGGTACCGCTCGATGGCATCGAGCACCACCTGGTTCTTCGGCCTGCCGAGGCGCCGCGCCGCGACCTCGAGCCGCCCGATCAGCCGCTCGCGGTCCTTGGGCACGTGGAGGTTGAGCTGCATTTGACCAACTATACCCTATGCCATAGTGGTGCTGACGCAAGTTTCCCGGACGGCGTGCGGCCCGAACCTGCGGTACGCTGCGGGTTGGCCCCTGAACGGTTGGAGGAGGTAAGCCGATGTTCCGGCAGGGTGACGTACTGCTCGTCCCGGTGACGGAGATGCCACACGGCCGTCCGGTCGACGCCGACGACGGGCGCCTGGTGCTGGCGCGCGGCGAGGCCACCGGGCACCACCACAGCATCGCCGTCGGTGACGGCGAGCTGGTCGACGCGGCCGAGGGAGTGTTCCTCAGGATCATGGCGCCCACCCCGCTCGAGCACCAGGAGCATGCGCCGATCACGCTCCAGCCCGGCGTCTACCGCGTGGTCCGCCAGCGCGAGTACGCGCCCGGGGCGATCGATCGCTTGAGGGTCCTCCTCGATTAGACCATGGGCGGTCGGCTCGACCGGCTCACGCCCTGGCAGGAGGCGCAGCTCGCCCCCGTCCGCGACGAATGGCGGGATCTGGGCCTCGCCACCGGCCCCGCCGACCGGCTGAGGGCGGAGCGGGGCATGCGTGCCGCCTACGTGGCGGCCGGCCTGCCCGCACCCGCGCTGTTCCTCTGGGTGCGCTCGCCGCTCGAAGGAGTGCTGGGCACGATGCACCTCGCAGTGACCACGACGCGCGCGGAGCCGTCCGCGTCCCGTCGGTGGCTCAGCGCCGCGCTCCGCGCCGCATACCTGGACCTGGTCGGCCGGCCCGGTGAGGAACCGTGGGGTCGGGCCTGGGCGCGGCTGACGCCCGTCCCGGGCGACAGCCTGACCACCTACCTGGCCGGCACGATGCTCGACTCACGGGCCGTCCGCGACCACGTCGCCCGGCGGCTGCCCGCGCGCATCGGCCGCATCGTGCAGGGCGCGATCGGCCACCGGGTCGCCGACCAGGTGCGGCGGGAGGTCCAGGGCGACGTCCGCTGGCACGTGCTCCGCCACGTATGGATGCCGATCGTCGGCGAGATCCAGTCGCGCGCCTGGGACCGGCTGCGGGCGCACGTCGAGGATCGCTACGCACGGCGGTGGCCGTGGGTCCGCGCGTGGTCGGTCGTCCGCGACCTGTACCGGCTGGTCGCAATCCAGGATGCCCTGCACGCGCCTGCCGGTGATCGGGCCACGCCGGACTGGCTGGCGGCGTACGACTTCTTCGGCAGAGCGTGCGGCGTCGAGGCGGTCGAGCGGCTGGACGGGCTGATGGAGCTGACCCGTTCGGCGGGCTGGTGGTGGTGGCCGGCGCGCGGGGCGGTGGTGCTCAGCGAGCGGCCCCAGGAGATCCACCTGGACGAGCAGGGGCGCCTCCACGCCGCGCGCGGACCCGCGCTCACCTATCCCGATGGGTGGGCGCTTTGGGCCTGGCACGGCATCAGGGTGCCTCGTGCCGTGATCGAGAATCCCGAGACCGTTCCCGCGCACGACGTGCTGGCCGAGCCCGACGTCGAGGTGCGCCGCATCATGATCGAGCGGATCGGGCCCGAGCGTCTCGTGCGCGACGGCGGGGCCCGCCGCGTGACGGAGGACGAGACCGGAACCCTGTGGCGGCTCGACCTCGCCGAGGACGAGCCGCTGGTCTGCGTCGAGGTGAGCGACGCCACTCGGGGCCCGGATGCGGCCTTCCGCCGCTACCTGCTGCGGGTGCCGCCGGACGTGCGCAGCGCGCGCGAGGCGGTCGCCTGGACGTTCGGCGTCGACACGGGCGAGTACCGGCCGGCGATCGAGACCTGAGCCGGCGTCCGGTTCCGGGTAGTCGGCGCCGCTCGAGCGTTGCAACTGGATAGGAGGGGGGCCAGGGGATGGTACTTTTCGCGGTCGCGGTGATCGTCGCGCTGCTGGGAGTCGGCGCATACGACCTGTACAACCCGGGAACCCGCTCCATCACGATGGCCGGCTATCATTTCGCCGCGGTGCCCGCCTGGGTGCCCGTCGCCCTCGCTGCCGTGGCGCCTCTGCCCCTCTTCCTGCTCCACGCAATGTGGACGGGCCTCCGCATCTGGCTTCTGAAGGGCGCCCTGCGCCGCGTCCGGAGGTGGGACGACCCCCAGCAGCGGTGGCCGGCGGTCGAGCGGCGGGTCCAGCCCGTGCCGGTAGAGCGGCCGGGGCTCGAACGGCGGCGGGTTCGGGAATGGCCGGCGGTCGAGATGCCCCCCGGCAGCCCGCGGCGCAGACGGGCCAGCCAGGCCCCGACTCGGCCGTCGGGTCCGCAGCCTGCTCCCAAGCGCTCCTGGCTCAACCGGGACTAGAGGGCAGCGGCAGCCGCTCGGGCGCTCCGGGCATCATGGACGTTCCATGCGCGTCACGCTCCTGGCCGGCGGCACCGGCGCCGCCAAGCTCGCCGTCGGGCTGCAGGCCGTACTGGCCCCGGGCGAGCTGAGCGTCGTTACGAACACCGCCGACGACGTCGACTTCTGGGGCCTGCGCGTGTGCCCCGACACCGACGCCGTGCTCTTCCGGCTGGCCGGCATCTTCAACGAGCAGGCCGGCTTCGGGGTCGCCGACGAGAGCTTCAACGTCCACGGCCAGATGCGGCGACTGGGCCAGCCCGACTGGTTCTGGCTCGGCGATCGCGACCTCGCCTTCCACATCGTGCGCACGGACCTGCTGCGGCGTGGCGCACGACTGACGGAGGCGGCACTGCAGCTCGCCAGGCTGCTCGGCCTGTCCACGCGCGTGCTGCCGATGGCCGACGACGACGTGCGGACGTGCTTCTCGACAGACGCCGGCTGGCTGGGGTTCCAGGAGTACTTCGTCCGGGAGAAGCTGCGGCCCCGCCTGCTGGCCATCGAGTTCGCCGGCATCGAGACGGCCCGGCCCGCGCCCGAGGCGATGGCTGCGGTCGAGGGGGCGGACCTGGTCGTGATCGGTCCGTCCAACCCGCTGATCAGCATCGCCCCGATCACCGCGTTACTGGGGCCCGCCATGCGGCGTGAGCGCACGGTCGCGGTCACGCCCATCGTCGCCGGCCGGGCCCTCAAGGGCCCGACGGTCGAAATGCTCGTCGCGCTCGGCAAGGAGGCGACGCCGGCGCAGGTGGCCGAGGAGTACCGGACGCTGGCGGCCGGTTACATCCTGGATGACCTGGATCGTGGCCTGGCACCGCGGATCGAGGCGCTCGGGTACCGCGTGCTGGTGACGGACACGGTGATGCCCGGCGCGGACGAGGCGCGCCGGCTCGCGACGGCCATCCTGGACGCCTGGGGGTAGGGATGCGGCCCCTGCTGACATCCAGCGGCATCCGCGATCCCGATCACCTGGCTCGGCTGCTCGATCCGCAGTGGCCGCTGGAGCCGCTCCTGGCGGCCGCCCGCGCGGTCTGCCGCGAGGGCCACGGCGACCGCATCACGTATTCGCCCAAGGCGTTCCTGCCGCTCACGCAGCTGTGCCGTGACAACTGCGGCTACTGCACCTTCGCCAAGCCGCCGCGGCCGGGCGCGCGCGCCTATATGACAGCGGAGGAGATCCTCGCGGTGGCGCGCGTCGCCGCGCAGGCGGGCTGCCGCGAGGCCCTGTTCACCCTCGGCGACAAGCCGGAGCGCCGCTACCGGGTAGCGAGGGACGAGCTCCGGGCGATGGGCTTCGAGACGACGGTGCAGTACCTCGCGCACGTCGCCTGGCGGGTCCTGGCGGAGACCGGCATGATTCCCCACGCGAACCCGGGCGTCCTGTCGCGTGACGAGCTCGCGGCCCTGCGGCGGGCCAGCGGCAGCATGGGCCTGATGCTGGAGCAGTCGACCACGCGCCTGCTGGGCCGGGGCGAGGCGCACTGGGCCAGCCCGGACAAGCGCCCGGAGGCGCGCCTGGAGACGATCGAGCTCGCTGGCGAGCTCAGCATCCCGTTCACGACGGGCCTGCTGATCGGCATCGGCGAGACGCGGGCGGAGCGCGCGGAGACGATCGCGGTGCTGGCGCAGCTGGCCCGGCGCGACCACGTCCAGGAGCTGATCGTCCAGAACTTCCGCGCCAAGCCCGGCACGCGCATGGCGGCCGCGCCGGAGCCGACCATGGAGGAGCTGCTGCGCGCGGTCGCCGTGACGCGGCTCGCCTGCGGCCCCGGGCCGAATGTGCAGGCCCCACCCAACCTCGCGCCGGACGAGTACGGGCTGCTCGCAGGCGCGGGGATCAACGACTGGGGCGGCGTCTCGCCCGTCACGATGGACTACGTCAACCCGGAGGCGCCCTGGCCGCAGGTGCGACTGCTCGACGCAGCGACCCGCGCCGCCGGCTCGCGGCTGGCCGCGCGGCTGTGCGTCTACCCCGAGTACGTGCGCGACCCGGCCGAAGCGCGGCGGTGGCTGGACCCCCGGGTGCTGCCCCACGTGGCGCGTGCCTCCGACGCTGAGGGTCTGGCGCTCGGGCCCGGCTATCATCCGTCGTCATGACCTACGACCAGATCGTCCAGGGTCTCCGGGACTCCACCTACGAGCTGCAGAACGAGGGCCGCCTGGTGCGGGCCGGCCTGAAGTCCGAGCAGGACACCGCCAGCATCGCCGAGCGGTACGCGTGGCTCTACTCCGAGGAGACCCTCGACGCGGTCGGCGATCCGGTCGGCGAGGAGCGCAGGCGCGTCCGGTCGGCCGTGCTGCAGGGCATCATCGAGCGGCGGACGGCCGTCCAGCAGGATCGGCTGTCCACGTTCTACGCGAACGCGCTGGCGAAGATCGGCGACGACCAGGTTCCGTTCTATTCGGCCCAGGCCGAGGCGACCAGGGAGCCGGACTCGCGCCGGCGCGAGGCGCTCGGCGAGGGTACGGCCGCGGTCATGGCGGAGGCCGACGAGCTCCAGCTGGAGCTCGAGGCGGCCGTCCAGGAGGTGATCCGCGGCTTCGGCCTCGGCGACTCCACCGCGTTCTGGTCTGCCCTGAAGGAGGTGGACTACGGCCAACTGCGCGACGAGCTGGCCCGCGTGGCCGATGCGGCAGCGGGCCGGTACCGGGCGTGGGTGGAGCCGCGCATGGAGGCGGCCGGCCACCCCTTTGGCGAGTGTCCCAACTGGCACCAGCCGTTCATCCGCGGCCTGCCTGAGTACGACGCTGCGTTCCCGGAGGAGCGCTTCGAGCCGGTCATGCGGCGGACGTTCGACGACATCGGCCTCGAGCTGTTCTCGGTGGCGTCCATTCACATCGACCTCGAGGACCGCCCCTCCAAGAACCCGCGCGCGTCGGTCTGGGTGCCGGAGGCCGGGTGGGAGGTGCATCTGCTGGTCCGGCCGTCGGGCGGCAACGGCGACTACGCGGCGTTCCTTCACGAGGCCGGCCATGCGCTCCACTTCGGGCTCACCGACATGACGATCGGCTGGCCGCTGGCCAACGTCGGCCGCTCGATGGCGTACGCCGAGCTGTGGTCGTTTCTGTTCGAGCGGGTCGGCCACGACCCCGCCTGGATCGCCGAGGCCACCGGTGTGAGCGACGCGGTGGCCGAGCGGATCGCGACCGACCAGGCCGGCGTGGACCTGATGCTCTTCATGCGATACGTCGGCAAGTTCACGGCGGAGCTCGACCTGTACGCCGGGGACCCGCTCGACGCGCAGCGCGGGCGGCGAATCTACTCGTCCGTCGTCAGCGCCCGCACGGGCTTCCGGTACGACCCGCGCGCGTGGCAGTACGACCGCGACGCCGCCTTCTACTCGGCGGACTACCTGCGTGCGTGGCTGGCCGAGGCGGCGCTGGACCAGCGGCTCCGCGACTGGTTCGGGGAGCGCTGGTGGGCCGTCCCCGAGGCCGGCGCCTGGCTGCGCGAACAGTGGTGCCGCGGCTGGGAGCCCGAGGCCGAGGAGGTCGTCGAGGAGACCGGCGGCCGGCCCTGGTCGGGCGACGCCCTGCTGGAGCGGATCGAGCGCCGACTGCCCGGCGGCCGCCTGCCACAATCGGTGCCTTGATGCCGCTGTTCGAACAGATCGACCGCGACCTGGTGACGGCCCGCAAGGAGCGTGACGGAACCCGGCTCTCGACGCTCGGCCTGCTCAAGACCGAGGTCGTCAAGGCGGCCAAGGAGCCGGGCTCCGCGGGCGCCGACGACGAGCTGGTGCTGCGCGTCCTGCGCAAGGAGGTGAAGCGCCGCGAGGAGGCGGCCAGGGTGTACGAGACCGCCGGCCGAACGGAGTCGGCTCGCCGCGAGGAGGCCGAGGCCGCGGTGCTCCGGCAGTACCTGCCGGCCGACCTGAGCGAGGCTGAGCTGGAGCGCGAGGTCCGCGCGGCCATCGACGAGGTCGAGCCGCAGGGGCCGCGCGACTTCGGCGCCGTCATGAAGGCCGCCAACGCCCGTCTGGCTGGTCGGGCCGAGGGCGGGCGCGTCGCCGCGATCGCGCGGAGGCTGTTGGGCTCGTAGCGTGGCGACACCGCGGACACGTACGGCGAGGAAGCCGCAGGCCAGGACCAGGCCGAAGGCGCGCAAGCTCGTCCTGCCCCGTTCGCCGAGGGGCGCTCGCGAGCGCGCCCTGCTGACCGTCCAGCGCCTGGCGGAGATCTACCCCTCGGCCACCGAGCTCGACCACGGCAACGCGTTCGAGCTGACGATCGCGACGATCCTGTCGGCGCAGACGACGGACAAGATGGTCAACTCGATCACCCCGGAGCTCTTCCGCCGCTATCCCACGCCCGCCGACCTGGCCGCGGCCGACCCCGCCGACGTGGAGCAGCTCATCAAGCCGACCGGCTTCTTCCGGGCCAAGACGGAGGCCATCATCGGGTGCGCACGGGGCATCGTGGAGCGGTTCGGCGGCGAGGTCCCACCGCGGATGGAGGACCTGGTGACGCTGCCCGGGATCGGACGCAAGACCGCGAACGTGATCCTCGGCGTCGCGTTCGACATCCCGGGCTTCGCCGTGGACACGCACGTCACGCGCCTGACCAACCGGCTTCGTCTGGTGGCGACGAGCGACCCCGAGAAGATCGAGACGCTGGTCACGCGCATGGTCCCGCCGGTCGAGTGGACCGGGCTCTCACTGCGCCTGATCCTGCACGGCCGCCGGATCTGCATCGCACGCCGCCCGCTCTGCGAGCAGTGCGTGCTGAACGACTTCTGCCCGTCCTCGACCGTGAAGCCCCGTACCGGTTAGGCAGCTGCACGAACATCTGTTCTATACTCGATGTCGTGGCAGAGCTGGAGCGCCGGCAGATCGAGGTCCAGTACGTCGAGCAGCCGTGCAAGAGCGCCCTCAACCCGGTGAAGGGCATGGGATTCAAGTGGTCGCTGAACCCATACATGGGCTGCGAGCACCGCTGCGCCTTCTGCTACGTGCGGGCGTACGAGAAGCGGGCCGATCGGCCGTCCGACGACGCATACGGGCGCGCCATCCGGGTCAAGACCAACGTCGCCG
>DASQZW010000122.1:0-2671 GCA_035638495.1 Terriglobales bacterium
GGTGGCGGCCTCGGGCGGCGGGCCGGGGAGGTACGAGGTCACGGCCACGTTCCCCGTCCGCGGCGCCTGGGTGCTGGCACTCGACGTCTCGGGGGCCGCCGGGCACGGCCGCGCCGTCGTGCCCGTGACCGCGGCGGCGCCGGGCGCGATCCCGCAGTGGCTGGGCTGGGCGATCGGCCTCAGTCCCCTCGTCGGTCTGGCCGCCTTCCTGGCGGTGCAGGTCCGGGCGGCTCGCCGGCTGCGTCTCAGCGCGACGCGGGCTGCTCGGTCAGTCCGGTCGCGGTGAGCCGCTCGTCGTCACGCTCCACGTCGACCTTCGTGACGGCCAGGTAGGCGACCAGGCAGACGATGGCGAGCGTGAGCCCGATCGCGACCGTGCCCCGTCCGTAGTCCAGCCCGCCCAGGCTCTGCGGCACCCCGAGCCAGTCCGCGTACGAGGCGCCGAGCGGCCGCGTGATCACGTAGGCGAACCAGAACGCGATCACCTCGCCGAGGGCGAGAGCCCGGCGGGCCACGAACGGGATCGCGAAGACGGCCGTGAACATCAGGCCCGACCTCAGGAAGCCGAGGTGCAGCGTGTACGCGGTGAGGTCGCCGACGGCGGTTCCCATCGCGAACGTCGCCAGAACGGCCGCCCAGTAGAAGAGCTCGCGGCGTCGCGTCACGATGCTGTGTATCGACAGGGTCCGCTCGCTGAGGTACCAGACGGTGAAGATCACGATCAGGCCGGCGGCGCAGATCGCCGCGGACACCGCGTACGGGATCTTGAGCTCGATGTGGACCGCGTCCGCGGCCATCGTCCCGAAGACCGCCACCATCGTGACCGCGAACCAGTAGGCCCACGCCACGTACCGGCGCAGGGACACCTGGATCGCGAGCGCCACCGTGATGCCGACCAGGCCGAGGCCGACGGCGACGTACGGATCTATCGTGTGGACGAGGTAGTCGGACGTCGCCTCGCCCTGCGCGGTCGTGAGGATCTTCACGAGCCAGAAGAGCAGCGCCACCGCAGGCACCTTGCGGATGACCCGCCCTCCGAGCAGCACCGGTCGAGTATAGCGACGGGTCAGGCCAGCCCCGTCCCGGGGCCGGCCGGAACCTGGCGGGCGACGAACCGCCAGCAGGTCCACGTCCGGGACGACGAGTATTAGCGGAGGCGGATGCCACTGAACAGCGACGTGATCGTGGTCGGCGCGGGTCCGGTCGGGCTGATGGCCGCCGGTGAGCTCGCCGGCGCCGGCATCCGGTGCATCGTCCTCGAACGCCGCTCGGAGGAGTCCAACCTCACCCGGGCGTTCGCCGTCAACGCCCGCACCCTGGAGCTCCTCGACGCCCGCGGGGTCGCCGACGAGCTCGTGGGACGGGGACAGCGAGTCGACGGGATCCAGGTCTACGGCCGGGTGCGGGTCACCCTGTCCCGCCTGCCGAGCCGGTTCCCGTTCCTCCTCGTGGTCCCGCAGTACCACACCGAGCAGGTCCTGGAGGACCGGGCCGCGTCGCTCGGCGTGGATGTCGTGCGGGGCGCCGAGGTCACCGGGCTGCGCCAGGACGCGGACGGCGTCGACGTCGAGGTCCGGGACACGAAGGGGTCGACGCAGACGCTGCGGGCGTCATACGTCGTGGGAGCCGACGGGGTTCGCAGCGCCGTGCGCGCGGCCCTCGGGCTGCCGTTTCCCGGTCACTCCGTGCTGCGCTCGGTCATGCTCGCGGACGTCCGGCTGGAGGAGGAGCCGGACGCGCTGTCGATCAGCAGCAACGGCGAGGGCCTCTCGTTCCTGGTGCCGTTCGGGGACGGCTGGTATCGGGTCATCGCGTGGGACCGGCGGCGCCAGCTGCCGGACGACGCGCCGGTGACCATGGACGAGGTTCGCGACGTCGTCCGCCGAACGCGGGCGACGGACTACGGGATGCACGACGCGCGCTGGCTGTCGCGGTTCCACAGCGACGAGCGCCAGGTCCCGCGGTACCGCGACGGCCGCGTGTTCGTCGCGGGGGACGCCGCGCACGTGCACTCGCCGGCCGGCGGCCTCGGCATGAACGCAGGCCTCCAGGACGCGGCGAACCTGGGCTGGAAGCTGGCTGCCGAGGTCCAGGGCTGGGCGCCGGACGGGCTCCTCGACAGCTATGACGCGGAGCGCCGCCCGGTCGGGCGGAGCGTGCTGCGCACCAGCGGCATGCTGCTCCGGCTCGCCGTCCTCCGACCGGCACCGCTCCGCGCGGCCCGATCCGGCGTCGCCGGCCTCGCGGTGCGGATCGAGCCGCTGGCCGCCCGCGCGGCCCGGACGGCGGCGGGCCTCGACGTCGCCTACCCCGCGGACCGGGGCGCGCACCGCCTGGCCGGACGGCGAGCGCCCGACGTGGCGCTGGAGAACGGGCGGTTGTACGAGGCGCTGCGGACCGAGCGGTTCGTGCTGGTCGCGCCCGCCAGGGGCTGGAGCGGAGTGGCCCGCCCCTGGTCGGACCGCGTCGACGCCGTGCTTGCCTCGGATGACGCGAGCCCGCTGCTGCTCGTGCGCCCGGATGCCTACATCGCATGGGCGTCCGAGCGGAGCGATGCCGAGCGCAGGCCTTCGGCGCTCACCGCGGCACTGGCCCACTGGTGCGGGCGGCCAGCCGGCTAGCTGTACGGCGTGCCGTAGCGTTCTCGGGAGACCACCTCGCCCAGCGGCTT
>DASQZW010000123.1:0-12820 GCA_035638495.1 Terriglobales bacterium
TGGTTGCGGAAGCTGCGCTGGGCGAGGTCGTGCCGCTCGGCCAGCTCCGCCCCGCTGAGCGCCGTCAGCAGGCCGTGCAGCTGCCGGTACTCGGGCCGGGGCTGGCCGTCGGACGCCACCATCTCGTCGTAGAGATCGGTCAGCCGGTAGTCGGCCGGCAGCGCGGCGGCCAAGTTGCCTGGAGTGTAGTGGTGGCGACGGCCGCGGCGCTGGACCGCGGTCCGCGCGAGCACGCGGGCACGCCACGCCCCCTCCATGCCATCATCGTGGCCGGGGCCGGGCTGGTCCGCCACGTGACGAGTGCCCGGTGGGATCGGCGTGCTTCGTGTGATTCGCACGAGACGAACCACCCCGCCACGCCGGCTTACGTGTGAACCGCACGAGAACCCCCCGATTGGCTTGGTATCTCTCGCCTGTATTTGTAGCCGCGGGCGGCTGGGTACGATCGCTTCCTGGTTACGAGAACGAAACCCCCTGAGAGGAGGCGTGATGGCAATCGAGGTTGAGAGGACGGCCCGGACCAGTCCCACGGAGGTGCTGGAGAAGGCGCGTCAGGCGGGCATCAAGGTGGTCGACTTCCGCTTCGTCGACCTGCCCGGCACCTGGCAGCACTTCAGCGTCCCGCTGAGCGGGTTCGAGGAGGACGTCTTCAGCGAGGGCATCGGCTTCGACGGCTCCAGCATCCGCGGCTTCCAGGCGATCAACGAGAGCGACATGCTCCTGATCCCGGACCCGGACAGCGCGACCGTCGACCCCGTGCTCCAGGTGCCGACCATGTACCTGGTCTGCAACGTGGTGGACCCGATCACGCGCCAGAGCTACACCCGCGACCCCCGGCACATCGCCCAGAAGGCCGAGGCCCACCTGGTGTCGACCGGCGTCGCCGACGTCAGCTACTGGGGCCCCGAGGCGGAGTTCTACATCTTCAACAGCATCCGCTTCGACCAGAACCCGTTCAGCGGCTACTACTACATCGACTCGGACGAGGGCATCTGGAACTCCGGCTCCAACACCACGCCGAACCTCGGCTTCCGCCCCCGGTACAAGGAGGGCTACTTCCCCGTCCCGCCGACGGACAAGCTGCAGGACCTGCGCTCCGAGATCATGCTCAAGCTGATCGAGGCGGGCGTCGACGTGGCGGTCCACCACCACGAGGTGGGCACCGCGGGCCAGGCCGAGATCGACATGCGCTTCGCGTCCCTGACCCGGATGGCCGACTCGCTGATGACGTACAAGTACGTGATCAAGAACGTCTGCCAGCAGCACGGCTACGTAGCGACGTTCATGCCCAAGCCGATCTTCCAGGACAACGGCTCAGGCATGCACTGCCACCAGAGCCTCTGGAAGGACGGCAGCAACCTGTTCTTCGACGAGAACGGCTACGCGCTGCTGAGCGAGCAGGCGCGCTGGTACATCGGCGGCCTGCTGAAGCACGCGCCGGCGCTGCTCGCGTTCTGCGCACCGACCACCAACTCGTACCGGCGGCTGGTGCCCGGCTACGAGGCGCCGATCAACCTGGTGTACTCGCAGCGGAACCGCTCCGCCTGCGTGCGCATCCCGGTCTACTCGACCAGCCCCAAGTCCAAGCGGATCGAGTTCCGCTCGCCCGACGCCTCGTGCAACCCGTACCTGGCGTTCGCGGCCATGCTGATGGCGGGCCTGGACGGCATCGCAAACAAGATCGAGCCGCCCGCGCCGCTGGACAAGGACCTGTACGAGCTGGAGGACGAGGAGAAGGCCAAGATCGCCAGCGTCCCGGGCTCGCTGTCCGAGGTGCTGCGGGCACTCGAGGCGGACCACGAGTTCCTGCTGAAGGGCGACGTCTTCACGAAGGACCTCATCGACACCTGGATCGACTACAAGTGGACGCGCGAGGTGGAGCCGGTCGCGCTGCGGCCGCACCCGTGGGAGTTCCACCTCTACCACGACGCATAGGCGTCAGGCAGACTTCAGGCCATCGCGTCGGGCCCCGGCTTCGGCCGGGGCCCTTTTTGCGCTCGTGGACAGGCGTTGACCGGCACCTCGGGGCCGTTCCGGCGGCGAGGCCCGGTGGAGTAGCCTTCCCCTGCGTGTCGGACCCCCATTGGGACCCGGACGGCGAGGCCGAACGCATCGAACGCGTGTACGGGCGCTACCGGTCCTCGCCATCCCACGTGGCTCGCCACGCGAGCGCGAACCCGGGCAACCAGGCCATCGTCGCCGAGCGCGACCGCACCGTCGACGCCCTCCTGGCCGAGTTCGGCATGGCGCCTCTCGGCGGCCGGCGGGTGCTCGACGTCGGCTGCGGGTTCGGACATGAGCTCGCACGCATGGAGGCGCTCGGGGCGAGGCCGGCCGACATGATCGGCGTGGACCTGGTGCCCGAGCGGGTCGACCACGCGCGGCAGGCATTCCCCCTCATCGACTTCCGGGTTGGCAACGCGGCGGCCCTGGAGTTCCCGGACGAGAGCTTCAACGTGGTGCTGTGCTACACGCTGTTCAGCTCGATCCTCGACGACGAGACGGCGCGGCGTGTCGCGGCCGGGGTCGAGCGCGTCCTCAGTCCGGGCGGGGCGCTGGCCTGGTTCGACATCCGGTACCCGAATCCCGCGAACCGCAACCTGCGCGCCGTTTCCCGGCGCACCGTGAGAGCGCTGTTTCCGACGCTCACCCCGCATCTTCGGACCGTGACGCTGCTCCCTCCCCTCGCCCGGCGCCTGGGCGGGCTGACCCCCGTCGCCTATCCCATGCTGGCCAGGGTGGCGGTCCTGCGCTCGCATCTCGCCGGGCTGCTCGTCAAGGGCGCCCGCTCGTGAAGATCGTCACCGTCGTCGGCGCCCGGCCCCAATTCGTGAAGATGGGACCGGTGTCACGGGCCCTGGCGGGGCGGCACCACGAGGTCGTCGTTCACACCGGGCAGCACTACAGCGCCCGGCTGTCCGCCCGGCTCTGGAGCGAGCTGGGGATCGGCGCCCCCGACCACAACCTGCGCGTGGGCTCGGGCCCGCACGGGGCCCAGACCGGGCTCATGATGCAGCGGGTCGAGCAGGTCCTGTGTGCGGAACGGCCGGACCTGGTGCTGGTCTACGGAGACACCAACTCGACGCTGGCCGGTGCCCTCGCGGCCGCCAAGCTCCACGTGCCGGTCGCGCACGTCGAGGCCGGTCTGCGCTCGTTCAACCGGGACATGCCGGAAGAGCTCAACCGTGTCCTCACCGACCACTGCTCGACGCTGCTCTTCACCCCGACGAAGCAGGCTTCCGCGAACCTGCGGTCCGAGGGCATCCGCGCCGGGGTCCACCACGTCGGCGACGTCATGTACGAACAGGCACGAAGGACGCTGCCCGCGGCGATGGAGCGCTTCGACCGGCTGGCGAGGCGGCTGCGGATCGCGGCCGGCGACTTCTACCTCGCGACGATCCACCGCGCGGAGAACACGGATCGGCCGGAGCGGCTGGCGGGAATCGTCCACGCGCTCGTCAACCTCGACGCGCCGGTGGTGGTCCCGCTCCACCCGCGAACGCGTAAGATGCTGACGCTCTTCGGGTTGGAGGGAAGGATCCGGTCGGGTGGGATGGTGAGGCTCATGCCCCCGGTGGGATACGTGGAGATGCTGGCCCTGGAGCGTGAGGCTCGCATGATCCTGACCGATTCCGGTGGCGTTCAGAAGGAGGGCTATTTCGTCGGCACGCCGGTGGTGACGCTGCGCGACGAGACGGAGTGGCCCGAGACGGTGATCGCCGGCTGGAACGTGGTCGCCGGCACGGAATCGGAGCGGATCGTGGCGGCCGTGCGCCAGCGCCGCGACCTCCGGCCGATCCAGGACTATGGAGGGGGCGTGGCGGCCAGTCGGTTGGTCAGGGTCATCGATCGGTTCGGGAAGACGAGCCAGCCGTGACAGCCGCCCTGGCTCGAGCACGGCCCCAGCTCGACGTTCTGCGGCGCCTCGCGGTGCCGGCCATCGTCTTCGCCCTGCCCTTCGAGTTCACGGCCGCCTACCTGCCGTACGGCCTTCCCCTCGCGCGACTTCTGATCCTTGGTGCCGTCGCAGTGCTTGCGCTCGACGTGCTCGCGGGCGGGACTCGGCTGGTCCTGCCGCGGTCGTGGAGCGTGTTCTGGATGGTCGCTTTCATCGCTGACGCCACCGTGAGCTGGGCCGCCACGCGAAACCCCGGCTCCGTGGGGTCGTTGGCAGCGCTGCTCGCATACCCGCTGCTCACGCTGCTCGTGCTCAATCTCGTGGTTACCGAGGAGGACCACCGTACGGTGCTGGTCGCGATCGTCGCGTCCGGGGTCGCCGTCTCGCTCATCGGACTGGGCCTCTGGGCCAGCGGCCGATTCCTCTTGAATCCGGAGGTGGCCAGCGTGGGCCGGGTCAACGCGACGTTCTTCGACCCGGACATCCTGGCGCGCTTCCTGGCGATGGTAGCGGCCGCGGCGCTCGTTGCCGCAGGCGGCTCGTCTACCCGGCGCTGGAGGCTGGCGATGGTTGCGTCCGCGCTCCTCGCTGCGGCCGTCCTGCCGCTCACGTTCTCCCGGGTCGGGCTGCTGCTCATCGTCGTGGCTGCCGGCGCGGCCGCGATCGGTCTGAGACCCCGGACGCTCGCGATCGCCGGCGCGACGGGCGTCCTGTCGATGAGCCTGCTGGTCGTCGGCCTCCAGCCGGCGGTGCGGGATCGAGCACTGAACATGCTGGCGTTCATCTCGTTGGAGGCGAATCCCCTGTACCAGCCGGCACCGGACAGCCCCCTCGGCGAGGGCGCGCCCGTTGCCGTCGCCAAGATGTGCGCCCCGAGCGGCGGCTGGACGGCCGCGCCCGACCCACAGGCGCTGTACGGGGAGGCCGCCGAGCTCCAGGCCGGTTCCCGCGACCCGTCCCCGCTGGTGTTCGGACAGCCGATCGTGCTGCCTCCGGGGAGGTTCCACGTCTGGGCGCGGGTGCGGGTCGCGGACCCCGGCTCTCGCTTGGGGGAGCTCAGACAGGGCCTCTGGGATCCCGCCAGCGGGGCCTTCGTACCGGGCGCATTCCAGATCAACGCTCCGGTGGGCTTCACGCCGCAATACCATTGGCTCCTGCTGGGCACGGCGGACCTGTCCGGCCAGCGCAGCCTGGAGTTCCGGGCGGAGCCGGCGGCCGAGACCACCACTGCCTGGTACTTCGACCAGTTCGTGGTGACGTCGCTGGACCACCCGGGATCGGTTCGGCCGGGGAGTCCGTTCGGATCGGGCAGCGCGGTCGTTGCGAGGCCATCGCCCGTATCCGGCGGGTTCAGCGAGGCCCGCGACGCCGACGCGCCGCACCACGTCGCGGCGGTCCTTCCGCCGCATGCCGCGGCCGAGTCCGCGGCCACGTTCGCGTTCCCGGGCCGGGCGGCAGGCGGCGAGTACCGCCTGTGGGCGCTGCTCCGAGTCGGCAGTCCGGTCGGGAGCCAGCCCGAGCTCCGGGCAAGCCTGGTCGATGTTCCGGGAGCCGGGCCCGTCGCCGGCCCTGGCGTGGACATCCGCCCGGCGGACGGATGCGCATCGTACGCATGGCGGCCCCTCGGCCTGGTGCAGGTGCAGCCGGGCACGGCGGTCGAAGCCCGCGTCACCAGCGTCGGTGTCACCACCACCGACTGGCACCTGGACAGCCTCGCGCTGGTTCCGGTCGATGGCACGGCTTCGGTGACCGGCGCCCGTCTGGCCGGCGCGTACCACCCGGGCGAATCGCCGTTCAAGGCCTTCGTGGCCCGCCTCCCGCTCGATGACGAGCGTCGCTACCTCATCGTCGGCGGACTCGACATGTTCCGAGACCACGTGCTCACCGGCGTGGGCTTCGGCGGGTTCCAGCACAACCTGCTCGGGCCGTACGCCTATGACATCGCCGCCCGCTACCACGACACGCTGTCCCACAACTCCCTCGTGACCGTTCTCGCGGAACAGGGCCTGATCGGCTTCGTGGTGCTGCTTGCGGCGGTACTCGCGATCGGCCGAGAGGTGCGACGGGCCGCTGCGCCCGGCCGGCGCCTCCGCAACTATGCCATTGCTCAGGCAGTCCTCCTCGGCCTGATCGCGCTCGACAGCCTGTTCGAAGGCAGGCTCTTCACGGAGCCGTACCTCTGGGTGCTCCTCGGCCTCCTGTACGCGACGCAGCGGGCGACGCCCGCCGGGAGGCGCGACGGCCGGCTCTCCGTGCTGGTGCTGACCCACTACTACCCGCCCGAGGTCGGCGCACCACAGGGGAGGCTGCGGGAGCTCGCCCAGCGACTCGTGGCGAAGGGTGTGGAGGTCACCGTGGTGACCTGCTTCCCAAACTACCCGACGCTCCGGCCCGACCCCGCGCATCGCCGGCGCCTGCTGGCGGAGGAGCGTCTGGACGGCGTCCGCGTTCTCCGCACCTGGGTGTGGGCCGGGGGCAACCGCCGCTTCGTGCAGCGCCTCGCCAACCAGGTCTCGTTCGCGGCGTCGAGCCTGCTCGCGCTCAGCCGGTGCGACCGGCCCGATGTGATCTTTGTCGAGTCCCCGCCGCTGACAACGGGCCTCGCCGCGCTCGCCTACTCGACCCTGAAGCGAGCGCCGTTCGTCTTCAACGTGAGCGACATCTGGCCACAGTCGGCGGTCGATCTGGGCGCCCTGCGGAACCCGGTCGCGATCCGCATCGCGGAGGCCTTCGAGATGCTGCTCTACCGTCGCGCCGCGCTCGTCACCGTGGTCACGAGCGGCATCCTGGATCGCCTCGCTGCGCGTGGGGTGCCGCGAGAGAAGCTTCGCCTGCTGACCAACGGCGTGGACACCACCATCTACCGTCCAGGTCCGCCCGATTCGGCGCTGGTCCGCGGGCTGGGCCTCGAGGGTCGGAAGGTCATCCTGTACGCGGGCACGCACGGGATGGCGCAGGGACTGCAGGTGGTCCTGGACGCGGCCAGGCTGGTGCGGGACCCCGAACTGGTCTTCCTGCTCGTGGGGGACGGCGTCGAGAAGACCGAGCTGATGGAGCGGGCGTCGGCCGAGGGGCTGGACAACGTGCGCTTCCTGCCCAGCCAACCGAAGGAGACGATTCCCGGCATCGTCAGCCTGGCCCTGGCAGCGATCGTTCCGCTGCGCAAGCTGGAACTCTTCCGAGCCGCCCTGCCCTCCAAGATGTTCGAGGCGATGGCGGCAGGCAAGCCGATCGTCCTCACGGTCTGGGGCGAGGCCGCCGCGCTGGTCGAACGGGCGCGGTGCGGCATCGTCGTGGAGCCCGAGGACGCGGCGGGCATCGCCGCCGCTGTGGACCGCCTGGCGGCCGAGCAGGACCTGGCGACCGAGCTCGGGAACCGCGGGCGCGACCTGGCCCTGGCGGAATTCGACCGGGACGTGCTCGCCGAGCGGTGCCTCGACATCCTGCGGCTCGCGGCCGGCCGGCCGAGTCGCGACGAGGCCAGCCATGCAGTCTGAGCCGCAGCCTGTCGACTCCCAGCGCGCTCCACTCGTACGGGCCACGGCAAGCTCCGAGGGCCGCCGCCGGCGGTTCCCGGCGCTCGTGCACGACACGGCCACCACGATGATTGCCGAGGCGCTCGTCCTCGTGGGCGGGCTGCTCTTCTACGGGATCGCGGCCCGGTACTTCGATCCGACCGGCGTCGGCGTCCTGGTGCTGGTGAAGCGTGCGGGCGGCCTGCTCACTCCGGCGGTCTTCCTCGGGCTGCAGACGGGCCTCCCGCGGTGCATCGCGCAGGCGCGCGCGATCGGCTCCGATCCCAGTCCGCTCGTGCTGGCGGGATCCGCGATCCTCGCGGTGGCGCTGACGGTCGCCCTGCTGCCGGTCCTGCTGCTGCCCGGCGCGACGACCCGCGCCCTGATGGGCCTCGACATGCCCGTCCTCGCCGTGCCGCTCGCCTTCACCCTGGCGTCCGTGATCGTCTACGGCGCCGTCCGCGGCTTCTATTTCGGCCTCCTGCGCATCCCCCGCGCGAACCTGGTCCAGGTTGCCGCCGTCGCGGTTGCGCCGATCATCGCGCTGGTCGTCTGGCACCCGTCTCCCGCCGCGGCGGTCGCGGCGGCCGGCCTGGCGACGATGCTCGTTGCGGTGGCCGGCGGGCTGCCGCTGCTCGGCGTCGCGGGCCGGCCCCGACCTGCCGCCGAACTTCGATCGGCCGGACTCGAGCTGCTCCGATACAGCACGCCCCGCATGCCCGGCGACCTGGCGATCGCCGCCCTGATGTCGGTGGGCACGCTCTGGGCCGCGAGGTTCGCCGATCTGCACACGGTGGGCTACCTGTCCATCTCGCAGAGCCTGCTCAGCGCGGTCACCGCGGCCTTCATCCCGCTCAGCGCGGTGATCCTGCCGCGCGCCGCCGCCCTCGTCGTGGCCGGGCAGGCGGACCAGATCCGGACCCGACTGCGCCTGCTCGTGAGGCTGACGCTGATCGGGTCCGTGTTCGTGACCCTCCAGGGCGTGGTGTTCGCGGACACCGTCCTGTACTGGTGGCTCGGGCCGCAGTTCTCGAGCGGCGCCGCGGTCCTGCGGCTCGTCCTGGCCGGGGTGCCGTTCCTCGCCCTGTTCTTCTCGTTGAGAAGCCTGGTGGACGCGGCCAGCGCCACGCCCTACCACACGTACAACCTCTTTGCGGCCCTCGGGGTGATGGCCGCCGGGCTCGTCGTGAGCTCCGTGGCGCTGCCGGCCGGACTGCGCCCGCTGGGCATCGCGGCCAGCGGCAGCGTGGCGCTGATCGTGCTCGCGGTCCTCACCGTGCGCGTCTGCGGCAGGCTCTACGAGGTCCCGCTGCGACTGGGCGGCTCGGCCGGCGCCCTGGGAATCTGCGCGATCGCAGCCGCCGTGGCCGGGCTCGTCCACCTCCGGGTGTCCGGCACGTCCCCGCTGGGACTGATCGCGCTCGTGGGCCTGGAGGTTGCCCTGTTCGCCATCGCGGTGCTGCCCGCGTTCGCCGGCCCGCTGCGACAGGTGCTCCGCCCGAGGCGGTCGGTCCGGTGAACCTCCAGGCGCCGCTGCTGCTCACCCCGCCGGTCGGAGTGCTGGACCCGACGCACGAATGGCTCGTCATCGCCGGCGCCGCGGCGTCCGTGGCGCTGCTCGGGCTGGGCGTCGCGATCCTGTACCGGTCGACCAGCGGCCTGCTGACGGTCACTCCCGCGACGCTCTTCGCGCTGTACTACGTCGTCTTCATCTTCGTCGGCAGCGTGGTGCTCGTCTTCGACCGGGGCGAGGGCGCGTACTTCCACATCGCCGGCACACGCAACTACGTGCTGCTCTTCACGGTCGGCGCGGCGCCGCTGGCGCTGGCGGCCGGCGTCTGGCTGGCCAATCGCTGGACGGGTCTGCGTCCGGGCGCGGAGTTGGACGCGCACTGGCGCTCGCATTGGGCCGACGCCGGGCCGGACCGCAGATTCGTCGCTCGCTTCGCGTTCCTCGCGGTCGCCTGTCTGGTCGTGTCGGTCGCGGTCCTGACCCTCGGTCCGCCTCCTCCGCTGCTGTACCTGCTCCAGCACCCGAGCAGCCACACGTTTTCGTTCGACCTGTCGCTCGACCACGTTCGCCTCACGTACCTGAGCCCCCATGCCGGGGCCCTCCCGTTCCAGGCGACCCTGTACCAGTTCTACGGCAACCTCATGCCGCTGCTCTCGATCGTCGCCCTTGCGCTCGCCGTCCGGCACGGCTCTCGACGCTGGCTGCTGGTCGGTCTCGGGCTCCTCGCCGTGTCCTTCTTCATGGCGGCCGTCACCCTGACCAAGAACCCGGTCGAGAACCTGCTCGTCCTGCTGGTGGTGGCGTGGCTGTGGTTCGGGCGCCGGGCCATCGGACCGCGGCAGGCGCTCGGCGTCACGGCGGTCGCGCTGGGTGCGTTCTTCGCGATCGTCGCCGTCACCAATCGGTCGGTGTCGCTCGGACAGCTCGTGACCGCGACGCTTCGCCGCCTCTTCCTGGTGCAGGCGCAGGTGCTCTACTCGATCTTCGAGCTGATCCCCGCTCGCATGGGCTACCTGCACGGAGGCGCGTTCTGGATGGACGTGCGCAACCTCCGGCCAGGTCCGAAGTCCACGCTCGACTTCGGGACGTGGCTCTACAGCGTCATCGTCAGCAACGAGCCCGGGTTCAGCGGCGTCGGCAGCGCGCCGACGGTGTTCTTCGGACAGCTCTACGCGGACTTCGGAGTCATCGGCGCCCTGTTGGGGATGGTCGCCGTCGGGTGCGCCGCCCAGCTGGCATTCGTATGGTACCTGCGGCAGCCCCGCTCCATCGTGACCTGGGCCGTCTTCGTCGGGCTCACGGCCAGCATCCCCCGCCTCGCGACGTCGAGCATCATCGCCATCGGCGTCCAGTACGGCATCGTCGCGTCCGTCCTCTTCGGCGTCTACTTCGCCGACTGGCGCGGTCTGCTCGCGCGGCTGACCCGAAGGCGCTCGACGCCCGCGCCGGCCTCCTTCGCCGATGCCAACCGTGAGGCGGGTTAGGCGATGCGGATCGTCCACGTCAACGACGTCGCCAGCGTCGCGACCACGCTGGTTGCGGCCCAGCGGGCGCTGGGCCACGATGCGACGCTCCGCCCCCTCCACCTCGCCGCCGGCTCGCGCTCGACACCTTTGAAGCTCCTGGCCCTGCCCGAACGTCTGCGGGAGCTGCGACTCGTGAACAGAGACGTGCGCCGGGCGAATCCCGACGTGGTGCACATCCACTACGCGTATCTCGGTTGGGCGGGCATCCTGGGCCGATACCCGTACGTGCTCCACTGCCACGGTACCGATGTGCGGGCGGGACTCCGCGATCCGCTGCGGGCGCCGCTCGTCCGTCGAAGCCTGGCCGCCGCACGCGCCGTCTTCGTCTCCACGCCGGACCTCGTGCCCCTGGTCGCGCCGCTCCGGGATGACGTGCTCTTCGTGCCGAATCCCGTGGACACGTCCACGTTCCGGCCGCTCGACGGCCCGAGCCCTGCCGCGACCCGGGTCCTGTTGATCAGCGCGTTCAGCGACGTGAAGCGCGTGGACATCGCCGTGGACGCCGTCCGCATGCTCCGCTCCAGGCGTCCCGATGTCCAGGTGACGGCGATCGACCGCGGGCCGCTGGCCAGCCGGTATCGGGGCGAACCGGGGGTGACGTTGGTGTCCCCCCGCCCGCACGCCGCCATGGCCGAGCTCATCAACGAGCACGCGATCGTACTCGGGCAGTTCGGCATCGGCAGCCTCGGCATGGCCGAGCTCGAGGCGATGGCGTGCGGACGACCGGTGGTCTGCCACTACGTCGACGGCGGGCTCTACGCCGAGCCGCCCCCGCTCCTGACCGCCGCCGATTCCGCCTGCGCGGCCCGACACATCGAGGACCTGCTCGGCGACCCGTCGCGAGCCCGCGACGTGGGAGCGCACGCCGGCGACTGGGTGAGGCGCCATCATGGGTTCCTCGAGGTCGGCCGGCGGCTGGTCGAGGAATACGGGCCGGCGATCCGCGCTGAGGCGCCGGCCGGGGCGAGGAGGAAGCGGGCCTGATGCGGGACCCGTCCCGTGTGGAGACGTACGACGCCGACCGCTACTGGCGGGACGCGCTCGCAGGATCCTTCGACCTGCAGGGCGTGGGCCTGGTCAACCGCTCGCTCTCCTTCAATCGGTGGGGCTACCGTGGCCGGCGGGCGGCCGTCACGGCGATGGCGCCGGACGTCCGCGGGCTCCGAGTGCTCGACGTCGGCAGCGGCACCGGGCACTGGATCGCGTACTGGCACTCGCGCGGGGCGGCCTCGGTCGCGGGCCTCGACCTCACGGACGTGAGCGTGACGCGCCTTCGCGAGTCGTTCCCCGGCGACCGCATCGAGCGAGCGGACGTCTGCGACGGCATCCCGTTCGCGGGACCGTTCGACCTGGTCAGCGCGATGGACGTCCTTCTCCACGTGACCGCGGAGGACCGGTATCGCCGCGCTCTGGCCCACCTGCGCGGGGTCGTCGAACCGGGGGCGCGTCTGATCCTCATCGAGCCGCTGACCAGCGGTCCGGCGAGGCCGATGGCGCCGGGCGCCCACTCGAAGACCAGGCGCCTGCGGGACGTGGCGGGATACCTGGCGGAGGCGGGGTGGCGTCTGGCGGCCACGCGGAGCGTGACATGGCTCATGAGCAACCCGGTCGAGGTTCGGCCGAGGCTGGTCTACGGAGCGCTCACGCTCTGGTGGGGAGCGCTGCGGCCGGTGGTCAGGACGGAGGCCGGCGGACGCTTCGGCGGCGCGGTGGTGTACGCGGCAGACCGGCTGCTGTGCCGGGTGCCGGGGTGGGGGCCGAGCTCCAAGATCGCGGTTGCGGAGGCGATGTGAGCGACAACAGCTCCTTCCGCATCCTCATCCTCACCCAGTACTTCCCGCCCGAGATCGGTGCGGCGCAGGTGCGGCTCTACTCCGTCGCCCAGGAGCTGAAGCGGCGCGGCCACGACGTCAGGGTGGTCACGGCCATGCCCAACTACCCCACGGGCAGGATCGCGCCGGAATACCGTCGGCGCTGGCTCGTGCGCGAAGAGCTGAACGGCCTGCCGGTCGTACGGACCTGGATCTATCCCGCAACGGGCCGGAACCCGATCAAGCGGCTCGCCAGCTACTGGTCGTTCACCCTCAGCGCGATGCGCGGATGCTGGGCAGCAGGGCGCCCTGACTACGTGATGGTCGAATCACCGCCGCTCTTCCTCGGGCTGACCGGGTACCTGTATGCCCGGCTGCGCCGGTCGCAGCTCATCTTCAACGTCTCCGACCTCTGGCCGGAGTCGGCGCGCGAGCTGGGAATCATCACGAGCCGTCCGCTCCTCGCGATGGCACAGCGACTGGCGCGGTTCCTCTACCGCCACTCGGACTGGGTCTCCGCGGTCACCGCCGGGATCGCCGAAGCGGTCGCGGCGACC
>DASQZW010000124.1:0-16316 GCA_035638495.1 Terriglobales bacterium
TCCCGATCGCGGCGTCGTCGAACAGCGCCGCCGCCGTGGTCCCGGTCGCTCGCGCCAGCGCGCCGCCGCCGCAGTAGGCCTCGACGCAGCCGTGCTGCCCGCACGTGTCCAGCGGACCGCGGGGGTCCAGGATCATGTGGCCGACCTCTCCGGCCGCGCCGTGCGCGCCCGAGAACAGCCGGCCGTTCAGGATCAGGCCGGCCCCGACCCCGGTGCTCCAGGTGATGTAGACCATGGTGCCGGTCCCCCGACCGGCGCCCTGGCGGTGCTCGCCCAGGCCGGCCAGGTTGGCGTCGTTTTCGAGGTGGGCCGGGCAGCCCAGGACCTCGCGGACCATCGCGGCCAGCGGCACGTTCCGCCACCCGGGCAGGTTCGGCGGGTTCACCACCACCCCGCGGGCCGGGTCACCCGGGCCGGGGGCCCCGATCCCCACGCCCTGGACCGACTCGCCGTCCGCCAGCCGCGTGATCTGCTCGGTCGCCCACTCGACCACGCGGCGGGGGGTGCGCAGGAAGGACGTGGAGTTCCGGGTCGTCGCCACGATGCGCCCGTCCGGGCGCGCGACGGCCACCCGGACCTGCGTCCCACCGAGGTCGATACCCGCGATCATCGTCAGTAAGGTAGCCGAGCGTCCCATCCCCGCCGGAGGGAGGCCTATTCGGGGAGCGCGGTCGCCGCCTCGAGCAGCGATTCGACAGCCGGGCGCAGGTGCTCTCCCGCGGCGGTCAGCCGGTACCACGTGCCGACGGGCGGGCCCGACTCGACCTGACGCTCGACGAGCCCGGCCTCGCACAGCTCCTGCAGTCGCTCGCTCATCACCCGTTCGGAGAGGCCCGGCACGGCCCGGCCCACCTCCGAGAAGCGCGCGGGACCGTACAGCAGCGCGGCCAGGATGGGAAGCGTCCAGCGCTTGCCCACCAGGCGGAACACTCGCAGCTGCTCCCGGCCGCAGCGAAAGCCCCCCTGTCGCTGGGTTTCCAATCTCCTCTGGCAGGGTAGGTTAACGCACGGGCTGACGGAATGTAAGCCCTCAGAGAGGAGATACACGAAGAACACATGGCATCCAACAAACTCAAGCTGCCGGTGCTGCCGCTGACGCAGGCGGTGGTGCTGCCGCGGATGAGCGCCACGCTGCCCATCGACTCGACGGACGTGCGTGCCGCCGTGCAGGCGGCGCTGGCCCAGGACGGCCTGCTGCTCCTCCTGCCCAAGGTCGACAGCCGCTACGCCACGGTGGGCGTCGTCGCCAAGATCGAGGAGAAGGGAAACCTGCCGGACGGGACCGAGGTGGTCGCGGTCCAGGCGCGCACCCGCGCGATCCTCGGCGACGTCACGACCGACAACGGCGCGCTGTTCGCGCAGGTCGAGCTGTCGCCGGACCCCAGCGCTTGGTCGGACCGCGCGCGGGAGCTGATGCACCAGTACCGAGCGCTCGTCGAGAACATCCTGGAGCTGCGAGGCGCGCCCCAGGTGGCGCAGGTGCTGCGCGGGATCGAGAACCCCGGCCATCTGGCCGACATGTCCGGCTATTCCCCCGACCTCTCACAGGCGCGGAAGGTCGATGTGCTGGAGACGCTGAACGTCGAGGACCGGCTGGACAAGCTGATCGGCTGGTACAAGGAGACGCTGGCGGAGCTGAGCCTCAAGGAGCAGCTGCGGAGCGAGGTCTCCGAGCGGATGGAGAAGAACCAGCGTGACTTCCTCCTCCGCCAGCAGATGGACGCGATCCGCAAGCAGCTCGGCGAGGGCGGCAGCGACGTCGTGGCGGACTACCGCAGCCGCGTCGAGGGCGCGGGCATGCCCGAGGGCGCCCGCAAGGAGTTCGACCGCGAGCTGGACCGCCTGGAGCGGATGAGCGAGCAGAGCCCCGAGTACGGCTGGATCCGCAACTTCCTCGACTGGATGCTGGACGTGCCCTGGAAGGCGCGCTCCGAGGACACCTTCGACCTGGTCGCGGCCAGGCGCATCCTGGACGAGGACCACTCGGGCCTGGACGACGTCAAGGACCGGATCATCGAGTTCCTGGCCGTCCGGAAGCGCCGGCAGGAGCGCGGTCTGGTGGAGCAGGGCGGCCGGGGCTCCGGCGCGATCATCACGCTGGTGGGCCCTCCGGGCGTCGGCAAGACCTCACTCGGCGAGTCGGTCGCGAGGGCGCTCGGCCGGAGGTTCGCGCGCATCTCCCTGGGCGGCATCCACGACGAGGCGGAGATCCGCGGCCACCGGCGCACCTACATCGGCGCGCTGCCCGGCCGGATCGTGCGCGCCCTGAAGGAGGCGGGCACCAAGAACCCGGTCATCATGCTGGACGAGATCGACAAGGTCGGCGCCGACTGGCGCGGCGACCCCTCGTCGGCGCTGCTCGAGGTGCTCGACCCGGCGCAGAACCACACGTTCCGCGACCACTACCTGGAGGTTGACCTCGACCTCTCGGAGGTCCTGTTCATCCCGACCGCCAACGTGGCCGACACCATCCCGGGGCCGCTGCTGGACCGCATGGAGCTGATCCGGCTCGACGGCTACACCGAGGAGGAGAAGCTCGAGATCGCCCGACGGCACCTGGTGCCCAGGCAGCTCGAGCGCAACGGGCTGGACTCCGGCGAGGCGTCCATCACCGACGGCGCGATCGCCCGCGTGATCTCGGACTACACGCGCGAGGCGGGCGTCCGGAACCTGGAGCGCGAGCTCGGCAAGGCCTTCCGCAAGGTCACGACCCGCATCGACTCCGGCAAGCTGACGCCACCGGCGACGCTGGACGAGGCGCTCGTGCGCGACGCGCTGGGCAAGCCGCGCTTCCAGTTCGAGGAGGTCGTGGAGCGGACCGCGGTGCCCGGCGTGGCGACCGGTCTGGCCGTGACCGGCGCGGGCGGCGACGTGCTGTTCATCGAGGCGACGGCCATGCCCGGCGAGCCGCGGGCGGGACTGACCCTGACGGGCCAGCTCGGCGACGTCATGAAGGAGTCCGCGCAGATCGCGCTCTCCTACGTCCAGTCGCACGCGCACGACCTGGGCCTCGAGGCCGGCTTCGGCGACAAGCAGGTGCACATCCACGTGCCCGCAGGCGCAGTGCCCAAGGACGGCCCGTCGGCCGGGGTCACGATGACCACGGCGCTGGTGTCGCTGCTGAGCGGGCGGCCCGTGCGGCCGACGGTCGGCATGACCGGTGAGGTCACGCTGCAGGGCAAGGTCCTGCCCATCGGCGGTGTCAAGCAGAAGGTGCTGGCCGCCAAGCGGGCCGGGCTCAAGGAGGTCATCCTTCCCAAGCGCAACGAGCCGGACCTGGACGACCTGCCCGCGGCGGTCCGCGAGGAGGTGCAGATCCACCTGGCCAGCGACGTGACCCAGGTGCTCGCGCTGGCGCTGGAACCGGAGCTCACGCGCCCGCTGCCGATCGCGACCTGAAGCAGACATTTCTACCCCTCCCCCGAGGCCGCAGCCCCTCCGGACTGCGGCCTCACCTTTTCTCCGGACTCTCTACGAGGAGGAGAAGCGCGAGGGCATCGCCGGCTGACGCACCGGCCCCCCTTGCCGCTAGCCGAACACGCGCGTCAGGTCGAACAGCTCCCTCGGCACCTTTCTCGTTTCGGCCACCAGGTCGGCCAGCGGGACGACGGCGACGTCGCCGTCGCGCCGGACCGGCGCCACGCCGGCCTCGCCCCGGTCGATCAGGTCCGCGGCCGCGACACCGAGCCGGGTGGCCCAGATTCGGTCCACCGCCGACGGTGTGCCGCCCCGCTGCAGGTGGCCGAGGACGGTCACCCGCGTCTCGAAGCCGGTCTCCTGCTCGATCCGCCGGCTGAGCGCGTCGCCCACCCCCCGCCTGGACAGCTGCACGTGGCCGAACGCGTCGGTCGAGCCCTCGTCGGCGCTGAGGTCCAGCCCGACCAGGCAGGCGCCCTCGGCGACGACGATGATGCTGAAGTCCTTGCCCTCGCCCCGGCGCCGGTGCAGGTGCCGGACCACCTCGCCGATGTCGGTCGGGAATTCCGGAATCACGACCAGGTCGGCGCCGCCGGCCAGGCCGCCGGCGAACGCAACCCAGCCGGTGTCGCGTCCCATCACCTCGACGACCATCACGCGATGGTGGGCCGACGCCGTGGTGTGCAGGCGGTCGAGGCCGTCCACCACGATCCCGACCGCGGTGTCGAAGCCGATGCAGAAGTCGGTCGCGGACAGGTCGTTGTCGATCGTCTTGGGCACGCCGACCACCCGGAACCCGCCCTCGTGGAGGGCGCGCGCCACGGACAGGGTGTCGTCACCGCCGATCGCCACCAGCCCGTCGACGCCGAATCGGAGCAGCGTGGAGCGGACGCGCGCGATGCCGTCGGGCTCCTTCATCGGGTTGGTCCGCGAGGTGCCCAGGATCGTGCCGCCCAGCGGGAGGATGCCGCGCACGTCCGCAGGGGCCAGGTCCGTGAGGTCGCCGTTGAGCGCCCCGGCCCAGCCGTTCTTGATCCCACTGACCTGGTGGCCGAGCTGGAAGGCACGCCTGGCCACGCCCCGGATGGCTGCGTTCAGTCCGGGAGCATCGCCGCCGCCGGTCAGGATTCCGATTCGCATCTTGTGTTCACTCCCAGTGAAGGGCCATGCGGGACCGATTGCTGGTGGTGGAGCCGCACAGCAAAAACGCCGGCGGGGGGAATCGGTCGCAAGGATACGGCGGTTGCCGCGGGACCCGCAAGCTGGCTCGGCGGTATCCGCAGCCCGGCGCCCGGGGCGACTGGAGGCTGCTCAGCGCAGGACGCGCTGGTCGCCGACACGGCGCGTGACGCGCTGCGCGTCCAGGTACTCGAGCAGCGCCAGCACGGGCCGGCGGCTCGCGCCCATCCGGTCGCGCATGCTCGCTACCGTGACCGCGCCGTCGCTGGCCACCGCCTCTCTGACCAGCGCGAGCGCGTCCTCGTAGGCGGCTCTCGTGAACGCGACGTCGTCCGACAGCCTGACCAGCTCGCCCTTCTGCGCCAGCGCCCGCACGACCTCGGCCGACGCCCCAGCCTCCCGCATCGCCTCGGCCAGCGACGGCGGCGCGAACGGCTGCTGCCCGAGGATCTCCAGCAGCCGGCCCGCCGGCCCACCCGCCGCCGGGTCGATCATCACCCGGTGATCGGGCAGCGCCAGCTCCCCGCCGCGCTCGGCCAGCACGCCGTCCCGCGCCAGCTCGGTCAGCGCCGGCCCGAAGGCGGCCGGGGCCAGGCCCAGGCGGCTCTTCAGCTCCTCGCGGGGCATGCCCGCCCGCAGCGGGTGGGCGCGGTGGTAGTCCTCCAGCGCGCGCCGGGCGCGGGCACCCAGCGCCGACCAGGCCTCCGGCGCGAACAGCCACTGCCCGACCCGACGCGCCTCCAGGCCCGACGCGTCCGCGTCCTCGGCCAGCGTGGCCCGCAGCAGCGCCTGCAGGGTGATGCCGCGCGGGTACTTGCGGAGCTCCTCCTGCAGCACGTCGCCGGCGGCGCGGCGCTCCAGCGACTCCCACACCCGCTCGTCGTGGCGCGGGTGGCGGCGCGGGCTCACGTCGGCGAACGTGCCGCCCGCGATGGTGGCCGACGGCGTCGGCAGCCGCAGCACGAACCGGTCTCCGGCCGCGACGGCGACGGGGCGGGCGAGGTAGAGCTGCACCCAGCCCGTGCCGCCGGGCTCGATCGCGTCACCGGCGAGGACGATGGCACGGGCCGTGACCTCGACCGTCCCGGTGTGGAGCAGCACCTGGGCCCCGTGGCGGAGCGCGCGCGGGCTGTCGCGCAGCACGCGGATCGAGGCGTCCACCCGGCGGGTGGCCGTGACCGTGCCGACCCTGGCCAGCACCTCGCCCCGGCGCACGTCCTCCTTCTCGACCCCCACCAGGTTGGCGGCCACCCGGCTGCCCGGCTGCGCGACCTCGACCTTCTGGTTGTGCTGCTGCAGACCGCGGATGCGGACGCGACGGCCCGACGGCTGCAGCTCCACCTCCTCGCCGATCTTCAGCGACCCGTCGACCAGCGTCCCGGTGACGATGGTGCCGAAGCCGCTGATGGTGAAGACGCGGTCGACCGGCAGCCGCGGCCGCTTTCGGTCCTCGCGCTCCGGCGTCCGCTCCAGGAGCGCGTCCAGCCGGTGCCTGAGCTCGTCCAGGCCCTCACCGGTGACGGCCGAGACGGGCAGGATCTCGACCTCCCGCAGCGACGTCTTCGCCAGAGTGTCCGAGAGCTCGGCGACCACCAGCTCCAGCCAGTCCGGCTCGACCAGGTCCACCTTCGTCACCAGTGCCAGCCCCCGCGTGATCTCCAGCAGGTCGACGATCTCGAGGTGTTCGACCGTCTGCGGCATCACGCCCTCGTCGGCGGCAACGACCAGCAGCACCGCGTCGAGGCCGTGGACGCCCGCGAGCATGTTGCGGATGAAGCGCGCGTGGCCGGGCACGTCCACGATGCCGACCAGCCTGCCGCTCGGCAGCGTCAGGTACGCGAAGCCGAGGTCGATTGTCATCCCCCGGCGCTTCTCCTCCTCCAGCCGGTCGGGGTCGATCCCGGTGAGCGCCTGGATGAGCGTCGACTTGCCGTGGTCGATGTGGCCGGCGGTCCCGACGACGAAGCTCATGTGCGGACGGCCGTCACGGCCGCTTCGATCGCGTCCTGCAGCGGGTCGTCCTGCCCGCGCAGCACCGTGCGCAGGTCCACGCAGCAGCGGCCGGCCTCGATGCGCGCCAGCACGGGCGGCTCGCCGCGCCGCAGCGCCGCGGCGAGGCGGGACGCCGGGCCCTCCAGCGCCAGGAGCACGGTGGGCAGCTCCCGGCCGGGCAGCGAGCCGCCGCCCGCCGCCGAGGACCCGTCGATCCGCTCGCTCGCGATCCCGCGCTCGGCGAGCCGGACCATGAGGTAACCCGCCCGCCGGCGCAGCTCGTCCTGGCCGGTAGCCAGCATCCGGCCGACCGGCGAGACCGCTCCCAGGAGACGCTCGTGGAGCGTGACCTCCAGCGCCGCCAGCGTCATCTTGTCGACCCGGACCGCCCGGGCGAGCGGGTGCTTCGCCATCCGGCGGATCGGCTCCGCCCGGCCCAGCGCGATCCCTGCCTGGGGGCCGCCCAGCAGCTTGTCGCCGGAGAACGTGACCACGTCGGCCAGCCGCGCCGACTCGGCCACCGTCGGCTCGTCGAAGGCCGCGACGAGCGCCCCGCTGCCCAGGTCGTCGAGCAGCAGCACGCCGCGCCGGGCCGCGACCTCGGCCATCGCCTCCAGCGGCGTCGACTCGGTGAAGCCGGTCACCCGGAAGTTCGAGGGGTGGACGCGCAGCAGCGCGGCCGTCCGCTCGCCGATCGCCTCCTCGTAGTCGGCGGCTCGCGTCCGGTTGGTCGTGCCCACCTCGACCATGCGCGCGCCGGAGAGGCGCATGACGTCCGGCATCCGGAACGCGCCGCCGATCTCGACCTGCTGCCCGCGGGAGACGACGACCTCTCGACCACGGGCGAGCGCTGCCAGCATCAGGAGCACCGCGGCCGCGTTGTTGTTGACCACCAGCGCGGCCTCGGCCCCAGTCAGCCGCGTCAGCAGCGGCGCCAGCAGCGAGTGCCGGTCGCCCCGGCGTCCGCTCTCCAGGTCCAGCTCGACGTTGCTGTACGTCGCCGCCACGTCGGCCGCGGCCGTCGCCGCGGCGCGGGAGATCGGCGCCCGGCCCAGGTTCGTGTGCAGCACGACGCCGGTGCCGTTGATCACGGAGCGCAGCCGCGGCGCCGCCCATCCGGCCAGGCGATCGGCGACCCGCTCCAGCCGCTCGCCCTCGCCTACCGGCGCAGCGGACGACCGCTCGTCGGCCAGCTGGTCGCGGATCGCGTCCGCCACCAGAGAGCGGGGATAGCGCTCGGCGAGCCGGCGGTAGCCCGGCTCGTTCAGCAGCGTCCCTACCGCAGGCAGGGGATCAGCACCACGTACCCGGTGCACGAGCCCAGGATGACGCTCGACGCGGGCTGGAAGAAGATCGCGACCGCGTAGTCCAGGACGGGAAAGCGGAGCACCAGCGGTCCCAGGAAGACCACCAGGGCCGCGACCAGCCAGATCGTCTGCACGTTGGCCGCGACGTTGAAGAAGAAGCGCGGGTTGCGTCCGCGGAACAGCGCCTCGACAATGCGCCAGCCGTCCAGGCCCGGGACGGGCAGGAGCTGGAACGCGAACGTGGACAGGTTGAGGAAGTACAGCGCGTACACGACCGTCGCGAGGTAGCCCAGCGGCGGCTGCGACAGGCTCACGGGGTTCTCGAAGGCCGCGGCGCCGTGCAGCACGCGCACCACGACGCCGAAGATCGCGGCCGCGACCAGGTTGGCGGCGGGCCCCCCGAGGACGTACCCGAGCTTGCGGCCGGTCCCGCTCAGCCGGTACTCGTTCACCTGGGCCGGGCTGCCCCACGTCACGTTGACGAGGAACGCGGCCACGACCCCGTAGACGTTGTACAGGCGCCGCACGAGGCCGGTCTGGGGCTGGAAGTAGCCACGGTTCCGCGGCGTCGGATCGCCGAGCAAGAGCGCCGCGACGGCGTGACCCAGCTCGTGCACCGGCACGGTCAGGGCGATTGCCGGGATCAGGAAGATCGAGCCGATCAGGAACCCGATCGGGTCGTTGAACAGCACGCTAGTCGATCTCGATGCGCTCGACGCGCGGGCGTCGCGGGGCGCGGTTGGAACGTGTCCGCCGGCTGGGCGGCGGCTCCGGCTCGCGGCGCCGGGCGCCGGCCTGGTGCTCGTAGATCAGGAACAGCGCCGTCAGGAGCTCGCGCTGCGCGTTCAGCAGGTGCACGTGCGCCTCGGGCGGGACGACGTCCTTCACCGCTGAGTTCAGGCGCTGGCCGATCATCGTCGCGACCTCGACCAGCCGCTCGGTCTCGCGCGTCATCGGGCGCCACCCCATTGGCTCGAGCAAGATCCAGGTTTGCAGGAAACACGGGCTTCGCCCTGTGTGTGAGTCCGTCTTCCCGAGATCGCCAGAAGTCGACTCCGGACCCGGAGGGATGCGCCGGAGGCGCCCCGAACGTCCCAGAAAGCGGGGGAGTTCTGGAAGAGGGGGCCTGCCCCCTCTTGCCCTTCGCGCGTCATTCCGCGGCGTCCCGGGCGGCCGCGCGGGACGCGGCCCTGGCGAAGCGCACGCGCAGCTCGCCGTCCTCGATCGCCGCGCCGATGGTCTCCCGGCCGGCCAGCACGCGCGGCAGGGCGATCTCGCGCCGGTAGTTCCCGATGGTCACGAACAGCTCGCCGTCGTGGCGGGTGAGCTCGACGTCGCCGCGCTCGACGAAGGGGATCTTCAGCGTCAGCACGTACTCGCCGTCGAGCTTCTGCACCCGCTGTGAGGTGCCATGGTAGAAACGGTCGGCCGGGTCGCGGTCGAGGTAGATCGCCTCCGCCATCCGGAGCAGCATGCGCTCGCCCACGACCTCTTCGTCGAACAGGGGGACGTTGAAGATCGGCAGCGGCGCGAACGACTGCTCCACCTCGCCGGCATAGCGCTGGTGGATGGCATGCCACTTGCGGAACAGCTCATCCTGGAGGCTGTCCGGAAGGAGGCGGTTCACGATCACCGCGTCGGTGACGTAGCCGAAGAGGCTGAGGTACGTGAACGCCCGCTTGGCCTCCTTGACGACCATCTTCTCGAGGTTCAGCACGAGGCGGACCGACGTCACCTCCGGATCGGTCAGCACCTTCTTCATGCCCTCGAGGTCGAGGAGCAGGTCCTTGACCGAGGCGTAGATGTCGTCGCTCGGCAGCGGCAGGTTCATCAGCGGCTGCAGGACCGGCCGCGCGATCTTCATCGCCCGCCGCTCCCACGGATAGATCTTGTCCAGCCACCAGCGGGCGGCGTCGGGAAAGACCAGGAGCTGCAGCGTCTCGCCGGTCGGCGCGCAGTCGACGACCATCACGTCGTGCTCGCCGCGCTCCGCGTAGAACTTGATCCACATCAGGGACGCGATCTCGTCCATGCCCGGCGGGTTCGCGACCTCCTCGGCGACCACGTCGTCCAGGCCCTGCGTGGCGAAGACGCTGGCGGCGTAGTCGTGGAGCTTCTTCCAGTGCCGCTCCATCTCGTGCAGCGCGGAGACCTCGTGCGCCCACAGGTTCTTCGCGACCAGCTTCGCCCTGGCGCCGAGCTCGATGTCGAAGGAGTCGCCGAGCGAGTGGGCGGGGTCGGTGCTGATCACGATCGTGCGGTGACCGAGCTGGGCACAGCGCATCGCGGTGGCCGCGGCGACGGAGGTCTTGCCGACCCCGCCCTTCCCCGTGAAGAGGATCACACGCACGATTGGAGTCTAGCGAGACGTTGGGCCCAGGACCGCCTGACGGACGCTCCACGTGATCACGCCCGTTCGGGGATCGTCGAGCAGCGACTCCAGTCCGCGTGCCAGCCGCCTGTGGACGACGGGGTCGTCGCACCAGGAATCGAGGTTGAGGCGGAACATGGCCGCGGCCCGAGCCGCGGTCGGGCCCGCTGTCGCCAGCCGGCTCCGGAGGGCGAGCCCGGCCAGCAGCCGGCCCGGGTACAGCCGGTGGCCGCGGGCCTCGAGGCGTTCTGCCACCCGCGCCAGGTAGTCGACGAAGACCGGCTGCTCGGTCTGGATGGCCTCGGTGTCCTCGATCAGCAGCACGCCGTCCGGGGCGAGCTGCGCTGCCCAGCCGGCGACGGCGGCCGCCGGGTCGGGCAGGTGGGCGACCAGGAGGCGGGCGTACACCAGGTCGGGCGGGCTCTCCGGGAACGGCCTGCCGACGACGTCCTGGACGGCGAACGCGACGCCGGAGGGCGCCTCGCGGGCGGCGCGGGCCGCGAAGTCCGGGGACGTGTCCAGACCGAGCGTTCGCCGCGGACCGAGCGTCTCCGCGATCAGCCGCGTGGTGTGCCCGGGACCACAGCCCAGGTCGAGCGCCAGCCGCGGTGCGGGCGGCGCCTCCCTGACGAGGAACTCGCGACTCGCCGGGCCGAACACCTCCGCGAGCAGTGCCAGCCGCCTCGCCGGCGCGTCGCCATCGCCGAAGGCGTAGCCGCCCCGGCTCACGCGCTCGCTACTGGATGACTCGTGGGATGACGAAGACGGCGCCGAGCACCAGCAGCACCACCATTGCGGCGGCGACCACTCCCAGCCGCGCGAGGTCAGTGACGAAGTAGGGCACCCGGTCGAGAGGGATCGCCGGGTCACCGCTGTCGAGCACGATGCGCCCGCCCCGACGGGACGGCGTCCCCGGCGCGAGGGACATCTCCACCGACCGCACAGTGGCCTGGTCGCCACCGACGCGGCGAGTCTCGGGCGCCGGCCGAACCGCAGCGGCTCCGGGAGCGGTGCCGGCGGCCGGCCGGCGAGTCCGGGGCTGCGGCTGCCGCCGCTTGCTGGTCTTCCTGGCCACGGTCTCGCAGTTTACCCCGCGGGAAGGGGGTCCATCCACAGGCAGGCGCTGGAGAGGACGATGCTCTGACGTGAACCTGGTCGATGTGATGCGAGCGCCTGCCTGCGGCTGAGCCTGGGAACACCACTGTTGAGACGATTGCTACGACATGTTGTGTTCCGGCGCGTATGGTACCGCTGCATGTAGGCGATGTCAAGGTTGGGACTCGAGAAGGCAGGCAGGCGGATAATCGGACGTGGACCATGGCCACCGAGGGACCCGCCTACTGCATCCACTGCGGCGCCCGCCTGGAGGCGGTCCACCGCTTCTGCTGGAACTGCGGGGCAGAGCGGTGGACACCCGACCCGGAGCCGGTTCCGGCCGCGCCCCCCGAGGCCGAGCACGCGCCGCCCACGCCCGGCACGTCGGTCTTCCCGCCACGGCCGGCTTCGACGGTCGCGCCGGCCACCAGCCTCGGCCTGCTGCCGTGGTTCTACGCGGCCGGCGCGGTGCTGTTCCTGGTCGAGGCCACGCAGGTGCTGGCGTACCTCCTGTCGCCGGGGGGACGGAGCCAGCTGACCGCGGAGCTGTCGCGGCAGGGCATCGCGGCGTCCGTGCAGGGCGAGGTCCTGGCCGGATACGCGGTGTTCCTCGTCGGCGGCTCCCTCCTCGCCGCCGCGCTCCACGGAGCCGCCTTCTACGGCCTGCGCCGGTTCCGGCGCTGGGGCTGGATCGCGGCGGTGGTGGTGGCCTCGCTGTGGTCGCTCGTGATCGTCGGCATCCCGGTCCTTGTCCGCCTGGTCAGCCGCCCCGTCCGCCAGGCGTTCGGCGTCGACTGAACCGAACGGAGGAGAAGGCGGCCGAGACGGCGTCAGGCGGGCCGGCGCCGCGGGGCGATGTGGACGGCCCGGCCGTTCAGGTCCAGCGCCGCCTCGGCGATGGCCTCCGGCAGCGTCGGGTGCGCATGCACCACGTGGGACAGCTCGGAGGCCGTGATGCCCATGTTCAGGGCCAGCGCCACCTCCGCGACCAGGTCCGTCGCCCTCGGGCCGAGGATCGAGACGCCGAGCAGGTAGCCGGCGGCGTCCGCGACGACCTTGACGAACCCGTCCGTCTCGCCCAGCACCATCGCGCGGCCGAGGGCGGAGAACGGGAACTGGCCGACCCGGACCTCGTGTCCCTCAGCCCGCGCCTGGGCCTCCGACAGCCCGACGTACGCGATCTCGGGCTCGGTGTACACGCAGGCGGGGATCGCGCGGTAGTCGGCGCTGATCCGCTTCTCCCCGAGCGCGTTCGTCACCGCCACCTCGCCCTGGTACGAGGCGGTGTGGGCCAGCATCGAGATCCCGGTGGCGTCGCCGATCGCGTAGATGCCCTCGGCGGTGGTCCGCAGGTGCTCGTCCACGGTGATCGCGCCGCGCTCGCTCGCGACGCCTGCCGTCTCCAGGCCCAGGTCCTCGGTGTTCGGCCGCCGGCCCGTGGCCACCAGCACCTGCTCGGCGCGGAGCTCGATCCCGCCCGCGAAGCGGACCAGGAGGAGGTCGCCGTCCCTCGAGACCTCCTCGGCCCGGACGCCGAGGTGGACGTCGACGCGGCGGGCGCCCATGAGCCGCATGAATCGGGTCGCGACGTCGGGATCCACCGGCGTCAGGATCTGGTCCAGCATCTCGACCACAGTCACGCGCGAGCCCAGCAGGCTGAAGATGCCGGCGAACTCCATGCCGACCACCCCGCCGCCGATCACGAGCAGGGAGCTCGGCACGTGGTCGAGGCCGAGGATCGTGTCGCTGGTGAGGCAGAGCTCGACGCCCTCGATCGGCGGCAGCGCGACGACGGAGCCCGGCGCCAGCAGCACCGAGCGGGCACCGATCTCCTGGCCGCCGGCGGCGACGCGCGTGCCGCCCGCCAGGCGGCCGCGGGCCGTGACCATCTCGACTCCGTTCGCCTTCAGCAGGCCCTGCACGCCCCGGCGCATGCCGCCCACGACCCGGTCCTTGCGGCCCTGCATGGCCGGCCAGTCGACGGAGGGTTCCTCGGTGCTCACGCCGAACTCGCGGGCCCGGCGGACGGCGTGCAGCACCTCGGCGCACTGCACGAGCGCCTTGGTGGGGATGCAGCCGTGGTTGAGGCACGTCCCGCCCCACTCCCCGCCGTCCTGTTCCAGGATGGCCACCCTGGCGCCCATCCGTGCGGCGTGGATCGCGGCCACGTAGCCGCCGGGGCCCGAGCCGATGACGGTCAGGTCGAAGTCAGGCATCGCAGGTCAACGATACGGTCGGCGCAGAGCCCGGCTCTACCGGCCGACGCGGAAGAACACGACGTCGCCGTCGTGGACGCCGTATTCGCGCCCCTCGACGCGCAGGCGGCCCGCCGAGCGCAGCGCCTCCATCGAGCCGGCCGCGACCAGCTCGTCCACCGACGTCACCTCCGCCCGGATGAAGTGCTTCTCGAAGTCGGAGTGGATGACGCCCGCGGCCACCGGGGCCGGCGCCTCCGCCTCGCACGGCCAGGCCCGCACCTCCGGCTCGCCCGCGGTGAAGAACGTGATGAGCCCCCCGGCGTCCCAGACCGCGCGCGCCACCGCGTCCAGGCTGGCGTCGGTCAGCCCGTACGTCTGCCGCATCTCCAGCGCGTCGGCGGCGTCCAGCTCGCCCAGCTCCGCCTCCAGGCGGGCGTCGACCACGAGCGCCCGCCAGCCGCGCTCGGCGGCGAACCTGCGCACGTGCTCGGCCGGGTCCCCGCCGTCGGGCAGCAGGTCCTCGCCAACGTTGGCGATCACCACCGAGGGCTTCGCCGACACCGGGAAGAGCGGGCTCAGGTGGCCCGTCGCCTCGTCGTCCAGCGTCAGCGTTGCGAGCGCCCTGCCTTCGTCCAGGTGCGCCTTGGCCCGCTCCAGCGCGGCCAGCTCGCCCGCGCCCTGTTTGCGCCCCGCGCGGACCTCGCGGCCGACCACGTCCAGGCGCTTCTCGACCGAGGCCAGGTCGGTGAGCGCCAGGTCCAGCTCCAGGCCCTCGAGGTCGGCGACGGGGTCTGGCTGCGGGCCGAAGCAGCGGACGAGCTTGATCACCACGTCGGCCTCGCGCGCCGCCGCGATGCGCTGGGCCCGGCTGCCCGGCGGCGCGTCGGCCAGGCGCACCTGCGCGGGCACCACCCTCCTGGGGTGCACGGCCCCGGCGAGTCGTTCGAGGCGCTCGTCGGGCACGTCCACCATGCCCACGCCGTCGGCGCCGCGTCCGCCGGTCAGGGCGTTGAACAGCGTGGTCTTGCCCGACCCGGGCGGGCCGACGATGGCGATGCTGACAGGCATCGGCTCAGGCCGGGGTGGCCGGCACCTGGTCGAGCTCGAAGGCGGCGTGGAGCGCCCGGACGGCGGCCTCGGCCAGCTCCTGCTGAACGATGCAGGTGATGCGGATCTCGGACGTGCTGATCATCTCGATGTTGATGTTGGAGTCCGCCAGCGTCCGGAACATGCGCGCCGCGACGCCCGGCGTGTTGAGCATGCCGGTGCCGACCAGGGACACCTTGGCCAGGCCGCTGGAGTGGTTCACGCCGTCGGCCTCCACGTGCGTCACGGCTGGCTCGACCAGCTTCAGCGCGCGGCGCAGCTCGGACTCGGCGACGGTGAACGTCAGGTCCGTGTGCTCCTCGCTGGACACGTTCTGGACGATCACGTCGACCGAGATCCCGGCGGCGCTCAGCGGCTCGAAGACGGCCGCCGCGACGCCTGGCCGGTCTGGCACGCCCCGGACGGTCACCTTGGCGACTCCCAGCTCGTGAGCCACGCTGCGGACGCGATTCCTGTCTTCCATCGGGACCTCGGAGACGATCATGGTACCCGGCCGCTTGTGGAAGCTGGACCGGACGTGGATGGCCACGCCGTACAGCTCGCCGATCTCTACCGCCCTGGGGTGCATCACGCGCGCGCCGACCGCCGCCATCTCCAGGATCTCCTCGTACGCGATGTACGGGAGCATGCGTGCGTTCGGCTCGACGCGCGGGTCGGCCGTCATGATGCCGTCCACGTCGGTGTAGATCTCGCACGCCCGGGCGCCGAGCGCGGCCGCGAGCGCCACGGCGGTGGTATCCGAGCCGCCCCTGCCCAGCGTCGTGATCTCCAGGTCCTCGGTGGCGCCCTGGAAGCCGGCGATGACCGGCACCCGGCCGCCGTCCAGCGCCTCGCGGATCCGCGTCGGTTGAATCTCGCGGATCCGCGCCCGCGAGTGGTGGTTGCTGGTGCGGACGCCGGCCTGCGCGCCGCTCAGCGAGACGGCGGGAACCCCCATGCCCTGCAGGCACATGGCGACCAGGGGTGCGGTGATGGTCTCCCCGTTCGCGACCAGCATGTCCAGCTCGCGCGGCGCGGGGTCGTCGCTGATCTGGCGGGCGAGCGAGATCAGCCGGTCGGTCGTGTGGCCCATGGCCGAGACGACGGCCACGACCTGCTCACCGGACGCGACCGTGGCCGCGATCCGCTTGCTGACCCGCCGGATGCGGCTGGCGCTGCCGACAGACGTCCCGCCGTACTTCTGGACGATCATCCGGAAACGCTCATGCGGACCAATGTGCGGTTCCCGTGACCCGGGAAGCGCTCGTGTGGACCAACGTGCGAATCCTCGGCGTTCACCCGCGGACGTCGAGGCCCGTCCTGGCCACCTTCGTCACCAGACCGTAGCCGTCATCCGGCCCGACCTCCTCCATCGCCGCCGCCACGTCCTCGCCCAGCCGGCGCTCGCAGAACGCGAACACGCTCGGGCCTGCGCCCGCCAGGGCGGCGCCGTACGCTCCCGCCTCGCGCGCGGCCTCCATCACCTCCTGGACCCACGGGTACAGGGGCAGGCGGTACGGCTGGTGCAGCCGGTCGTCGAGCGCGAGGTCCAGCATCGGCCACTGCCGGCTGTGGAGGATCTGGACGAGCGCCGCCACCCGGCCGGCGTTGAAGATCGCGTCCTCGCGGCTCACCTGGGCCGGCAGGACGGCGCGGGCCTCCTCGGTCGGG
>DASQZW010000125.1:0-29688 GCA_035638495.1 Terriglobales bacterium
CAGCATCGCCGCCCGGTTCTCGCCCGCGATCGTGCCGACGAACGCTCGGATGCCCCGGCGGCGGGCGAGCCGGCCCAGGCGCCGCAGCAGCAGCCGGCCGACGCCCCGCCGCTGCCACTCGTCGGCCACGACCAGCGCGACCTCGGCCACGTCGGCGCCGGGCGAGCGCAGGTAGCGCGCCACCGCGACGATGTCGTCGCCCTCCAGCGCGGCGATCGCCTCCCGATTGCAGTGGTCCACGTCCAGCAGCCGCGGGAGCAGGTCGGACCGCGGCTTCGGCATCGGGCCGAGGAAGCGCCGGTACACGCTCTCGGGCGAGAGCCGCGCGTACAGCCCGCACAGCCGGTCGCCGTCGTCCGCGCGCAGCGGTCGCATTCGCAGCGGGCCCCCGCGCACCCACATCATCGCCATGCGGTTCAGTATATAGACCAGTCAGCATAGTCTGGTAGCATGCGTGCTGGAATGGCCGTGAGAGGCGAGACCCGCCGGCGCCTGGTCTCGGGCACGCTGCGCCTGCTCCGGCGCCGCGGCCTGCACGGCGTCGGCCTGCAGGAGGTGCTGGCCGAGACGGGCGCGCCGCGCGGGTCGCTGTACTTCCACTTTCCGGGCGGCAAGGAGCAGCTGGTCGAGGAGGCGATCGCGCTGGCCGGTCAGCGCGGCGAGAAGTGGATGCGCCGGTGCCTCGAGGGCTCGCCCACCGTGGCCGGCGGCGTGGCGCGCATGCTCGGGGAGTACGCGGACCTGCTGGAGGCCTCCGCCTTCGCCGACGGATGTCCCGTGGCGGCGGTCGCGCTGGACCTGAGCGCGACGCCGGGGCCGCTCCAGGCGGCCTGCGGTCGGGCCCTCGACAGCTGGGTGACGCTGGTCGCCGCGGCGCTCCGCGGGGAGGGCCGGAGCGCCCCCGAGGCCGAGTCGCTGGCCCTCGCCACGATTTCCGCGTTCGAGGGCGCGCTGCTCGTCGCGAGGGCCCGCCGGGACGCCTCCGCGGTGCGCGCCGTGGCCGTCTGGGCCGACTCGCTGCTGAGCTCGGCCGGCTAACGCGGATCGCTAGAATTCCGATCGTGGCTTACGTCATCACCCAACCCTGCATTGGAGTCAAGGATGCCTCCTGCGTGGAGGTGTGCCCGGTCGATTGCATCCATACCGACGACGCGGCGGACATGTACTACATCGACCCAGACGAATGCATCGACTGCGGCGCGTGCGTGGATCCCTGCCCCGTGGACGCGATCTTCCCTGAGGACGAGGTCCCCGGGGACCAGACGTCGTTCATCAAGATCAACGCCGACTACTTCAAGTAGCAGACCGGCGTGGCACGTCACGCAGTAACGCTCGTACCGGGCGACGGTGTCGGCCCGGAGATCGCCGATGCCACGGTTCGCGTGCTCGAGGCCACCGGCGTTGAGTTCGACTGGGACGTCCAGCAGGCGGGCGAGAACGTCATGGCCGAGTTCGGCACCCCGCTTCCCGAGCACGTGCTGGACTCCATCCGCCGCAACCGGGTCGCGCTGAAGGGACCGATCACCACGCCCGTGGGCACGGGCTTCCGCAGCGTCAACGTCGCCCTCCGCCAGGAGCTCGAGCTCTACGCGTGCGTGCGACCGATCAAGGCGTATCCCGGAGCGCGCAACCTCCGCGACGATCTGGACTTCGTCGTCGTGCGGGAGAACTCCGAGGACATCTACATCGGGATCGAGTTCGAGAAGGGCACGCCCGAGTGCCGGCAGGTGCTGGAAGAGGTCTCGACCCTCTCCCGCAAGCGCATCCGGCCGGACAGCGGCCTCTCGATCAAGCCGATCTCGGTGTCGGGCTCGGAGCGCATCGTGCAGTACGCCTTCGACTATGCGCGGCAGTACGGGCGTCGAAAGGTGACGCTCGTGCACAAGGCGAACATCATGAAGCACACCGACGGCCTGTACCTCGCCGTCGGCAGGCAGGTCGCGGAGCGGAACCCCGACGTCCAGTTCGAGGACCGGATCGTCGACAACATGTGCATGCAGCTGGTCCTGCGGCCCAGCGAGTACGACGTGCTCGTGTGCCCGAACCTGTACGGCGACATCATCTCGGACCTGGGCGCCGGCATGATCGGCGGCCTGGGCCTCGCGCCGGGCGCCAACATCGGCACCGACGGCGCGGTGTTCGAGGCCACTCACGGCAGCGCGCCGAAGTACACCGGTCAGAACAGGGTCAACCCGATGGCGCTGATGCTCTCGGGCGTCCTGATGCTGCGCCACCTGCGCGAGACGGCGGCGGCGGACGCGGTCGAGCAGGCGATCGCGGACGTGATCCGCGAGGGCAGGTCGCTCACGTACGACATGAAGGCGGAGCGCGGCGATCCCACCGCCGTGGGCACCAGCCAGGTGGCGGATGCACTCGTGGAGAGGCTCAAGGCCGGCACGTGATGTCCCAGCCGCCCGACCGCTCGAGGCGGCCACCGTCCGAAGGCTACGTCAGGCTCAAGCGGCTGTGGGAGGCGCACCGCAAGGACGCTTTTCCAGCGGCGGACACGGTCGACCCGCGGCTGCAGGAGGTCGCGCTCTACGAGTCGTGGCTCGGCAGCATCGTGGAGGCGGCACTGGGCGCCGGCGGCCGCCTCACGTCGGGCCACGCCCGGATGGTCGAGGCGCGCCGGGCCGAGAGCAGCCAGATGCTCTGGACCGCGGCCGCCGAACTGGGTGAGCCGGTGCGCTCGTACGTCGCGCGGCTCATGACGATCGAGGACCTGCTGGGCACGCTGCCGCGAGATCGCTGACCGCGCGCTCGGGCGGCCGCCGCATAGAATCCCCTGCCAGCGATGTCTCTCGGGCGCCGGTGGCTCGGTGGCCTCGCGGCGCTGCTCCTGGCCGGCGCCGCGCTCGGTGCGATGCTGGTCCACGACGACCGGGGCGGGGCCCGGGCCCACACCGCCGCATCCGCCGTCCCCGCGTGGCTGCCGGCGATGGCGGCTCCCGTCCCGCCGCCCGACCCCGGAGCGCTGCGCGTGGACTGGCTGGCGACGCATCCGGCGCTGCCGGACCTCGGCATCCACGCCGACGGCGCGGTCCTGCTCGACCTGGACACGCGCGAGGTGCTGTGGGCGCGCGACCCCCACGGCGCACGGCCGCCGGCGAGCCTGACCAAGCTGGTGACCGCGATGGTCGCGGCCGACCTGGCGACCTCGCTCGACCAGCAGGTCACCGTGCCGGCGGAGGCGACGCAGCTGAGCTGGGACCAGACCCAGATGGGGCTGTCGGCCGGCGAGGTCGTCACCGTGCGCGACCTCATGTACGGCCTCTTCCTCGTGTCCGCGAACGACTCGGCCGAGACGCTGGCGCGCGTGTTCACCACCCGCGACCACTTCGTGCAGCTCATGAACGACAAGGCCGCGGCGCTTGGCATGCTCGACTCGCACTTCACCAACCCCACCGGCCTGGACGACCCGGGACTGCGGGCGAGCGCGTACGACCTGGCCGCGGCGGCAGTCACGATGGCCTGGAGATACCCGTCGCTGATGGCGCTGGCGGCGGCGAGGGAGCAGGACCTGCCCGCGACCGACTCGCACAAGGAGTACTTCCTGCGCACGCTCATCAAGCTGGTCTCGGTCTATCCTGGCGCAACCGGGCTGAAGACCGGCTACACGGACGACGCCGGCTACTGCCTGGTGGGCACGGCGACCCGCGGCGACCGGCACCTCGCCGTCGCGCTCCTGCACTCGGACCTGGCGCTCACGGTCGACGCCACCCGCCTGCTCGAGTACGGGTTCGCGCTGGCAGGTCCCGAGTCGTACGACCCCGCGTCGTATTCCCAGGTATGAGGGGCGGCAGCGTGGGGAGGGGGGCTAGACTGTTCCACCCGATGATCCCGATCGAGGGCGTGAGCGCGCTCGAGGTGCTCGACTCACGCGGCAACCCGACTCTCAGCGTCAGCGTCGTCACGGCCTACGCCGCGGGGACCGCGGCCGTGCCCTCCGGCGCCTCCACCGGCGCCCACGAGGCCGTCGAGCTGCGCGACGGCGACCCCGAGCGGTTCGGTGGCAAGGGCGTCCGCGCGGCCATCGCCAATGTGGAGGGGGAGATCGCGGAGACGATCGAGGGCATGGACGTCCTGGGTCAGGCCGAGATCGACCGGGCCCTCATCGACCTGGACGGCACCCCGAACAAGGGCCGGCTGGGCGCCAACGCCATCCTCGGCGTGTCCCTGGCCGCCGCCCACGCGGCGGCCGGCTGCACCGAGCTGCCGCTCTACCGCTACCTCGGCGGCGCGCAGGCGTGCGTGCTGCCGCTGCCGCTCGCCAACGTGCTCAACGGCGGCGTCCACGCCGACAACAACGTCGACCTCCAGGAGTTCATGATCTGCCCGGTCGGCGCCGAGACGTTCGCGGACGCCATCCGCGCCACGTCCGAGGTCTACCACTCGCTGAAGCAGGTGCTGCACGAGCGGGGCCTGAGCACCGCGGTCGGCGACGAGGGCGGGTTCGCCCCCGAGCTGAAGACCAACGAGGAGGCGCTGCAGGTCATCGTCGCGGCCATCGATCGGGCCGGGTATGCGCCCGGCGACGACGTGGCGCTGGCCCTCGACCCCGCGTCGACCGAGTTCTACCGGGACGGCGCCTACCACCTGGCCGGCGAGGGCCGGACCCTCACCTCGGTCGAGCTCGTGGACCTGTACCAGACGTGGCTGGGCAAGTACCCGATCGTGTCCATCGAGGACGGCATGGCGGAGGACGACTGGGACGGGTGGAACCTGCTCACCGAGCGGGTTGGGGGCCGCGTCCAGCTGGTCGGCGACGACCTGTTCGTCACCAACCCGGAGCGTCTGCGCCTGGGCATCGAGCGGCACGTGGCGAGCTCCATCCTGGTCAAGGTCAACCAGATCGGCACGCTCAGCGAGACGCTGGCCGCGATCGAGCTGGCGCGGGCCAACGGCTACAGCGCGGTGATCTCGCACCGCTCGGGCGAGACCGAGGACACGACGATCGCCGACCTCGCGGTCGCGACCGGCGCGGGCATCATCAAGACCGGCGCGCCGGCCCGCTCGGATCGCGTGGCCAAGTACAACCGGCTGCTGGCGATCGAGGCCGAGCTGGGCGCGTCGGCTCGCTACGCCGGGCGCTCCCGCCTCCGCACGCGCTCCAACGGCCTCGCATGACATGAGACCTGACTCGCGGGCGGTCCACGCCGGCCGCGACCTCCGGGCCCGGGACCCGCTCGCGCCGCCGATCGTGCAGTCGTCGGTGCACGTCTTCGACGACCTGGACGACTACCTGGAGGTGTCCACCGGACGCTCGCCCGGCCACGTATACGGCCGGATATCCAACGAGAACACGTCGATGCTCGCGGCCGCGGTCGCCGATCTGGAGGGCGCCGAGGCGGGGGTGGCGTGCGCGTCGGGCATGGCCGCGATCCACGCCGCCGTGCTGGCGCTGGCTCCTCGGCCGAGCCCGGTGGTCGTGACGGCCGACGCGTACGGGGTCACGCTCGCGATGCTGCGCGCCGACCTGGCGCCGTTCGGGTACGAGGTGCGGGAGGTCGATCTGCGGGACCTGGACGCGCTCGGCAGCGCCCTGCCGGGGGCGGCGGCGGTCCTGACCGAGACTATTACGAACCCGCTGTGCCGGGTCACGGACCTGGAGGCGATCTGCGGCCTCGCGTCGGTGCACGGCGTGCCGGTGCTGGTCGACAACACGTTCGCCTCCCCGATCCTGTGCCGGCCGCTGAGCCTCGGCGCGACCCTGGTCGTGCACAGCGCGACCAAGTACCTCGGCGGCCACTCGGACCTGGTCGCGGGCGTGGTGGTGGGCGGCGAGGAGGTGGTCCGTCGCGTCCACGAGCGCGTCACCCGCATCGGCGCTTCGCTGGGGCCGTTCGAGGCCTGGCTGGCGCTCCGCGGCCTGCGGACGCTGCACCTGCGGATGCGCCGGCACAGCGACAATGCGTTCGCGCTGGCGCACCGGCTGGCGGGGCTGCCCGAGGTGGCCGCCGTCCACTACCCGCTGCTGGAGGGCTCGCCCTCGGAGCCGCTGGCGAAGCGCCTCCTGCCGGACGGGGCGGGGGGGATGCTGGCCATCGACCTGGTGGGGGGCCGCCCGGCCGTCCAGGCGCTGCTGTCCGATCTCCACGTCGCCCGGTTCGCCGCCAGCCTGGCCGGCGTCGAGACCACGATCTCCTACCCGGACATCACGTCGCACGCGTCGCTGTCGCCGGAGGAGCGGTTGGCGCTGGGAATCACACCGGGCACGGTGCGCATCTCCACCGGCCTGGAGGACCCACGCGACCTCATGGAGGATTTCACACGGTCCATCAACCCGCGTCGGTGAACCTGTACACGGTCGTCCAGCTCGTCGAGGTCGCGCTGTTCGCGGCGGTGCTCGGATACGGCGTGCTGGCGCACTGGCCGAGCATGGCCGTGCTCGGGGGCGGCCTGCTGATCGGCAAGGCGGTCCTGAATATCCTCGCCCCAGAGGGCGGGACGATCCTCCGCCGCTCCCTGGCCGGCTACGCGCTGGGCGCGATCTACGTGGCCGCCGGCCTCCTCCTGATCCACTTCGGCTCGTAGAGCTCCAGGAACACGGTCGCCGAGGCCGCAGTTCGTAGAGTTGCGTGATGATCCGGCCCGCCGTCCACGACTCCGTCACGAAGCTGATCGGGAACACGCCGCTGCTGCGGATCCGGCTGTTCGAGGAACGCCACCCCGGGCTGGAGGTCTACGCGAAGGCGGAGTGGTTCAACCCGGGGGGCTCGGTGAAGGACCGTGCGGCGCTGGCGATGATCGAGGACGGCGAGCGGAGAGGCGCGCTCACGCGGGACCGGGTGATCATCGACTCGACGTCCGGCAACACGGGCATCGCGTACGCGCTGATCGGCGCCGCCAAGGGCTACCGGGTGCGGCTGGTCATGCCGGCCAACGTCAGCTCGGAGCGAAAGCAGCTCATCGCGGCGTTCGGCGCCGAGCCCGTGTACTCCGACGGGCTGGAGGGTTCCGACGGTGCCATCCGGCTGGTGCGGGAACTGGTCGCCGAGCATCCCGAGCGGTACTTCTACCCCGACCAGTACAACAACCCGGCGAACCCGCTGGCTCATTACCTGGGCACCGGCGCCGAGATCCTGGAGCAGACGGGGGGGCGGGTGACGCACTTCGTGGCCGGCCTGGGCACAACGGGGACGTTCACCGGCACGGCGCGGCGCCTCAAGGAGCACGACCCCACGATCCACACCATCGCGGTTCAGCCGGAGGACGCGTTCCACGGCCTGGAGGGCCTGAAGCACCTGCCCACCGCCATCGTGCCCGGCATCTGGGACGAGCGCGTGGCCGACGAGGTGTGGGGGGCGCCGACCGAGCCGGCCTACGACCTGGCCAGGACGCTGGCCAGGCGCGAGGGCATGCTGGTGGGCCACTCCTGCGGGGCGGCGCTGTGGGCGATCGGGCGGCTGGCCGCCCGGGTGGAGAGCGGTGTGGTGGTGACGGTCTTCCCGGACGGCGGCGACCGCTACCTCTCGACCGGGCTGTACCGGACGCGGACGTGAGGATCACCAGGCAGGCCCTGAACGAGGTGCAGCTGCACGCGTCGGCGGGGTATCCGAACGAGATCTGCGGGGCGCTCATCGCGGCGCGGGGTGCCGACCTGGTCACACAGGCGCGGCGCATCCGGAACAAGGTCGTGGACCGTGCGCGCGACCGCTACGAGCTGGACGAGCGCGAGCACATCCAGGTGATGCGCGAGTGCGACGCGGCGGGCACGGAGATCGTCGGCTACTACCACAGCCACCCTGACCACCCCGCGTGGGCGTCCGAGACGGACTCGGCGCGGTCGTGGGCCGGCTACGTGTACCTGATCGTGAGCTGCCACAAGGGCAGGGTGGTCGACGGCAACGCGTTCGCGACGAACCAGGACTTCACGAAGATGCACCAGATCCCCCTGGAAGTGATGGACTGAGGGGACGTCCCTCCCCCCTCGCGTCGGAGGAGGCCCGGCCACGGCCCGGAGGTGGTCCCCCCTCGCGGGGGAGGAGGGCCGCCCGCGGCCCGGAGGGGGGGACTTAACAGAGGGATTGCTTTGTGCGGTGCCCTGCGGTCCCGGATACTCGCCAAGTGCTCGACCGCGCTCGTCAGCTGCGTCGTGACATGTCACTCCCGGAGGGCCTGCTCTGGCGCGAGGTCCGAGGCGGGCGCCTCGGACACAAGTTCCGCCGACAGGTCCCCATGGGTCCGTATGTCGTGGACTTCTACTGCCCCGCCGCGAAGCTGGTCGTCGAGCTGGACGGTGAGGTCCACGGCGATCGCCTCGTGGAGGACGCTGAAAGGACTGCGTGGCTCGAGGCGCGCGGGTACCGGGTTGTCCGATTCGCTGCGGTCGACGTGCTGGCCAATCTCGAGGGCGTGGTAGAAGAGCTTCTTCTTCTAGCCCCCCCTCCGGGCCGTGGCCGGCCCTCCTCCCCCGCAAGGGGGGAGGGACGTCTCTAGTCGCCCCTCCGGGCCGCGGGCGGCCCTCCTCCCCCGCGAGGGGGGAGGGACTGTAGGCGCTTCGTGATGAACGCGCGCTCCGCCTCCGGGGGGCCGAGCGCGAGGGCGGTCTCGTAGGCCGCGGCCGCTTCGGCCGCGCGGGCCAGGCGGCGCAGCAGGTCGGCCCGGGCGATGTGGAACGGCGGCCATCGCGCCAGCCGCGGGTCGTCCGCCAGCCCGTCCAGGATCGCCAGCCCCGCGGCCGGTCCCTCGACCATCGCCACCGCCACCGCGCGGTTGGCCTCCACCACCGGCGTCGGCTCCAGGCGCGCCAGCTCGCCGTACAGAGCCGCGATCTCCTCCCAGTCGGTGAGGGCCGCGTCCGCCGCCGTCGAGTGGCACGCCGCGATCGCGGCCTGGACCTGGTACGGTCCGGGCCGGCCGCCGCGCAGCGCCCGCTCGACCAGCGCCGCGCCCTCCTCGATCATGGCCCGATCCCAGCGGCCGCGGTCCTGGTCCTCGAGCAGTACCAGTTCGCCCGCCGGGTCGACCCGCGCCGCGCGTCGAGCATCCACCAGGAGCAGCAGCGCCAGCAGGCCGAGTACCTCCGGCTCGTCGGGCAGCAGCGCGGCCAGCGCCCGGGCGAGCCGGATCGCCTCGTCGCACAGCTCGGGGCGGACGAGCTGCTCGCCGGCCGCAGCCCGGTGACCGCCGGTGAACACTAGATAGAGGACGCGGAGCACGGCGGCCAGGCGCTTCGCCAGCGCGTCGGGAGGCGGCACCCGGAACGGGATGCCGGCCTCCCGGATCTTGCGCTTGGCCCGGACCAGGCGCTGGGCCATCGTCGCCTCGGGGACCAGGAACACCGCCGCGATCTCGGGCGTGGCCAGGCCGCAGACCGAGCGCAGCGTCAGCGCCACCCGGACGCCTGGGTCCAGCGCCGGGTGGCAGCAGAGGAAGACCAGCGCGAGCTGGTCGTCCTCGATGCTGGCCACGGCGGGCCGGCGCGGCACGGCGCGGTTCTCACGCACGGCGGCGGCCTCCTTCGCGACCCGCCTGGCCTCCCGCCGCTGCCAGTCGACGGCCTTGTGCCGGGCGACGCCGATCAGCCACGACCCGGGACTGTGCGGAACGCCGCACTCGCGCCACCGCACCAGCGCGGTCGCGCAGGCCTCCTGGACAGCATCCTCGGCCACCTCCAGGTCGCCGACCATGCGCGTCACGGTCGCCACGGCGGGCCACCAGTGCGCCCGGAACAGCCCGTCCAGGTCCTCGCTCACTCAGTCGCGCCGCCCGACGTCGACCACCGGCCGCACCTCGACCGCGCCATCGCGAGCGGCCGGGATCTTCGCCGCCCAGCGCAGCGCCTCGTCGAGGTCCGCGCACTCCAGCAGGTAGTAGCCGCCCAACTGCTCTTTGAGCTCGGCGTAGGGCCCGTCCGTCAGCACGGCCTCCTCGTCGCGGACGCGGATCGTGGTCGCCGACCGGACCGGGTGGAGGGGGGCGCTGTCGACCAGCACTCCGAGCGCGGCCATCTCGCGGGTGAGGGCGACGTTGGCGGCCACGAGATCGGCGAAGGCGGGCGTGCCGGGCGCCGGGGCGGTCGCCTCGGCGACGTGGAGCAGGCACAGGTACTTCATGGTCGATTCCTCCGTTCGTTCACTTGCCGTGATCCGTCACGTGCACCTGTAGTCGAACGGGCAGCGCCGGAATCGACAGCTCACCCATGCATCGTGCGCTACCCTTGTCCTCGTGAGCGCCGTGGCCCCGCGTCCCGCCAGCACGACCACTACCGGCCGGGGGATGCCCTGGTGCTCGCGCGCGCCCGGTCCGCCGGCGCGCTGAACGCAGGCCAGGACGAGCCCCCGCCCACCGGGCGGGGGCTCTTTCTTTTGTGACGGAGAACGAGTGATGGACGACGAAGAAAGGAAGACGATCTCTGCCCCCCCTGACCCCCCAGAGGAGGGCCAAGGCGGGGCGGGCGATCACCGCAGGTGGCTGCGCGACCTGGAGCTCGCGCACTTCGAGCCCACGTCGCCCGGGATGGCGTACTGGCTGCCGCGCGGCATGGCCGTGATGCGGTCGCTCCAGGACCACTGGAGGCGATCCCACGCCCGGTGGGGCTACCAGGAGGTGTCCACGCCCATCCTGGCCCGCGACCCGCTCTACGCCAGCTCGGGCCACCTCCAGCACTTCGCCGACAGCATGTTCTTCGTCGATGCCGGGAACGGCGACCGCATGGGCCTGAAGCCGGTCAACTGCCCGGGGACGATGGTCATCTTCCGGTCCCGGCGTCGCAGCCACCGCGAGCTGCCGCTGCGGCTGTCCTGCGACGACCCGCTGCACCGGAACGAGCGCTCGGGGGTCCTGACGGGCCTGCTCCGCGTGCAGCTGTTCCACCAGGACGACGCCCACGTCTTCGTCGCCCCCGACCAGGCGCGGGAGGAACTGGTGGAGCTGCTGCGTCACGCCGAGCGCCTGTACGCGGGCCTGGGTCTCGGCTTCCGGCTCCGCCTGGGCGGCGCTCCGCCCGGGCACATCGGCGACGACGCGACGCAGGCGCGGGCCGAGGCCGTCCTGGCCGAGGCACTGGACATCGTGCAGGGGCCCGGTGGCTACGAGCGCGCCGAAGGCGAAGGCGCCTTCTACGCGCCCAAGGCCGACATTCTGGTCCAGGACCGGCTGGGCCGCGAGTGGCAGCTCGGCACGATCCAGCTCGACTACGAGATGCCGCGCCGCCTGGACTGCCGCTACGTCGGCGCCGACGGGCGGGAGCACGTGCCGGCCGTGATCCACCGCGCGTTCCTGGGCTCGTACGAGCGCTTCCTGGGCGTCCTGCTGGAGCACACGGATGGCCACCTGCCGCCCTTCCTCGCCCCGGTCCAGGTCCAGCTCGTCCCGGTGGCGGCGCGCCACGTGGCCGCCGCGCGGGCGCTGGCCGCGGCGCTGCGAGAGCACGGCCTGCGCGTCGAGGTGGGGGACGGGGTCGAACGGGTCGCGGCCCAGGTCCGGGACGCCGCGCTCCACCGCGTGCCCTTCGTGGGCGTGCTGGGCGACCGGGAGGTGGCCGACGGGACGGTCACCCTGCGCGGGCCCGGCGGCCAGGACCTGGGCAGCGTGCGGCACGACGCGCTGGACGACGCGCTGGGGGCCGCCTGCCGCCCGCCGGAGGTGTGAGCCGGCAGCCTCTAGTCGAGAGGGTCGACGGTCAGCGCCACGTCCGAGCGGCTCACGCCGTCCCATGCGGGGACGAGCGCGCTCCACTTGAACTGCTGCTCGCGGCGGCCGTCCGCGAGCTCGGCCCTGGCGGCCCGCTCCGACCAGCCGGGCCGCATGACATGGACGCGTGGCGGCCCGAGCCTGCCCGACCGACGCTTGGCGGCGTACTCCACGTTCAGCTCGGCCAGCCGGCGGTCGAACGCTCCGGCGAGGTCGCGAGCGCTCGCCTCGGCCACGACGGCGCCCGGCTCCACGAGCAGGTCGTGGCGGAGCCCGTCCACGTCGGGGACCAGGCGGAACTGCCAGACCGGGACCCCGGTCGCCGTCTCGGCGCCGCGCACGGCCTCCAGGACCTGGTCGGCGTGGACCTTCTCGCCGGTGATCGAGACGAACTCGCCGTCCTTGCGCAGGAACGCGACCATCGGTGTGCGCCGGTGGAACCCGCGGACCTCGACCACGTCGTGGAGGTCGTACCGGTACAGCCCGTTCGATCCGGTGACGACCACGCGGTAGCGCCGCCCGTCCTCCAGCTCGTGGGCCAGCATCGTGACCGCCCGGTCGGACGAGCCGGCCGGCGCGAACTCGAAGAACGTCGTGTCGACGCAGAGCGCGCCGCGGGGCGTGCCGTCCGCGAGGGGCAGCGTTAGCCGCCCCTCCGTCGCCACGAGGCCGAGGTCCCGCAGCGGCACGTCGCCGAAGGCCGCCGCCAGCCGCCCGGCGTGGACGCCGGCGCTGCCACCGAGCCAGCATCCGATCAGCGCCAGACGCGGCCAGGCCGCACGCGGGGTGAGGGCGCCGGCGCGCGACGCCTCGCGCGCCAGCGCCCGGGCGCGGTCAGGCGCCGGCCGGCACGCCGCCCGCAGCTCCGCCCGAGCGCGCCGCGCATCCGCCACCGGCGCGAACGCCGGCTCGTCGACGCCCGGGCTGCCCGCGGCGAGCGCGTCGAGGAGGCGGTCGGCGTGGACGCGGGCGACGTCGGACAGGCGGACCAGCGTGGTCGGGTTCGCCGTCGCGACCGCGGTCACGTCGTGCGCCAGGGCGAACCGCATCGTCAGGAAGTAGCGCTGGTCCGGGTCCTCCACGAGCGCCACCGCAGGGGGGACGGCGAAGCGGCGCCGCACGGGCCCGGGCGCGGACTCGTTCGCGAGGCCCGAGGCCGACCCGATCGGCACCCCGGCTGCGGTCCGCTCCTCCACGGCCGCACCGGTCACGACGAGGGCGCGCCCGGCCACAGCTGCGGGATGGTCGCGCACCGCGGCCATGACCCAGAGCCGCGTCATCGCCGCCATCTCGTCGCACCAAGCCCGCGGCGCCGGGACCAGCTTCGGCTGGCCGGTGGTGCCGGACGTGCGCTGGAAGAGGCTGGGCCGGCCGGGGTGTAGGACGTCCGCCTCGCCGAGCAGCGCCCGGTCCACGTACGGGCGGAACCGCTCGTAGCCGGCGACGGGCACCGCCCGCGCATAGTCGGCCGGGGACGCGATCGACCCGAACCCGTGGTCGCGGCCGAAGGCCGTGCCCGCGGCGCCGGCCAGGATCCGGGCCAGCACCCGCGCCTGGGCGGCCGCCGGGTCCCCGGACGCGCGCTCGAAGGCCGCCATCCGACCGCCGTCACGCAGGCCGAGCGCGAGCGCCGGCAGGCGGGTCACCGGAGGGCCCCCAGCTCGACCGTCCGGCGGGTCCAGCGGCGCACGCGCTCGGCGTCGACCTCGATTCCCAGGCCGGGGCCGGTCAGCAGCGGCGCCTCGCCCCCGGCCCCGAACATGACCGGGGCGTGCCCCAGGTCCTCGACCAGCAGGGCCTCGCCGAACGAGCCCTCGGCGTGCAGCAGGCGCTCGACGCCGGCGGCGAAGTGCCGGCCGGCGGCCGACAGGATTGCCGTCTCGCCCGCCTGGCAGCCGACCTGGACGCCGATGCCGGCGTCGCGGGCGACCGCCGCGATCGCCAGGCACGGGCCCAGCCCGCCGCACTTCGAGACCCGGATGTTGAAGTGGTCGACCGCCCCTGCCGCCGCGAGCTCCCGCGCGTCGGCAGCCGTGACCAGCGACTCGTCGGCCATCAGCGGCAGCGGGCTCCGGGCCCGCAAGGCCGCCAGCTCGGCCACGGCGCCGCGGGGCAGCGGCTGCTCGACGCACTCGACACCGTGGTCGGCCAGCCGGGCGATGGCGGAGAGGGCCTCCGACGGCCGCCAGGCGCCGTTGGCGTCGACGCGGATCGTGGCCCGGGGACCGAGCGCCGCCCGCACCGCGCGAACCGACTCCAGATCGCCGGGGAAGCCGACCTTGACCTTGACATCGGCGATCCGGTAGGCGCGGAAGACCTCCGCGATCCCGCGCGCCCGGCCGGCGGCCACCGCGCCGACGACGCCGCTGTACCGGACCTCCGACCGGCGGGCCGGCAGCAGGCTCGCCAGCGACCGGCCGGCGCGGCGCAGGAGGATGTCGAGCACCGCCAGCTCGAGCGCCGCCCTGGCCGCGCCGCGCAGACCCGCGGGCAGCGCCAGCCGGGCCAGGTCTGCAGGTCGCTCGAGGTACGGCGGCGGCGTGGAAGTCACCGCGGGCCACGCCGCGGCCAGGTCGGCGAGCACGGTGTCCACCGTCTCGCCCGTCACGTGGGGCCGGGGCGCGCCCTCGCCCCAGCCCTGGCAGCCGTCCCGGTCGACGACCCGGACGACCACGGAGTCGCAGGCCGCGCGGTCCGCGGCGGCGTGACGGAAGCGCTCTCGGAACGGGATCGACAGGGCGTGGAGGGTGGCCGCCGCGATCATCTCGGGCCGAGCTCCTCGATCCGGTGGCCGTGGGGGTACGTGCGGCTGCGACGGCGCGTGTGCAGGAACGGGCGGGTGCGCCGCGGGCCGACCTGAAGGAGCCGCGCGCGCAGGTGGAGCACGCCCTCGACGAGCCGGCGCGTGCGCGGGGTCGGCCTGGGCAGGCCGAGCGCGTCGAGCACCTCGTCGGCGAGGAGGCCCCGGATGCCGGCCCGGACCGCCGGCCGCAGCGGCGCCGGGTACCAGCCGCTGAACATCTCGATCATCGCCGCCGCGTTGGCCCGGTTGCTGGGGCTGAAAGCGAAACGCTCCCGCTCGAAGTCGTCGTGGTACCTCTCGAGCTCCGCGAGGGTCCGCGGGACGTCCCGGATGCCCATCCGCCGGCCGATGGCGGCCCAGAGGTTGAAGTAGGCCCGCACCTCCGTCTCGGAGTAGGGCCGCCACCCGAAGCGAGCGTTGAACCGGATCGGCTCGACGACGCTGGTCGAGAGGATGTAGAGGTAGTCGTCGTTCGCGATCGGGAACCGGTGGTGGATCCGGTTCATCCGGCGCTGGGCGGCGCGTCCGCGCTCGCTGTCGTGGCCGGACTCGAGCAGCTCGGCGAGGATCAGCAGGGTGTCGTCGTAGCGCTTCTGGGTCCGGTGCACGAACTCGCCGGTCCGGGCCTGCAGCCCGCTGATCGAGGGCACGCAGGAGCCCTTGAGCAGGGCCAGGTCGAGGGCGTGCGTGACGTCCCACGGGAAGTCGAAGCAGATGCTCAGGTACGAGATCCGGGCGTAGTCCCGCTCCGGGTCGAGCGACTCGATCTCCCGGAGGACGGCGGAGCGCGTGTCCATGGCCGCCAGCGTCGGCGGAGCGCGGTCGCACCGGCAGTCTCACCGCGGTCTCCATTCCGGTCTCACGCACTCCGATCAGTTAGTTGACATCGACTAGTCGATAGTGGATAATTGCCCATGACTATGACGACACGGAAGGTCGGCAACCTGCTGGCGCTGGCGGTGCTCTCCTACCTGACGCGCGGTCCGATGCACCCGTACGAGCTGGGCCGGACGCTGCGCGACAACGACGACGGCCGCAGCATCAAGTTCAACCACGGGTCGCTGTACATGGTCATCCAGCAGCTGGCCCGGGCGGGCTTCGTCGTCGAGCAGGAGACGACCCGCGCGGGCAACCGCCCCGAGCGCACCGTCTACGCGCTCACCGACTCAGGCCGGACGGAGCTGCACGACTGGATGCGCGAGCTGGTCGAGGTGCCGCAGCACGAGTACCCGCACTTCGTGGCCGCGCTGTCGCTGATCGCGGCACTGCCGCCGGACCTGGTCGTCGACCTGCTGCGCCATCGCCTGGACCGGCTCACCGCGCTGCGGACCGAGATCCGCGACCACGTCGACCGCGCCGTGGCGGGCGGGCTGCACCCGCTGTTCATGGTCGAGGAGGAGTACCGAATCGCACTGCTGGACGCCGAGTCGTCCTTCGTCGAGCGGTTCATCCGACAGATCGACGATCCCGAGACCGGCTGGGGTCGTCCGTGGGCCGCGTTCCACGGCGAGCCGGCCGAGAGGCAGGAGGCACCATGACACACGTCCGGACGGCACTGATCATCGGCGGCGGGATCGCCGGCCCGGCCGCCGCGATGGCGCTGCAGAAGGCCGGCATCGACGCCGCCGTCTACGAGGCGCACGCCGGCGGCGCCGAGGGCGTCGGGACGTTCCTGACGCTGGGGTCCAACGGCATCGACGCGCTCCGCGTCATCGGCGCGGACGAGCGCGCGGTGGCGGCGGGCTTCCCGACGCCGGGAATCGTGCTGCGGAGCACCACCGGCAAGCGGCTGGGTGTAGCCCGCATCGACGCCGCGCTGCCGGACGGGATCACCAGCCACACCCTCACGCGGTCCGACCTGTACCGCGCACTGCGGGAGGAGGCGTGCGCCCGGGGCATCCGCTTCGAGCACGGCCGGCGCCTGGCGCACGCGGTGGAGACCGCGGACGGGGTCGTCGCGACGTTCGCCGACGGCACCGAGGCCGCCGGCGACCTGCTGGTCGGCTGCGACGGCGTCCACTCGACCGTCCGCCCGATCATCGATCCGCGGGCGCCGGAGCCCACCTATGCCGGCCTGGTCAACGTAGGCGGCCAGGCCCACGGGGTGGACGCCGAGTCCGAGCCCGGGTCGTACACGATGATCTTCGGCAGGCGCGCGTTCTTCGGCTACGCCGTCGCCCCCGACGGCGACGTGTGGTGGTTCGCCAACCTGCCCAGCCGCGAGGAGCCCGCGCGCGGCGACCTGGCGGCCGTGGACGCGGCGGAGTGGCGGCGCCGCCTGGTCGACCTGTTCCGGGACGACGCGGGCCCCGCGGTGCGCACCCTGGAGGCTACGCCCGACGTCGCGATCGGGGGGGCGAGCACGTTCCACGTGATCCCGCACCTGCCGGTGTGGCAGCGCGGACGGATGGTGGTGATCGGCGACGCCGCGCACGCCCCGTCGCCGAGCTCCGGCCAGGGTGCCTCGCTGTCGATCGAGGACGCGGTCGTTCTGGCGAAGTGCTTGCGCGACGTGCCCGACCACGGGCAGGCCCTGGCCCGGTTCGAGGCGCTGCGGCGGCCGCGCGTCGAGCGGATCATCCGAGCGGCCGCGCGCGTCAACAGCAGCAAGGCGGCCGGGCCGGTCGGCCAGGTCGTCCGCGACGCGATGATGCCGCTGTTCATGCGGCTGCTCGCGACCGGCAGGCAGGTGCAGGAGGTCTACGGCTACCGCATCGACTGGGACGCGCCCGACCAGGCCGCCTAGCCGTCACACTGCGCCGTGTGCTGCGCCACCTCGCCTGGCCGCTCGCGTACCTGGGCCTCGCCTTCGCCTACTTCCACGCCGCCTGGCAGGACCCGGGCAGGCTGCTGATCGGCGGCGCGAGCGACCCCGAGCAGACAATCTGGACGCTCGGCTGGCCGCTCCACGCGCTGGCCGCCGGTCACAACCCGTGGCTCACCGACTCCCTCGACTACCCGGCGGGCGTCAACCTGATGTGGACGCCGACCCCGATCGCGCCCGGGCTGCTGCTGAGCCCGGTGGTCCTCGCCTGGGGCCCGGTCGTCGCGTTCGACCTCCTGATGACGCTCGGACCCGCCCTCTCGGCCTGGTCGGCCGCTGCGGCGATCCACCGACTCGTCCCGCACCGGGTCGCTGCCTTCGCCGGCGGGCTGCTGTACGGCTTCTCGCCGTACGTCCTGGCACAGGAGCTCGGCCACCTCGGGTTCGTCATGGCCTGGCTGCCGCCGCTGGTGCTGCTCCTCCTGCACGAGCTGCTCGTCCGCCGGCGCTGGCCGGCGCCGCTCACCGGCGGCCTGCTGGGGCTGGTCGCCGCGCTCCAGCTCTACACGTCCGCCGAGATGCTGGCGACGACGGCGCTGGTGGCGCTGTGCGGCTTGCTCGTCCTGGTGGGGGTGGCGGCCGTGGCCCGGCTCCCGGTGCGGCCGGCGCTGTCCGCCCTCACGCGCGGCGGGGGCGCCGCCCTGACGACGGGAGCCCTGCTGGCCGCGCCGGGGCTGCTCACGATGTTCCTGGGCCCGCAGGTCGTGCGCGGCCTGATCCAGCCGCCCGACACGTACGTGACGGACCTGGCCAGCCTGGTGGTCCCCGATCAGCTCCAGCTCCTCGCCCCCGACTCGCTCGTGAGCCTGACGCGGAGCTTCACCGGCCTCGAGGTCGAGTGGGACGGCTACGTCGGCCTGCCGCTCCTGGTGCTGCTGGGCGTGACCGCGGTCCGCTGGTGGGCGCGGCCACCGGTCCAGTGGGCGGCGATCCTCGCGGCGGCCGTGGTGATCCTCTCCCTCGGGCCGCATCTCCACGTACTCGGACGGGTCTTGGACGCCGCGCCGCTGCCCTGGCTGCTCCTGGGCCAGGCGCCGGTCCTCGCACAGGCCCTGCCGTCCCGGCTGATGGCCTACTTCTACCTGCTGGCGGGCGTCCTGCTGGCCTGGTTCGTGCGCTGCGCCGTCCTGTCGGAGCGGCGCCCGGCGGTGCGCCTGCCGGCGGCGGCGCTGGTGGGCCTGTCGCTGGTGGCGCTGGCCCCCAAGGCGGCGCCATGGGTGACCACGCATCGCGACGCGCCGTTCTTCACGAGTCCCGCCGTCGGCCGCATCCCCGATGGGAGCGTCGCGCTCGTCGTGCCGTGGGCCGGCCCGGGCGATCCGACCGCGATGAGCTGGCAGGCGGAGTCGGGCTACCGCTTCCGGATGCCGGAGGGCTACGCGCTGCACCCGGGTCCCGGCGACGAGGTCGCCTTCGGCCCGCCGCGCTCGGCGACGTCCGCCGTGCTGGAGGGCATCGAGCTGGGCGACGGGGTCCCGGCGCCCACCGGTGAGCTGCGCGCGTCGATCGCGCGGGACCTCGCGCGCTGGCACGTGCGCACGATCGTGGTCGGACCCATGCCGCACGAGGACCAGGCGGTGGCCATGCTCGCGTGGGTCGTCGGGCGTCAGCCGGAGGATGTCGGCGGAACCTGGGTGTGGTGGGACGTGGGCGCCGGCTGAGTCTCCGACCCGGCACGCCCGCGCGCGGCGAGTCGCGTCAGCAGGCGTACAGCGCGTCGCCCATCGGGGCCACCGGATGGGTGCCCGGCGACACCGGCTGGCAGTTCGCGCGTACCCACGCCGCGATGCCGTCTCGCGTGGCGGTCGGCGGCGAGCCCTGGGGCGGGTCGGGTACGAGCGCGTACCGGACCTGGCCGCTCGCCACGAGCTGCTGGAACCGGGCCAGCGTCGGGAACGGCGCCCGGCCCGTGAACCCGCCGACCAGCAGCACGGGCTGGCCGGAGTCCCGGATGTACAGCGTGGCCAGGGCGACGGACTGGGTTGCGACCAGGTAGGTGGCGCCGTCACGGTTCGCCTCCAGGTAGGCCAGCGTGGCCCGCTGCTGTTGGGTGGTGGGTCCCAACCCGATGCCGGCGCCGGCGTACGGGACTCCCTCGAGCCGCCCGTGGCTGGCCGCCCAGACGTCCGGCGCGACCACCTCGAAGATGCCCGACGGGCCGGCCGACGCGTCGAGGACCGTGCCGTCGTACAGCGGGTCGAGCGCGGACGCCGCCCATGCGGCCGGCGTGACGACCATCGCCGCCACTGCGCACGCCATGCCGGCGACGGCGAGCCGGCCGCGGACCCTGGCGGCCACGAGCGAGCCGGTCGCGGCCAGCACGACGGCGCCCGGGGTAACCCACGGGAGGAAGCCCGGGTAGCGCGACGACAGCCAGGCCGCCCAGGCGAGCGTGACAGCGGCGCACGCCGGGAGCGCCCACCGGCGCGCCCCGCCGGCCCGGAACGCCTGCCACAGGCGCACGATCCCGAAGCCGCTCAGTGCCGCGAGGGGCGCGGCCAGCGCCGCGACGTACGTGGTGTGGATGATCGTGCCGGCGCTGTAGATGGCGGCGGTCGCGGCCAGCCAGAGGCCCCACATCAGCAGGCCGGCGCGCACCGGGTCCGTGCGCGGCTGGCCGCGCCGCTCCCACACGCCGACAACGAGGGAGACCACGGCCAGCGGGTACAACCAGCCGATCTGCGTCGCCAGCCGCGGGTCCAGCAGCTTGAGGCCGCCGGTCGCTACCGCGGGCAGGTCACCGAAGTCGGGCGTGATGGCGCCGGCCAGGCCGAGCGCGCCGAAGCGCGTCGCGCCGTTGTAGCCGAGCACCATGCCGGCCACGTCGTTGCTCGTGGTGCCGTCCACGAACGGCCGGTCTGCGGCCGGGGTGAGCGCCACGATCAGCATCCACGAGGCGGACACGGCGACCACGACGGCTCCGGCGAGCGCGAGGTGCCACAGACGCCGGCGCAGGCCTGCCGGGGCGGCGACCAGGTAGGCGAGGGCGAGCGCAGGCAGGATCGCCCACGCGGCCAGCATCTTGGCCTGGAAGCCGAGGCCGACCCAGACGCCGGCCAGCAGCAGCGCCCGCAGGCGCGCCGTCTGGACCGCACGCTGCCAGGCGGCCGCCGCCAGGACGGAGCACATCGTGAGCGCGCCGTCCTCCATCGCGTGCCCGAACATCGAGGCGGCGACCGGGGTGAACGTGAAGATGGCCGCGGCCAGGACGCCGGCGGCGGCCCCGGCCCAGCGGCGGACCGCGGCGTACAGGGCCAGGACTGCGACGACGCCCTCGACCACCTGGGGCAGGGTCAGCGCCCAGGCGTGGAAGCCGAGGACCCGCGCCGCGAGCGCCTGCGGCCACAGGAACCCGGGGATCTTGTCGAGGGTGATCGACCCGGCGGGGTCGAACGAGCCGAACAGGAACGCGGACCAGCTCTCGGACATGCTGCGGGCGGCCGCCGAGTAGTACGGCACGAAGTCGCTGCTGGCCAGGTTCCGGGCGTACAGCAGCGCCGCCAGGCCGGCCACCGCGATCATCACCGGACGGGCCCAGCGTTCCGCGCAGGAACCGCGTTCTTCAATCAAGTGTTTAATTGATCCGAGCCCATGAGCAAGGACGACCGACGCCAGGCGCTGGTCCGAGCAGCGTTCAACGAGATCGCGGAGCGAGGCTTCGAGGGCCTGCGCACCCGTGAGGTGGCGGGCGAGGTCGGCGTCAACATTGCGACACTGCACTACTACTTTCCGACCAAGGAGGCGCTCATCCGCGGCGTCGTGGAGCTCGCAATGGAGCGGTTCCGGTCGACCCTGGCGCCGCGCGGCTCGTCGGCCGAGCAGCTCCGCGACCACCTCCGGGCGGTCCGACGACTGCTCGCCGAGGAGCCCGAGCTCGGTGCCGTGATGGCGGAGCTCGCGCTCCGGTCAGCCCGCGACCCCAACCTGGCAAGGATCATGGAGGAGACTACCGCGTACTGGCACAGGACGGTGCGGGGCCTCCTCCGGAACGCGGTCCGGGCCGGCGAGCTTCGGCCGGATCTCGACAGCGACGACGTCGCGGCGATCATCGTCGCGACGCTGACGAGCATGACCCTCCCCGCGGTGGCCGGGGCGGGCCGGGCGGACCAGGCCCTCCGGCAGCTTCAGGTCTGGCTTGGAATGAGCTTTCCAACCAATTGATTGATCAAATTGATAGGACTGTAGTTCAATCGGTTGATTGGAAGGGTTCAGACCCGGGAGGTTCATCAGATGGCCGCACAGCTGCGGGTCCCGCGCCTGGTGCCGATCTTCAACCCGATCGCGCACCGTCTGCTTCGCCTCGGTCCGCTCATGGGCCCGAACGCGCTCCTGGGCGTGCGGGGCCGGAAGTCCGGACACCTCAGGACCACGCCGGTGGCGCTCGTCGAGGTGGGGCGGAGACGGTGGACGGTGGGCACGTTCGGCAACGTCAACTGGGTTCGCAACCTGCGCGCGGCGGGCGAGGCCACCCTCACCGTCGGCCGCCGCACCGAGCGCGTCCGGGCCGTCGAGCTGAACCGCGCCGAAGCGGTGTCCTTCTTCGTGGACGTCCTCGCCCCGTACGCGGGCCGTACGCGGCTCGCGCGCTGGCTGCTCGGATCGGTCCTGCACTCGGGTGACATCCTCGACGATCCACGCGGCGCCGCGACACGGCGCCCCGTGTTCGAGCTGTTCCGGGAGGTCGACTAGATCCTTCGTGCCCTCCCCCCGCGTCCGGGGGGAGGGCTCGGGGTGGCGGATACTAGGCCGCTCCGTCGTCGCGGAGCGCGGCCAGGTCGGGGTCGGTCCGCGCCCAGTCGGCGAGGTGGGGTGTGGGGTAGAGGGCCAGCGCCCGGTCGAGCGTCGTGCGGGCCTCTTCCAGGTCCCCGTGCAGCGCGTAGGAGCAGGCCAGGTTGTAGAGCACGACGCCGGCCAGCGCGGGCGGCACACCGGCGTCCACGACCCGGGCGACCGAGCGCTCGTGGATGCGCCGCGCCTCCGGCAGGTCGCCCCGCTCGACGTGGTACTGCGAGAGGTGGACCTGCAGGTGCTCGTAGGCCGAGCCCATGACGGCGTCGTGCAGCGGCTGGCCGTCGAGCCAGTCGAAACGCCCGAACGTGATCAGGTCCTCGTCGGAGAGCCGCTCGATGCAGGCGCTGAGCGCCCGGTGCGAGCGATCGACCTCGGCCAGGACGTCGGGCCAGGAGCGGTCGCGGTACTCCTCGAAGACCTTCGCGTTCTGGCTTTCCCAGGCCTCGAGCTCGGGCTGCGGCTCGTTTCGGTGGATCGCATGGAGCCGGTCGGCGAGCCGCAGCCGCCAGTAGGCAACGTGCGCCACGTGATCGCGGGCGGACCAGCAGTCGGGCGCACCCATGGCCTCGCGCGCGCGTGCGTCCAAGCCGTCGATGAAGGCGAGCTCGTCGCGGCGCGCCTCGTCCAGGAGGCGCAGGAGAACGGTGCTGAGCAAGGGTCTCTCCTCGAATCGCGCCGAGGAGGCGTGCCGGCTACCGCCGGGCGCGGGACTCCGCGGCAGGGGCGGACAGGAACGGATCGTTCATCGATGTCACCTCCTGACCGAGAGTTGGCCGTCGGGCCACGAGCGGAAGCCTAGCGCAGCGGTCGCCGGCGCCGGCGCGGCCAGTGCGGCGGCCGCGCGAGCGATGCCGGCACGCGTGTGCCGGCGTCGCCCTTCGCGGCGTCGAGCTGCGGCTGCGTCAGGAAGATGGCGCCCCGGAGGTCGGCTTCGGCGAGGTCGGCGCCCCGGAGGTCCGTCCCCAGGAGATCGGCCAGGCGCAGGTCGCCGCCGCGGAGATCGGCCCCGACCAGGAGCGCCCCGCGCAGGTTCGCGCCCCGGAGGCGGGCGCTGCGCAGGTCGGCGCCGACGAGGTCGGCGCCCGTGTGGTCGATCGTCTGCCCGGCGCCGTCGCGTGCCAGCTCGCTGACGCGGACGAGCAGCGCATCCACGCGGCGCCGGTGCGCCGCCACGTCGAGCGCCAGGAGCGCGCCGGGGCCGAGGCGGGTGAGGCGGTCGGTCTCGTCGAGCGCGCCGGCGAGCTCGGGGTGGAGCGGGCGGGCCGGCTCCAGGGTCAGCGCCTCGGTGAGGTACCAGAGGGCCTCGTGCAGCTGCCGCACGACCGCGAACGCCGCGAACATCGGCCTCGCCGTCCCGGGCTCCCGGCGCCAGTCCCGCCCACCGAACGTGACCTGGGCCACCTTCTGGCCCGCGCCCAGGCAGTCGTACGCAGAGCAGCCCGGGAACCCGCGCTGCCGCAGCGTCGCGTGGATGCCGCAGCGAAAGTCCGGCCGGAGGTTGGGGCACGGCTTCCCGGCGGGTTTGTCGATCGCGAAGTCGGCCGAGGCCGAGAAGGCCGGCGCGACGCAGCACAGCCCGAAGCACCGCGCGCAGTCTGCTCGCAGCTCGGCCCGGGTCGTCACCTGCTCACCCTAGCCGCCACTGAGCAGACCGACCGTTGGTCTGCTAGAATGGACGCGATGGCGCGCACGGTCAGGGCGGCGGCGGCGCAGGCGGTCAGGCGAGAGGCCTTCGTCGACGTCGCCCTGCAGCTCATCCAGACCAAGGGCTACGAGCAGATGAGCGTGCAGGACGTGCTGGAGCAGCTGGACGCGTCCAAGGGCGCGTTCTACCACTACTTCGACTCGAAGCGGGCGCTGCTCCTGGCCGCCGTCGAGCGCTTGACCGACGTGGGCCTGGCGACGCTCCAGCCCCTCCTGGACGACCCGCATCTCACCGCCTTCCAGAAGCTCGAGGGCTTCTTCTCCGGCATCGCCGCGTGGAAGGGAGAGCGGAAGGAGCTGATGGTGGCCACGTTGGAGACCTGGGCCTCGGACGACAACGCGATCGTTCGCGAGAAGTTCAGGCGCTTCACCAGGAAGCGCCTGGTGCCGATCATCGCGGCCATCGTGCGGCAGGGCGTCGAAGAGGGCCTCTTCAGGGTCGACTCGCCGGACGAGACCGCGATGGTGATCGTGGCGAACATCCTGGGCTTCCAGGAGATCGCCGGCGAGCTGTACTTCGCCCGCCGGGCGGGCACGATCTCGTTCGAGACGTTCCAGCGAGTGTACGCGGCCCAGCTGCAGGTGCTCGACGGCATCCTGGGTCTTCCCCGCGGGTCGTTCAGGGGGCTCGACGAGGCCACCCTGCGCCTGTGGTTCGGCTAGCAAAAGGGAGGGACGAAGTCGATGGCGGCGATTGTCCAGGTGGAGGGTCTCACCAAGAGTTACGGCGGCGCCCGAGGCATCATCGACGTCTCGTTCGAGGTGGGGGAGGGCGAGGTGTTCGGCTTCCTGGGCCCGAACGGCGCCGGCAAGACCACGACCATCCGGCTCCTCATGGCGCTCCTCCACGCCGACGCCGGCGTGGCCCGGATCGCCGGGATGGACTGCTGGCGGGAGTCGGTGGCGATCAAGCGGCTCGTCGGCTACGCGCCTGGAGAGCCATCGCTGGACCCCGAGCTGACCGGCGGCCAGATCCTCGAGTACCTCGGCAACCTGCGCGGCGGCGTAGACCAGGCGTTCCTGCGTCAGCTGATCGAGCGGCTGGACTTCGACCCGTCCCGGAAGTTCCGGCAGTACTCGAGCGGCAACAAGCGCAAGGTGGTGCTGGTCCAGGCGCTGATGCACCGCCCGCGCCTCGCGATCCTGGACGAGCCGACGAACGGCCTGGACCCGCTCAACCAGCAGGAGTTCGGCCGGATGGTCGACGAGATCCGGCGAGACGGCCGGACGGTCTTCCTCTCCTCGCACGTCCTGAGCGAGGTGGAGCAGTGGTGCAGCCGCGTCGGCATCATCCGTGAGGGCCGGATCGTCCGCGTCGGCGGCGTCGCCGAGGTGAAGGACATCAAGCGCTACGACATCACCATCACGTTCGCCGACGCCGTTCCCGCCGCGGCGTTCGAGCGGCTCGACGGCGTGGCGAGGGTCGAGACGACGGAGGGCGGGCTCGGCCTGCGCCTCGAGATGCAGGGGCCCGCCGACGCGGTGATCAAGGCGGCCGCGCAGCATCGGGTGGTGTCGCTATCCAGTCACGAACCCAGCCTCGAGGACACCTTCCTGCGCTACTACGAGCCGGACGGCAGGGCAGCGAAGGAGGCGACCGGTGTGGTTTAGGAACGTGTTCCTGAGGACCCTGCGGAGCTACCGCATCGCAATCCTGGGCTGGGGCGTGGGCATGGGCCTGCTCGTCCTGGAGCCGCTGGCGGCATCGTCGACGCTGGTGGGGACGGCCGCGGGCCGCGCCACCATGACGCAGCTGGCCGGCTCGTTCGCGTGGAACGCCGCCCCGATCGCCGTCGATACCGTCGCGGGCTACGCGACGTGGAAGATCGGCGTCTTCATCCTGATCCTGGCGATCTGGCCGCTCCTCGCCGGCGCCCGCATGCTGCGCGGCGAGGAGGAGCGCGCGTCGCTGGACGTGCTGCTCTCGGCGCCCCAGGGCCGGGCCCGGGTCGCGCTGTTGAAGCTGGCGGCCATGTGGACGGCGCTGCTCGCGATCGGCGCGCTGATGGGGCTGGTGCTCTTCGCGGGCAGCCGGCCGTTCAACCCGGGATTCAGCCTCGGCGACGCGCAGCTGTTCGGGCTGGACCTGGCGCTCGTGTGCGCCGTCTACGGCGGACTGGCGTTGCTGCTCTCGCAGTTCACGGTGGACCGCCGCCGGGCCGCCGGCTGGACGGCGGCCGTGCTCCTGGTCAGCATCGTCGTGGACTCGCTCCACCGGCTGTTCCCCGGCACGGAGTGGATCTCCCGGCTCTCGCCCGTCTACTACTACAACCTGAGCAAGCCGCTGGTGCCGAGCTACGGCACGAACACGGGCGGCATGCTCGTCCTGCTCGCGCTCGCCCTGGTGCTGGGCGGCGCGGCGGTCTTGCTCTTCGTCCGGCGTGACGTCGGCGGCGTGGTGCCTCTGCCGGCCTGGCTGCGGCTGCCGCGGCGAGCCGCACGGCAGCGGGACGCGCTGCCCGCCGGCGACTGGTCGCTGCGTGGGGTCTATGCGCGCAGCCTGGCGATGATCGCGGCACCGACGGTCTGGTGGACGGTCGGCATCGCCGGATACGCCGCCTTCATGGTGATGGCCGTCGTGCAGGTCGAGCACACCCTCCGCAGTCTGACCTCCTCGACCTCCGCGGTGAGGTCGGTGATCGAGAAGCTCGGCGGCGGGGACGTCCAGGCCAACGCCACCCTGCTCAGCGCGATCTTCATCCTGCTGCCGGTGCTCCTCATGGCGTTCGCGGTCACCCAGGTCAGCGCCTGGTCGGGCGACGAGGAGGACGGACGCCTGGAGCTGGTCCTGTCGACGCCGCAGCCGCGCCTGCGCGTGCTGCTGGGCCGCTTCGCCGCCCTCGCCACCGCCACGGTCGTCATCGGGGTGGTCACGCTCGTGGCGTCGGCCGCGGCGGCCGTCGCCGTCGGCCTGAAGCTCGACTGGGGCCATCTGGCCGCGGCCACGCTCGGCATCATCCCCATGGGCCTGCTGGTCGCCGCCATCGGCTACCTGGCGTCGGGCTGGCTGCGGGCGGCGGTCGACACGGGCCTGGTGAGCTTCCTGCTCGCGATCTGGTTCTTCATCAGCTTCGTCGGGCCGGAGCTGAGCTGGCCGGACGTGGCGCTCAGGCTCTCCGCCTTCTACTACTACGGCACGCCCCTGGTCGACGGCCTGCAGCTGACGTCGGTGCTGGTCCTGGTCGGGGTGGGCGCCGTGGCGCTGGCGGTGAGCTCATGGCGCTTCACGCGCAAGGACATCGCCAGGTAGGGCCTGCGCCGATCGAGCCTCCTCGCGCGCGGTGACGCGCATCCAGTTGAAGACGGCGCCGATCAGCACGGCCTGCGCGATGCAGTAGACCCAGGCGACGAGCCCGAAGACGATCGTGAAGAACCGGCTGCCGCTGCTCAGCTGCCCCGTCAGCTGGGTGTACAGCGGGAACGCGTAGGCGAGACCGACGATGAGGAGCGCGGCGAGGCCCGCGCCGGGCAGCAGCTCGGCGCGGGTCAGCATCCGGTTGGGCGCGAGGCGGTACAGCATGCCGATCAGCCACGCGAGCGCGAGCCAGACCACGACCGGACCGACGAAAGCGGGAACCCGCGAGAACCTGGTCGCGAGGCTGACGCCCACGGCGAGGTACGCGGCGCCGATGAGGGCGGCGGAGAGCCACAGGCCGCGCAGCCGCTGGTGGAGCATGGGCCGGTTGGGCACGCCGTAGATGCGGTTCAGAGCGAAGCCGGTGGTGGAGAAGACGCCGGTGCTGAACCAGACGAGGCTCACGAGGGACAGCGCGACCACCGCGCCGGCGTGCTCGTTCGCCTGCAGCACCACCTGGCGCACGGGGCCCTGCGTCCCGGCGGGGAACATGTCGATCAGGACCTGGCCGACCGCCGCGAAGCGCTGCGGGCTGCGAGCCCACAGGCCCCAGAAGTCGAGGACGCCGAGGGTCAGCGGCAGCATCGCGACGAACAGGCTGAAGCCGAGCATGCCCGCGTACTGCGATGCGCCGCTCTCCAGGTACTCCCGCAGGAAGCGTCTCACGCGCCGAAGGCTACCGGGTCGGCCCCTCCGAACGGACCTCGTGATCCGCGAACCGGAAGCGGAACGGGCCGGTCCCGGGGATGAACGCCTGCATCAGCGCCTCCTCGGCCTGCACCGTGTGCTGCAGGTCGTGCGCGGCCCACGTGTTCAGCACGACGCGCAGCGGGACCGAGCCGTACTGCGGATGGCGGGCGCTGCGCTCCAGGTCGTCGGGCGTCAGGCCCTGCAGCACGGCCAGGTTGGCGTCGCGCTCCGCCCCCAGCGCCCGCGCGACCTCACGCGGCGTGCGCTCGGCCTCGGGCTCGCGCGGCGCGTTGGGGTCGAACGCGGGCATGTCGCCGCCCTGGACGATGGCGCGCAGCCGTGCGCCGAACACGAAGCGCTCCGTCACGAGCAGGTGGGTCAGGCACTCTGCCGCCGACCACTCGGCGGCGGCGGGCGGGCGCTGCAGCAGCTCGTCGGGTGCGGTCTCGACCAGGCTCTGCCAGCGCCCGGGAGTGGTGGAGAGGAGGCGCGTGGCGGAATCGAGGAGGTCGGTCATGAACTCATGATCGCATCACGCCGCCGGGACGGCGTCCGACTCCGCGCGCCGGCGCCTGGCCTTTCGCCGCCGTCGCCGATCGTCGTCGTCGTCGTCGCGGATCGCTTCGATCGTGTCCAGGACGACCAGCACCACGAGGAGGACGGCGAATCCCAGGACCACTCGGAGCGAGAACTGCGGATCGAGCGGTCCGGTGGGATCCCACTTCACCGTGAACGTGGGGCTGGTGACGAGCGCCCCCTTGTTCGACGACAGCGCTCCCGGCAGGCTGTCGAACAGGAAGTCGGACCGCTCCCCGGCGTCGAGGGAGAGGGGCAGCGTCCCGGCCCTCTTCGTGTAGCCGTCCGGGACGATGATGTTCACGTTCTGGGCCGTCGCCTTGCCCGGGTTCGAGAGGGTGACGGTCGCCCGCGTGAAGACCGCGTCGGCCATCCGCGCGATCGCTTCGTGAAGCTGGTCCGGACCGAGGGGCGAGCTGGACTCTTCGTCGTAGTGGAACAGCGCGCGTTCGTAGAGGGGCCGGTCCGGCTGGCCGACCGTGCAGGCGCCGGCGACGACCGACTCGACCGTGACCCGGGACTTCGCGCAGATCTCGGCCATTGCATAGACGCTGCTGGTTGCCGCCGCGGGGGCGACGGCCGCGCCGGGAGCGGTCGCGGCCACCTGCGTGCTGCGGGGACCGGGCCCACCGCTGTTGAGCACCGTCGCCGACTGGCCGATCGGGATGGACCGGTTCGCGATGTCGGCGAGCGTGCTCAGCACCACCGACGGCACCTGCTCGCCGGCCTTCGCGTACGCTTCGTCGACCGCGGCGGTGTCGACGCGATACTCCTGGACCACGTTCGACGTGACCGTCGGCGTGAACACGAAGAAGTCGGCGGCGATCAACGCCGCGAGCAGGATCGCAAGCGTCTGCACGTGTGCCAGGAGGTCGTGCAGGACCTCGTTGATGACCTCGACGGCTCGCACCAACCCACACCTCCGCTCTCACCTGCGCCGGCCATGGGCGTGACGCCCATCTGACACTGGACTCAACATCTCATGACGGGCGGGGGCAATGGGCGCCCGGAGCGGCCGGGGACCTGCCCGGCCCACGCCGGGCGAGACACCGGTCCCGCTCGGGCCGTCAGCCGCGGTCGAAGGCCTCCCGGAGCTCCCGCGACGCCTGGTACCGCCAGGCGTTCGTGACCAGCTCCTCGAGCTCCGGCACGTCGACCGCGGCGAGCCTGATCAGCACGGCCGGGAAGCCGTCGTAGTGCGGCTCCGTGAAGAACTTGTCCTGGTCCGACCGGAGGATGAGCTCCTTCTCCAGCCCGTCGGCGACGCGAACCGCCACGACCGCCGGATTTGGGACCCGCGGCCTCTTG
>DASQZW010000126.1:0-17791 GCA_035638495.1 Terriglobales bacterium
GTCGCCATCCGCCTCGATTCGGAAATCCGGATCGATGGCGCGCAGGCCGCTCGACAGCTCGTCGAACGTCAGTGGCTGACCGTCCTCGACGAAGAACCGCATGGAGTAGCCCACCCGCCGGAGGATGCCACATCGCCGGCCGGCGCGGCCGCCCGCGCTGCTCACCAGCCGCGACAGCGTCCGCACGCCCACCCGGTGGTGGACGCGCTCGATCTGCGGGTCGCGACCCCGGGACCTGCGGCGCCCATCGCCTGCCCCGGTCTCGGCAGGACACTGCGGGTCAGCAGATCCGACCAGCACGCGAGCACCCGCACGCCAGCACGAACCCCGCCACGAGCCGGCGATATCGGCGACAGCGACAGCGTCACCGCTGCGCCCCAACGGTGCGCCCATATCGCGATCGTGTCGGTGGCCTCACCGCCGGTGATGCGAACGTCGGGGAAGCGCCAGGACCCGGGGACCGCCTCCGGGCCGCACGTGAAGCGATCCTTCACCAGCGCCGTCGCGCATCCGAGCGCGTGCTCGTCGGCGAACACGCGTGGACGCAGATCTGCTGTGTGCGCAGCAGGCCGCCGGCACCGGCCGTCGTCCCTAGGAGCCGCGACGCACGCAGCTCCGCTCCCAGGCCGGCCATCGAGGAGCAGAACCGGTCGAGGTTGTGCCGCGAGGTCGAGTGGCCTGCGTACATGCGGTAAGTCAGGGTCGGCCGGTCCGCGTCGAGGTACGAGGTGTCCGCCTCGACTGTGTACCCGGAGATGCGGCCGCCGGCGACGAGCCGATCCAGCGCGTCGCAAGGCCTCAAGGTCGTTCAGTCAACGATCACGTCCACGGTGTGGAGTCCCGTAGCGCCGGCCGGTGCGAAGCCATGCGCCATCTGCTCCTGGACCTCTCCGGCGCCGTCGTAGCCGCGGACGACCAGGGTCTGGACGCCGCTAGACGACGGCGTCCACGGCGCCGACCACAGCGCCCAGGCGAAGGGCGATCGGTAGTAGTCGATGGTGGCGGCAGCCCAGGAGCGACCGCCGTTCGTGCTCAGCTCGACTCGGCTCACGCCCCGGTCGCCGGCGTACGCAACTCCGCGGACGACCACCGGCACGTTGGGGGCGAGCCTCTGGCCGCGCACAGGGAGGTCGATTACCGAGGTCGTGTGTACCGTGCCGGCCATCCAGCCCTGGCTCTCGTAGTACCCCTTCTCAGCGTGATCGAGCACGGTCACCCGGGTGAGCCACTTCACGCTGACCTCGCCGTACGCGCCGGGCACGACGGCGCGGGCCGGCGCGCCGTGTCTCGCCACCAGCGGAGCGCCGTTCATCGCGAGTGCCACGAGCGAACCGCCCCGCGCGGCGCGGGCCAGATCCAGGGTGTGGACGTAGCCGTCCACGCCACGCATCGCGATCGCGACCGCGGCCGGCAGCGGCCGCGCGCGCTCGATCAGCGAGCCGCCCGACCGCCAGGCCGCCAGTCGCTGCCGCGAGGACGGCCCCAGCGGAGGCCACCACCAGCGCGCGACGGGTCACGAGGTTCTGGGCGGCAGCATCGTGCACTCGGGTATCGCGGGATCCGGCGGCCGCCAGCAGAGCCGCCAGGAGCGCGGCCGCGAGCCCGACCGCAGCGACGATCGACGCCACGGCGGCGAGCTGCGCCCATGGTGGTGGCAGTCCCAGGTAGCTGGCGTCGAGCGCCGGCCAGGTCACGCCGACCAGGCCGGCGGCCAGCGCCGCCGCGAACGCGGCCAGCCACCGCTTCGGCCGGCCGAGACCGGCGAACAGCGCGCCGGCCACCGCGCCCAGGAGCGCCGGTCCCACCGCCCCGCCCACGAACGCCAGCTCCTTGGCGGCGATTGGACCGGCAAGATGACCCAGCACCTGGAGGAACAGGTCCACCGGCAGGAGTGGCAGGAATCGATCGGCGAGCAGCTCGGTGGGCAGCGGTACCCCGGCGAACCGAAGCGCGAGCTGGAGCAGGCCCGCCGCCAGCCCGGCGACGGCGCCCGCGGCTGCGCCATGCGCGAGTGAACGTTGCACGGGCGTCAGTGCTCGCCGAGCGGCCGTTACTCCCGGATTACAACCGTGACTCCCGGATTACAGCCGTCCAGAGGGTTGTGTCCTCGTTGACGCATCGCAACCGCCATCTGTACGCTGGCGCCGGTGAAACGGGCAGGCGGAGAACCAATCGCCATCGACGAGGATCGCGGGAGTGGCCGAGCCGCCGCCAGAATGAGCGTGCGCGCCATATTCACCATCGGCGCGTGTTCCGCCACGGTGGCCCTGCTGGGAGGCTGCGGCATCGTCCAGGTCAGTCACAACACGCGCTACTTCGCGACGGACCGCGACGCCGGTAAGACTATCCAGCTCCACAAGGGCGACGAGGTAACGCTCAATTTGCCGATCGTCAATGGACGCGACTGGAACGCCTCCAGCAGCGACACGCACATCGCGAACCCGGCGACCACGGAGGTGATGACCTTCAGCAGCGGTGAGAAGGCCCGCTTCCTCGATTTCGCTCTCATCGGCACCGGCCACGTGCAGCTCGTCGCCTGTCCCACAGGCAGCTCGCCGTGCTCTGCGTCGACGTCCGGCGCGCTGACCTTCGATGTCGACGTGGCGTAGGTAACGCGAGTCGGCCGTGGCGAGGATCGTGGTCCGGGGGGGCGGCGCCGGACTTCGCCGCGGCGAGGGCCCCCTCGCCACTTACGGCGGCGCCATGAACCCCACTACCGGTCCATCCGGCCGGGCGATGGAGCGCCGCGGGCGGCGGACGCCGAGGAGAAACGGCGGCGGGTACGGCGGGGGCAGGATCAGCGGACCGAACGCCTGTACGCTGGGGCTGATGGTCGAGCCCAAGGTGTGCGGCGAGCTGGGCTACGTGGACTGCTGCATCCTCCTCGTCGAGGCCGGCATCTGCTCCTGCGACTGGTGCGGCGGCCACCTGATCGACCAGGTCTGCCTCTCATGCGGCTGTCGACACGAGATCACGGGGCCGACGCGCTTCCACGGCCGCGGCCTGGCGTGGATCCCGGTCGCCCACCGAGGCCGCTGCGCCCGTGCGGACGCGGTGCACGCCGAGCGGGAGCGAGAACGAGAGCTCCAGGCGCGAAAGCGGTGGGCGGCCGAGGAGCTCGGCGACCCGCAGCGGTGAGGAGAGGGTCGGGGCTCGGAGCGCAGCATCGTCGTCGGTGTTGACTGCGACAGACCGGCTGCCAGGGCCGTCCCGGACCTGGCTTTTGCGACCGTCGACGTCCAGCGCGATCCGGCGTGCGATGCCAGGCCCTGCCATAGGACGACCTGAAGCGCGGGGCGGCCTCGCCTACGATGATCGCGTGACTGACCAGCAGTACCTGAACACCTACCACAACGCGAGCACGCCGCCGCCCGCGGACGTGCCGGCCGACCTGGCGGGCTTCATGGTCGCGGCCGACCCGGTCCTCGCTGGCACTGCGGAGCTGGCGAGGGTGGTGGCGCAGGCCCACCAGGGTGCGGCCACCCAGCTGATCGGTGAGGGCTGGGCTCATGCTCGCAAATACTTTTCCCTGTCGGAGAAGTACGCGGCGTGGGCCGACTACCACACGCCGGCGGTGGGCTTCGGCATCCACGCCTACGCGCACAGGATCGACCGGCCCCTCTGCCTGACGGACGAGGAGCTGCGTGCCCACCCGGAGTGGCGTAACTTCGGCAGCGAAGTCGATCGGCACCCGCCGATGCGCGGCTGGCTGGTCGTGCCGCTGGTAGGTTCCGACGGTCTGAACTACGGGTTCGTCCAGGTCACGGACCGGCTCGCGGGAGACTTCACCGAGCAGGACGAGGCCAACCTGGTCCGGCTGGCGACCCTCACGGCTACCGCGCTGGATGCGCTCGCCCAGCTCCACCTCCCCGACTATCACGCCCGGGTATCCGGCCGGAGCCGCACGTAGGCGACGAGGCGCGGCGTCCACGTCCGATGTCATGTGATGGTTGAACAGTGAGCGGCCTGGAGCGACTGCGCATCCATACTGGCGAGGCCGTGATCAGCGTGAGCCGCGGGGGCACCGGACCCGGCGTGCTCTTGCTGCACGGATTCCCGCAGACACAGCTGATGTGGCGGGACATCGCGCCGCGATTGGCGCAGCGGTTCACCGTGGTCTGCGCGGATCTTCGCGGCTACGGCGACAGCAGCACCCCGTCGTCGAGTGCGGACCATGCGCCGTACTCGAAGCGGGTGATGGCTCGCGACATGATCAGCGTCATGAAGCAGCTTGGGTTCGAGCACTTCTTCATCGCTGGTCATGATCGGGGTGGCCGCGTCGCCTATCGCGCGGCACTCGACCACCCGGAGCGAGTAGAGGCTGTGGCGGTCCTCGATGTGCTGCCTGTCGACGTCGTCTGGGACCGCGCCGACGATCGCTTCGCACTCGGTTTCTGGCCATGGTCGCTGCTCGCCCAACCCGAGCCGCTTCCCGAGCGCCTGATCAGCGCTGCTCCGGACGCTGTGATCCGCAACGCGTTGAGTCCAGAGTGGGGCAGTCCGACAGACATCTTCGACGATGCAGTACGGGCCACCTACACAGCGGTGCTCAGCGACCCTAAGAATGTGCACGCCATCTGCGAGGAGTACCGTGCCGCCGCAGGGATCGACTGTGACCACGATGGCGCCGATCGTGCGGCCGGTCGCCGCATCGCCAGCCCGGTACTCGTCCTGTGGAGCGGGTCCGGACCGTTGTCGAGCTGGTACGCAGACGCTGGCGGGCCGCTTGCGTTGTGGAGCGAGCTCGCCACCAACGTCACCGGCGAGCCGGTCGACGGCGGGCACTTCTTTCCCGAGGAGAGACCCTCGGTGGTCGCCGACGCGCTCTGCAGCTTCTTCACTCGATGACCGTTCCGGGGACACCGGCTCCCCACCCCCTCGCCGCCGATTCCGTGTCGAGGCTCTCGCGTCGGGGCCCGCAGACCCTCGAGGTCACCGCCGGCCGCAGCGGGCCCGCTCGACCCCGCCGCTCGCCGCGCACACCTATCGCATTCGGCATCGACTGAGCGGCTTCCCGATCTCGCCCCTCCGAACGCGGTCGGACTGATCCACGGTAACGTGCGCGCACCCGCTCTTTACAGCCGCATGACCCCGCGCTATGGTCGAACTTCCGAACAGATGCCGTTCTGAACTGCTGAAGGGGTGCGTATGCGAAGAGTAGTAACAGCCCTGACCGTGGCCGCCGTCATGGCGGCCTCAGCGACCTCGGCCTCGGCTTCGGCGCTCGTGGTCGTCTCAGGCCCGAGTCCTTACGCGAGCTGCGTCAACCCGAACGAGCCGGGGACGGTTTTCGTCAACGCCGAGGTCGAACCGCAGGTTGCGGTGAACCCCGCCACTGTGGGGACCTCCGCCGTGAATGTCATCGGCACCTGGCAGCAGGATCGCTGGAACAATGGGGGCGCTCACGGCCTGGTCGCCGGCTTCAGCTTCGATGGCGGCGCCACCTGGGGTGAGACGACCCTTCCGTTCAGCGCGTGCGCGGGCAACGCGATCGCGGACCCATTCACCGGTGCGCCATACAACCGCGCCTCCGACCCCTGGGTCTCGATCGGCGCCGACGGCACGGCTTACGCGGTTGGCCTCCTGGCGACCAACAGCACTGACGGCGGCGTCAACGACACGGGCGTCGCAGCGGTGACATCGAGCGACGGCGGACGGACGTGGCACAACCCCAACCTCCTGAAGTCGGATCAGGGTACGAGCCCCGTCTTCGAGTTCACGCAGTTCTTCAATGACAAGGAGTCCATCACCGCCGACCCGCTCCACGCCGGCACGGCCTACGTGGTCTGGGATCGGCTGGAGGCGCCGAGCCACAGCCCTGACGCTGCGCTGAAGGCGCACGCGTTCCGTGGTCCGACCTGGTTCTCCAAGACCACCGACGGCGGCCGGACCTGGTCGACCGCCCGCCCGATATTCGATCCGGGCCAGAACAGCCAGACGATCGGCAACATCGTCGTGGTGAATCCGACGAACGGCAACCTCTACGACTTTTTCGACCAGTTCTCCACCACCGGGAGCCCGAAGTTCACACCGCGCGGCGACAGTGTGTCCTTCATCACTTCTACCGACGGCGGCAACACGTGGTCGAACGCAAGGGTCGTCTCGGCCGAGCAGACGGTCTTCGACGTCGATCCCAACACGGGAGCTGCCTTGAGGACGGAGGAGACGCTTCCATCGGTGGCCGTGGACCCGGCTTCGGGTGAGCTGTACGCGGTCTGGGAGGATGCGCGCTTCACCGGCACCGTCAACCAGGTCGTGATCTCGACCTCGACCAACGGCGGGCTGAAGTGGAGCGATCCTGCTCCGGTCAGCACAGCGACAGGAACACCGGCCTTTACGCCCACGGTGGCGGTCAATAGCGCCGGCGTCGTCGGGGTCACCTACTACGACCTGCGCAAACTGCCGGCCGGCGATACCGCCACCCTGCCAACCGACGTGTGGATCAAGACATCGCCGCGTGGCGGCGGCGCCTTCGGAGCGGACACGCACGTGGCCGGGAGCTTCGACATGTTCGCCGCGCCGGTCGCCGGAGGTTTCTTCGTCGGCGACTACGAGGCCCTGGGCGTCGACGGGACCGGGTTCCTGCCATTCTTCGTGCAGACGAACTGCGCGGTCGCTCCCTGCGCGGCCAACCGTACGGACGTCTACACGGGTACCTTCTGAGCTCCCGGCGGCGCCCGATCTGCGCGGTCGGGCGCCGCCCCTGCATCTGAGCCAGGCCCGTCGGCCGCGCCGGCGCCGGCGGGTTCAGGCCGGCGCGATCGATGGTGGCCGGGAGCCGCGCTGCGGAGATCGCGAATCAAATCGGCTTGCGCCCGAATGCCACCCCGAACCTGTTCACGGTCCGGTACTTGTTCAGTTCCCGCGACATCTCAGCCACCAGGTCGAGGCATTCCTCCCCGGATACGCCCAGCCTCGCCTGGAAGGCGTCAGCCAGCCTCGTGTACAGGGCTCGCAGGTCGGAGGCCATCAGCGATCCGATCCGACCCCCCCAGGCCCCCATCGGGACGTCCACGTTACGTCTCTGGATCTCCTCCAGGCCGGCAACGCAGGTACTCGTCGAGTTCGCGGAACAGGACCCCTGTTCCATCGAGCCCACGCGAGCCGGCGAGCTGCATCAGCCCGCCTGGCATCGCTGGACGGCATCCACGTGTACGTGGGCGTCGTGGGCGGCGTGTTCATCCTGTTCAAGGTCTTCCGGGTCGGACTCCGCCACCGCGTAGAGGCGGTGCCCGGTGTCGTGCCCTGGCAGCGCTGGCTGTCGTGGTCGATGCTCGTGCTCTACTCGGCGGTGTTCGTGCAACGCTCATTGGGGACGACGACGATGCTGGGGACGACGATGACCAGGCCCGCAGCGGTTCAGTCGGCGGTCCCGGCCTCCCCCGCGTCGTCCTCGTGGAACTGGTACGTGGCATGGGTGTCGTAGTCCATGCCGTAGATCCGCTTGAGATCGGTGATCGCTGCCAGCGCCCGCTTGCCGTGCGGGCTGGCCGCCATCTCGCCTTCCTGGCCGGGCACGGCCGCGAAGGAATGCAGGACGATGTTCTCGAGGAGCTGGCCCAGGGTGACGCCGTTGAACTCCGCCAGGCCCTTGAGCACCTTGACCATGCGCTTCTCCATTCGGACGCCGAGCTGCACTCGCTCCACGCGCACTGGTTCCGCCGCTGCCATCGCAGTGCCCTCCGTGCCGATCAGCTGTGTCCCGCGGGACCTTGGTCCCACGGTAGCACATGCAGCGCACAGTGCGGGGCTTGAGTCTCGCCTAGTCTTCTCGCCTAAGCCGCGTAGGCGCTTGGCCTATCTCAGGGTCCCGGCTAGCTGGGTTGCGGCCGGGCGCACCCACAGCCTCGACCACGAGCCTTCCATTGCTCACGAATCGCTCACGCCAGTGCGAAATGGGATGGAACCGGGCGGGACGGACGCTCAGTCCGACGCCGCTCCGACCGATCGTGCGGCCTCTCGCGACCGGGTCACGGGACCGCGCGGGATCGGCCGGGACGGGCATCGCATACTGCTCCCGTGAGCGCCTACGACCTCGTGATCGTCGGAGGGGGAGCCGCAGGCTCGGAGGCCGCGTTCTCTGTCGCGGACGGCGGCCGGCACCGCATCCTCCTGGCGGAGGCCCGGCACTTCGGGGGCACCTGCACCAATCACGGCTGCGTGCCGACCAAGGCGCTCGTCCGCGCCGCCAGGGTTGCCCACGCCGTCCGGACCGGCAGCCGCTTCGGCGTCTACGCGGACGATCTACGGGTCGAGTGGCCGGAGGTGATCGCCCGCGCCTACGCCATCCGCGACCACATGCTCAGGTTCGGCGCGGCGCCCTTCCACGAGGCCGGCATCGAGGTCCGCTACCCGGCCGAAGCAGTGCTCACGGGCGAGCGCACGCTGGACGTCGACGGCCAGCCCGTCGAGGCGCGCGCCGTGCTGCTGGCGGCGGGTCTCGACCCTGCGGTGCCGCCGGTGCCGGGCCTGCGGGAGTCGGGCTTCCTCGACAACGAGGGCGCGCTCTCACTGGCCGAGCTCCCACGCCGGCTGGCGGTGATCGGGGCCGGCCCGATCGGCTGTGAGTTCGCCCAGGTGTTCGCCCGCTTCGGCGTGCGCGTCACGGTGGTGGAGGTGCTGGACCACATGCTGTCGCCGGAGGAGCCGGAGTCGGGGCAGGCAGTCCGCGACGCGTTCGAGGCTGAGGGGATCACGGTGCTGCTGGGCACGCGGCTGGACCGCGTTGAGCACGCCGGCTCGGGCCGCCGCCTCCACTTCGCCGCCGGCGCGTCGCTGGAGGTCGACGAGGTGCTCGTCGCGACCGGCCGGTCGCTCGACGGCGCGGCGCTCGGCCTCGACGCCGCCGGCATCGCCTGGACGCCCCGCGGCATCCAGGTGGACGAGCACCTCCGGACCAGCCAGCCCTGGGCGTGGGCGGCCGGCGACGTGATCGGGGGCGCCCTCTTCACGCACGTGGCCTCGGAGCTCGGTCCCCTGGCCGCCGCCAACGCGCTCCACGGCGAACAGCGGGTCGCGGACCTGAGGGTGGTGCCAAGGGTCACGTTCACCGACCCGGAGGTCGCGTCGGTCGGTCTGACCGAGAGGCAGGCGCGGCATGCCGGCCACGACGTTCGCATCGGATTCGCCGAGGTCGCCGGCGCCGAGAAGGCGCAGATCGACGGCCAGGTCTACGGCCACGTGAAGATCGTGGCCGACGCACCGACCGGCCAGCTGCTCGGCTGCCACATCGTGGCCGAGACGGCCGGCGACATGATCCACGAGGCGGTCGCGATCATGGCCGGGCGGGTGCCCGTCCGTGCGGTCGCCCTGGCGATGCACGCCTACCCGACCCTCTCCGAGCTCGTGCGCACCGCGCTGAGGCAGGCCGGCGGCTGAGCCGGGCCGGTTCACCGGCCGGACTCGCTGCGCTCGATCGTGGGCAGGACGACGCCCTCGATGTAGCGCTGGATGCCGTCGACGATCGCCTTCGTGACCCGCCACTCCAGGTCCTCGAACGTCTGCTCGACACGGTTGAGCTCGAACAGCTCGCGGGACAGGAAGTTCGAGTCGGTGCGGATGCTCGGGGTGGGTCCGGCCTGGGGGGTCCGCGGAGGCGTCGACACGAGCGGTGAGGGCGACGGCGCCGACACCGGCCGGTGCGTGGTCGCAGCCGGAGGCGGTGGTGTGGCCGGCGCCGTGACGGCAGCCGCGGCCGGGCCCGGCCCGAACCGGTCCTGCCAGACGTGCCACGTGACCACGCCGAGGGTCGCGACGAGGGCCGCCTCGGCCAGCACGAGGAAGACGAGCGGGGGGCGGAGGAGTGCGGTGGCGTTCATGGCCGGCACGGTAGAGGCCGGCCGGCCGAGAGGGAATCTAACCCGTTAAGCCAGTGCTCGACGGAGTGCGGCTATGCCGCGCTCGATCGTCTCGCGCCGCTTCGGGAAGCTGAAGCGGACATGGCGGCGGCCCAGCTCGCGGTTCGCGTAGAAGCTGGAGCCCGGAACGGTCGCGACCGCCGCGGTCTCGATCAGGCGGCGCGCGAACGCCACGTCGTCGAGGTCCGTCAGACGGTCGATTCCCGCCATCACGTAGTACGCGCCGGCCGGTGGATTGGGATCGAAGCCGCACTCGCGCAGGCCGTCGAGCAGCGCCGTGCGGCGCTCGCGGTACTCCTCCAGCAGCGCGTCGTAGAAGGCCGGCGGAAAGCGCAGCGCCGACGCCACCGCGATCTGGAGCGGGTGCGCGGCGCCCACGGTCAGGAAGTCGTGGACCTTGCGGATGCCGTCGGTCAGCTCGGGCGGCGCGACCAGCCAGCCGATGCGCCAGCCCGTGATCGAGTACGTCTTGCTGGCGCCGCTGATGGTGATCGTCCGCTCGGCCATGCCGGGCAGCGTCGCGATGCTGACATGCTCGCCCTCGTAGACCATGTGCTCGTAGATCTCGTCGGTGATCGCGATCGCGTCGTGCTCGCGGCAGAGGTCGGCGATCAGCTCCAGCTCGGCCCGCGCGTAGACCTTGCCGGTCGGATTGTGCGGCGTGTTGACGACGATGGCCCGGGTCCGCGCGCCGAAGGCGCCGCGCAGCTCGTCCGGGTCGAAGGCCCAGTCCGGCGGGCGCAGGGCGACGTACCGGGGCTGGGCCCCGCTGAGGATGCAGTCGGGCCCGTAGTTCTCGTAGAACGGCTCGAAGACGATCACCTCGTCGCCGGGGTCGACCGCCGCCAGCATCGCGGCCATCATCGATTCCGTCGCGCCGCATGCGACCGTGACCTCGGTCTCGGGATCCACGGGCCTGCCCCACTCCGCGGACTTCTTCTCGGCAACCGCGTGGCGCAGCGCGGGGGCGCCCCACGTCGTCGCGTACTGGTGGTAGGCCCCGCCCGCGGCCAGCGCGGCCTGGGCGGCCTGCACCACCTCAGGTGGGGGGTCGAAGTCCGGGAAGCCCTGGGCGAAGTTCACCGCTTTCTCCGGACCGTGAAGCGAGAGGTTCACGCGCGTCATCTCCCGGATGACCGACTCCGTGAACCTGCTCGCCTTGCCGCTCAGACCGATCGTCATGAGTACCGATGCGCGCGCTCGAGCCGGAACTCGCTGCCGGAGCACGTGGCGCAGCGTCCGGGCGACTCCAGCCCGTGCTCGCCGTGGCCGCACGCGACGCACGTCCACACCCTGGTCGCGAAGAACTCGAGCACGTCCGAGCGGCTGACCAGCCCGACCAGTCGGCCCTGGCGCAGCACCGGGAGGCGCCGGATCCGCTCGCCGGCCAGGAGTCGCGCTGCCGCGTCGATGCCCGTGTCCTCGGTGATGGAGATCACGTGCGGCGACATGATGTCCCGCGCCACGGTCCCCTGCTTCGAGAACACGTCCACCTCCGACACGATGCCGACGACGAAGCCGTCCTCGGTCACCACGGGAGCGCCCGTGATGTGACCGTTGGAGAGCCGCTCGGCGATCTCCTCGACAGGCGTGTCCTCGCGGAAGCTGATGACCTGAGTGGTCATGACCTCTTTGACGGGGGTCATCGTGCTCGGAGCAGTCTAGCGACGAGGTCTAGGGAGGCGTTCCCACCGGAGAGCACCAGGCCGATCGGGCGGCCGCGGCCCGGCAGTCTGCCGGCCAGGAAGGCGGCCAGCGGGAGCGCGCCGCTGGGCTCGATGGCCAGCTTCAGCTCCAACCACGCCCTCGACACGGCCTCCTCCAGTTCCTCCTCCGTCACGGTCACGATGTCGTCGACGAGCCGCCGCTCCACCATCACCTCGAAGTTGCGACGCCCGATCGAGAGCAGCCGGACTCCGTCCGCGATCGTGTCGGGAGCGTGGTCCAGCCGCTGGATGACGCCGCTTCGCAGGGTCCGGCGAGCGTCGTCGGCGACCTCCGGCTCCACGCCGATCACGCGGACGTCGCGGCCCCAGGCGCGGGCCGCCAGCGCGGTGCCGCTGAGCAGGCCGCCGCCGCCGATCGGGGTCGCGATGGTGCCGATCTCGGGGTCGTCCAGGAGCATCTCGCGGGCGGCGGTTCCCTGGCCGTGGATGATGTCCCAGTCGTCGAAGGAGTGCACGAGGGTCAGGTTCCGCTCGGCCATGACCTCCCTGAGCCGCTGGTCGCGGTTCTCGAACGTGACTCCATCCTGGATCACCTCGGCGCCCGCAGCGAGGGTCGCGGCCACCTTGATGGGGTTGGCGTCGAACGGGATCACGATCACCGCGGGCAGGCCGACCGCACGCGCCGCCACCGCGACGGCCTGGGCGTGGTTGCCCGAGCTGGCCGCGACCACCCCCAGGGCCTCCGGGCTCCGGCGGTGGATCTCGAGAACGGCGTTGAACGCGCCTCTGACCTTGAACGCGCCGGTTCGCTGGAAGCTCTCCGCCTTCAGCCGGAGGCAGGGATCGAGGTCGGTCGCGAGGAGCGGCGTGTGCCGGACGTGGGGCCGGATCCGCTCGGCGGCCGCCTCGATCTCGGCCGCGTGCTCGCGCACGTAGGCGGCGCCGTCAGCCACGGATCCGCGTCTCCCAGGGATCGGTGCTGAGCGCGATCGTCACCGGCCCCTCGTTGTCGAGGCTGACGGTCATGCGGGCCCCGAAGCTGCCCGTGCGGGTGCTGACGCCCCGCTCGACGAGGCGGTCCGCGAAGCGAAGGAAGAGGTCCCTGGCGCAGTCCGGCGCCGCCGCGCCAACGAAGCTGGGCCGGCGACCCCGGGTGGCGTCGGCGTAGAGCGTGAACTGCGAGACGACGAGCGCCTCGCCGGCGACGTCCTCCAGGCTCAGGTTGAAGCGGCCCTCGGCGTCTGAGAAGATGCGCAGCTGCGCGACTTTGTCCGCCAGCGCGTCGGCGTCGGCGCGCTCGTCACCCGGCCCGGCGCCCACGAGCACCGCCAGGCCTCTCCCGATCTCGTGCGTACGGCGGCCGTCGGCGCCGTCCTCCCAGCTGACCGAAGCGCGGCTGACGCGCTGGACCACCGCCCTCATCCGGGCGCGACGCGCGGGTCAGCGGCCAAGTCGTCTCATGGCGCGGAGGATCTTGAGCGCCTCCTGCTCCGCCTCGAGCAGCGTCGGCGCGTAGGCTCGCAGGCCGCACAGCGCGTATCCCCACTGTGACGGACGGGCCGGGAGCTGCCGGTTGAGCCGGTGCGCCGGCGGATAGAACATGATCGCCTGGCCCTCGACCTTCTTGATCACCGCGCGCCTGGCGAGCAGCTCCTCGAGGGAGTTGCCGGAGGGCAGCCGGCCGTGGCGGAACTCCAGGTAGCGCAGCTTGGCCAGCGGGTTGTCCTCGTCTCGCCAGACGACGCGCACACCGTACTCGGCGCTGAGGTCGCGCAGGAAGAGCATGAGGACGAGTGCGTCGGTCTCGTCGCCGCCGGTCCTGAGGAACCCCGCGCCGGACACCTGCTCCCCGTCCGCCTCGCGCACGTGGCTCAGGTACTCCATCTCGAACAGACCGGTCGAACGGTCGGTCGCCACCCACGGTTGGTCGCCTCGCCAGGACCGGCCGGCCGCCAGCTGCTCGAACTGCATGCGCAGACGCTCGAGACGGTCGCCCGGCAACCCGTGAACGCGGTGGTGCAGTACCCGGGCCACGAGTACAGCGTACCCCCTCGTCAGCGAAGCCGGAGCAGGCGCACGCCCTGGGCGGGAACGACGATGCTGGCGCCGTCGCCGAACTCGGCCAGGTCCTCCTGAGCCCACAGGTCCCGCGCGCCGGAAGCGCCCGGGGCCCGCACAGTGACGTCCGCCGCCCGCATCTCCCAGTTGAACACCGCGAGCACGTCGTCCCTCCGCCAGTGCGTCGGAGGCCGGCCCCCGGGCGCCGGCTCCCAGTCGGGTTGGGCGGGGACGCCGCCGGTCAGCGCCAGGACCTCCGGATTGGTCAGGAGCGCCAGCCGCTCCTCCCGCAGGGCGCGCAGGTCGTCGCTGGCGCAGAACGGGCCGCCCGAGAGCGCAGCGACCGTGACGAGCGCCCGGGCCTGCTCCAGCGTCAGGTTGCCGCCCACGAGCGCGATGTCGGTGTCCAGCCGGAACCACCGGTGCAGCATCGCCCTGGCGGCGAAGTTGCGGGCGACCGCGATCACCTCGTCGCCGAAGATCGTCGGCGCGCTCAGCCCGGTGTCGAAGTCGTAGAGCGGGGTGGCCGTGTCGGGTCCCACCCGGCAGCCGTCGACAAGCCCGACAAGCGGCAGCAGCGGGGCCCCCGACGCCACCAGCTGGGCGTCCCCGACGCCATCGCGAATGGCCTGCACGCCGGCCCGCAGCGCGGCCAGGCCGGCGAAGGCGCCCGCGTACAGGAAGTCGATCTTGAAGTACCGGATGCCGGCACGCGTGAACCCCGCGAAGAGGTCGCGCAGGTGGTCGCGCACCCCCGGCCTGGACGCATCGAGCGCGTACATCGGTCCGAACGCCCGGTGCCGCTCGTCGATCGCCCGCGCGCCCGTGATCGGGTCGCGGACGAACCAGTCGTCCGGCGCGGTCTCGGCCAGGTCGGCCGCGACGCCCACCAGGAACGGCGCGGTCCACAGGCCGGGCACCTGGCCGCGGCGACCGAGCTCCTCACTCAGGGCCGGCAGCCCGCCGGGGAACTTGGTGTTCGGCCGCCACTCGCCGTACGTCTCCTGCCAGCCGTCGTCGAGCTGGACGAGCCGGTAGCCCAGCGCCCGGAACGGCTCGGACGCAAGGATGTCGGCGTGCGCCAGGACGTCTTCGCGGTGGACCCACGGGCCCAGGTGGTACCAGCTGAGCCAGCCGACGGTGGCGGGAGCGGCGCGCCCGGGGCCGCCGAGCACGGCGCCCATGCTGGCGCGGACGTCCTGACCGGCGGCCAGGAGGACCGACTCGCTGCGCCAGCGCGTTCCGGTGGAGCCCGCGAACAGGGCCGGCAGCGACTCGAGCGTCTCGGCCTCACGCCAGATCACGCTCAGCACGCCGTCCGCGATCGTGAACTGGGTGCAGCAGGAGCGCGCGCCGGCGGCCGCGGCCGCCAGGCCCGCCCCGCCGGCGCCGGCCACCGCCACCGTCCACCAGGACTCCCGCGTGGCGCCCGACGCCGGCAGGCAGCCCGACGGGTCCCAGGACTGGTAGCCGTTGGTCAGGACCCACGCCAGGTCGTCGTCGTGGCCGTGCAACCGGACCGCCACGGCCACCCGCGCGACGTCGACGTCCCGGGTCGCCAACGCCTCCGCGCGCAGCCGGACGCAGCCGTCGCCCGGCTGTAGCTCGACGTTCACGTCCAGCGGACCGCACCGGGTCTCGAACCGGTTGGCGATCGCCGGGACCGCCGCCCACCTCGGCGACTCGTGCACGGTGCCGTCCCGGAGCCAGCACCGGACCGTGAGGTCGGTGCACGACGCGAGGGCCGGCCACTCCAGGCCGAGGCGATCGCCCGTCAGCTGGACTCGCGCTTGAGGCGCGCCCATCGGTTCTGGATTCTACGAATGACAAGTCCCCGCGACCACCGCGTCGCGTTCGGCCATCACGGCCGCCTGCCAGGGAGGCGCCTGGACGCGCACCGGCAGCCTCGCCGCGCCCGCGCTGAGCAGGAACTCGCCGCGCCGGGCGGTCTCCAGGCCGGCCCGCTGCACGTCGCTCATCTGAAAGGCGCGCTGCAGCTTCGCCGCCTCGCCCGGCCGCTGCGCGCCGAAGAAGTGGATGGCAGGGTTGGTGGCCACGACGGCACCGGCATCGCCGCTGAGCAGGTCGCCCGGGTTCTGCGTCGCGAAGACCAGGCTGCCGTCGTACTTCCGGATGCGCCGCGCCAGCGAGACGACGAACCGTCTGACGGACGGGTCCTCGAACAGGAGGCCGAGCTCGTCGATCACGAGGAGGCGGCGCCGGTCCTTCCACTTGATCTTCGCCCACAGCGCCTCGGCGAGCAGGTAGTGGACGGGCGCGACCATCTCCGCCCGCAGCTCGCGCATCCCGAAGGCGACGATCGGCGCGTCCAGGTCGACGTTGGTCGGCCGGCTGAACAGCTGGCCCAGGCTGCCGCGCACCCAGCGGGCGAGGATCCGGGCGGCCCGCGACCCGGACGGCAGCCGGGCGGCGACGTCCCCCAGCACCGGCTGCTCCACCGCCTCGAAGGTGGCGCGGGCGGCCGCCTCCAGCGTGGCGCGGTCCGTCTCGTCGAGGTCGCCGCAGATGACGCCGCACAGGTCGACGGTGTCCGCCACTGCCGGCCCCAGCGTGGACTCGTCTCGCACGTCGCCGCGCAGGTCGAGCACGTTGATCGCGTGCCCGGAGCCGAGGGCCAGCGCGACGTCCACGCCGCCCAGGCGCCGGGCCAGGCCGCCGTACTCGTGTTCCGGGTCGATCACGAAGACCTGGGCGCCCAGCCCGAGCGCGCCCATCGCGATGGTGGAGAGCAGGTAGGTCTTGCCGGCCCCCGAGTGCCCGAATATGCCGACGTTCGCGTTCGCATAGCGCGCGTCGTCGAACGGGTCGACCACGACGGGCTGGCCGGTCGCGCGGCTCGCGCCCACGACCAGCCCTCGATCGTCCTGGAGGTCGGCGTCGAACCAGGGAAAGAGCGTGGCGAGCGCGCTCGTGTCCAGCACTCGCTTCCTCGACAGGGGCTCGCGACCCAGCGGCAGCGTGGCGATCCGGCCGTCGACCTGCCTGAACCGACATGGGAGGAGCTCGCAGAGCGCGGAGCGGGCGGCCGCCTCGACCTCGCCGGCGGCGCGCTCCAGCGCCTCGCGGGTGGGTGCGGTGACCGTCAGGTAGAGCGACACGTGGAAGGCGCTCTCCTGGCTGGCGGTCAACCGCTGCTGCAGCGCCTCGGCGGCGGGCGCCGCGCCGTCTATCTGGGGGTCGCCCACGCCGCCGGAGCGGTGCAGCTGGCTGGCCCGCATCTGGACGAGCTGGCGCTGCAGGTACTCGACCACCCAGGCGGTCGGGAGGCGCTCCGCGTGCCAGGCGAGGCTGATCCGCAGCCGCGGCGGCACCAGGCGCAGCAGCCAGCCCGGCAGGAGATCGCCGCCGGGATACCGCTCCAACCACCAGGTGCGGTGCCAGCCCAGACGGTCGTGCAGGGCCGCCGGGTGCTCCATGCCGAACAGCGTGCCCGGAGCTGCCGGAACTTCGCTCCGCCGCACGCCGGGCACTCCCAGCGTCCGCAGGTCGCGCACCACCCCGTCCGCAGCGTCCGGCGACGTGACCACGCGGACGTCCCGGCGCTGGGCCGACTTCAGGTCGCGCAGTCGCTCCACGAACGCGAGGTCACGCGCACGTCGATCGGCCGGCGCCGGCAGGTCGGGGTCGATCGCCACGACTGGCGTCTCCACGGTCCCGGGCACGAAGTCGACCACCACCTGAAGCGGTGCGTCGAGCCCGTCGAGCAGTGAACGGAAGCCCGCGATCCAGCGCAGGCGGTCGTCCTTCGCGGCGTCGAGGTAGCCGATCGAACCGGAGTTCACGACTGCGGCGCCGGTCTCCGCCGGGGCGAGCTGCCGGGCGGGCAGCGCGCGGACGAGCGGACTCACGTCGGACCATCCCCGCCGATGCAGCTGATCGCGCGCAGCGGCAGCGGCACCGCCCGACTGGGTCGGACCTGCAGCGCGTGGTTGCGGCGGACGTACACGGACACGTCGATCAGCCATCGGTCGACCGGGCGGCCGCGCCAGCGACCCCATGCGAGCGCAGCGCCCGACGCCAGCACGAGCAGACACGGGACGGCGCGGAGCCACGGCGACACGGCTTCGAGCCGCCACAGGGTCAGGGCGCCCAGCACGGCGATCACGAGGTAGCCGAAGCGGACCGGACTGAGGCCGTAGATCAGCCGGTCCTCCAGGTCGACGTCCTGCGGCACGCGAGCGTTCATGG
>DASQZW010000127.1:0-8878 GCA_035638495.1 Terriglobales bacterium
TGTCGACCTCGCCCTCGAGCAGGATCCAGAACGTGTCGTTGTGGTGGCCCTCGCGGATGAGCGTCTCACCCGCCTCCACCTGGACCTCGTCGAGGTTCGCGCCGATCACGGCGAGCTGGCGCCTCGGCACGTGCTCGAACAGCGGCACCCTGCTCAGCCGCGCGATCTTGGGGTCCTCCCCGTGGTGGGCCAACCGCTCGATGAGCTCGGACATCTCTCGGCTCCTCCTTCTCTCTGGGACGCGCTGGCCAGATGATGACGGTTGCAGGCCGTTTTCATCCGAGTCTGGCCCCGGGCGGCCGCCCGGCCAGGGTCCTTCGGAGGCGCGCGGCCGGGCCCGACGGCCCTGGGCCGTGAACGCTTCGAGGCGCACGGTGACGGTGGAGGCTGATCAGATGCCGAAACCGACCACCACGGCGCCTGCGGCCATCCCCGACTGGATGGTGCAGCTGCAGGTCGAGCTCACGGGATCCGGAACCCGGCGGCCGGACGACGGCGACCTGGAACCGATGGTGGAGCTCATGTACCGGACCGCCGGGGTTCGCTCCGCCGCGGTCGTGCCGCTCCAGGCCGGCCTGGCGGTCGCCGTCGGCCTCGAGGCCCGCGACGGCGCGGCCGCGCTGGAGCGGGCCCGCGGCCTGACCGTCTCGTGCGCGCGGTACGCCGGCCTCGGTCAGGCCGTGGTGGTCCGCGCCGGCGTGACCGCCGCCACCGGCGTCGCGACGGCGTGAGCCGGTGAGGACGAACGTCGAGGAGGTCGACGACATGCGAACACCAGGGGCACCTGGCCACCGGACGCCTCGCGCCCATTCGGAATCGCTCATCCGGCCCGACCGCGCCTAGCCTGAGTTCATGGAGACCAGCCAACGGAGCCGGCGCCGTGCACTCGAGGATGTGGACGTCGTGCTCAGGGACGGGTCCACCGTCCGGCTCAGGGCGGCGCGGCCCGACGACCGCGCCGCGCTGGAACGCTTCCTGACCGGCCTCTCGCACGAGTCGCGGATCTTCCGGTTCTTCACGGACGTCAAGGAGCTCTCGTGGGCAGCAGAGCGCTTCGTCGACGTCGACTACCACGACCGGCACAGCCTGGTCGCCGAGCACGGCGGGGACGGTGAGATCGTCGGCCACGGCTACTACGTGCTCGAGAAGCCGGGCACCGCCGAGGTCGCCATGGAGGTCGCGGACGAGCTCCAGGGGATGGGCCTGGGCACCATCCTGCTCGGTCACCTGGCGGCGCATGCCGCCGGCGAGGGCATCGCCACGTTCCGGGCCGAGGTCATGGCCGAGAACCACCGGATGCTCGCGGTCTTCCGCGAGAGCGGCTTCCCGATCAGCATCCACTCCTCGTACGGCTCGCTCCAGGTGCTGTTCCCGACCGAGCTGACCGACGAGGCGCGAGAGCGGTTCGAGCGGCGCGAGCAGATCAGCGCGGTGGCGGCGCTGAAGCGGTTCTTCGAGCCGCGCTCGATCGCGGTCCTGGGCGCCTCGCGCCGCCGCGGCACCATCGGCGGCGAGGTGTTCCACAACCTCCTGGAGTCGGGCTTCCCGGGCCCGGTCCACCCGGTGAGCCCGCACCCCGTCGTGCAGTCGGTGCGCGCCTATCCCGACGTGCGCCAGGTGCCCGATCCCGTGGACCTGGCCGTGATCGTCGTCCCGGCCCGCGACGTGGTCGAATCGGCCCGGGCGTGCGCCGAACGGGGCGTGGGCGCGCTGGTCGTGATCTCGTCCGGCTTCGCCGAGGCGGGCGCCGAGGGCAGCGCCCGGCAGGCCGAGCTGCTGGAGGTGTGCCGGCAGTCGGGGATGCGCCTGATCGGCCCCAACTGCATGGGCATCCTGAGCACGGCGCCGGAGCGCGCGCTGAACGCGACGTTCGCCCCGGGCGCGCCGCCGGCCGGCCGCATCGGGTTCATGTCGCAGAGCGGCGCCCTGGGCCTGGCCGTGATCGGCCACGCGCGCCGGGCCGGTCTCGGCCTCTCCTCGTTCGTCTCCGTGGGCAACAAGGCGGACATCTCGGGCAACGACCTCCTGGAGTACTGGGAGTCCGACCCCGGGACCGAGCTGGTCCTGCTGTACCTGGAGTCGTTCGGGAACCCCAGGCGGTTCTCGCGGGTGGCGCGGCGGGTCGGTCGCGGCAAGCCGATCCTGGCGGTCAAGAGCGGCCGCACCGCGGCCGGGGCACGGGCCACCTCCTCGCACACGGGAGCGCTCCTCGGCGCGTCCGACGCGACGGTCGACGCGCTGTTCGCCCAGTCGGGCGTGATCCGGGCGGACACCCTCGGCGAGCTGTTCGACGTGGCCTCGCTCCTGGCCAGCCAGCGTGCGCCGGCCGGTCGCCGGGTCGGCATCGTCACCAACGCCGGCGGCCTGGGCATCATGTGCGCCGACGCGTGCGTCGCCGACGGGCTGGTCGTGCCCGAGCTCTCCGCGGCGACCCGGGCGGCGCTCGGCGGATTCCTGCCGGCCGAGGCGTCGACGGCCAATCCCATCGACATGATCGCCAGCGCGACCCCTGACGACTACGAGCGGGCCATCCGTGCCGTCGCGGGAAGCGGCGAGGTGGACGCCCTCATCGTCATCTTCATCCCGCCGCTGGCGACGTCCGCCCCCGAGGTGGCCGCGGCGATCGGCCGTGCCGGCGACGGCGGACTCCCGGTCCTCGGCGTGTTCGTGGGCGGCGGCCTCCGCGCCGCGACGTCGGTGCCCGTGTTCGCCTATCCCGAGGACGCCGCGCGTGCGCTGGCCCGCGCGGCGCGGTGGACCGAGTGGCGCGACCGGCCAGAGGAGCCGGCCTGGCACGCGTCCGACGCCCGTTCGGACGAGGCCCGCGCCCTGGTCGCCGCCGCGCTCGGGCGCGGCGAGAGCTGGCTCGCGCCGGCCGAGGTGGGGGAGCTGCTGTCCTGCTACGGGATCCGGCTGGTCGAGTCCCGGACGGCGTCGACGCCGGCCGAGGCGGCGGACGCGGCCGCGGACCTGGGCGGCCCGGTGGCGGTCAAGGCGTACGGCGCCGGGCTGCTGCACAAGACCGAGGCCGGCGCGGTCGCGCTGGGGCTCGACGGCCCGGACGCAGTGGTGACCGCGGCCGCGGCGATGGCGCTGCGGCTGGGCGCCGCCGGCACCGCGCCGGAGGGCTTCCTGGTCCAGCGGATGGCCGGCGCCGGCGTCGAGATGATCGTCGGCGTGGTCCAGGACCCCCTGTTCGGTCCGGTCGTCGCCTGCGGCGCGGGCGGCACGGCGGTCGAGCTGTTGAAGGACGTGAGCGTGCGCCTCACGCCGCTGACCGAGTCGGAGGCCGACGCGATGATCCGCGGCCTGACCACGTTCCCGCTGCTCGACGGGTACCGGGGACGGCCGAAGGCCGACGTCGCGGCGCTGCGCGGGCTGGTGCTCCGGCTCGGCGCGCTCGCGGAGGACGTGCCGGAGGTCGCGGAGGTGGACCTGAACCCGGTGATCGTGGAGGCCGACCGCGCCGGCGTTGTCGACGCGCGAGTCCGGCTGGAGGCCCGGGACCCCCGGCCGCCCGAGGGTTCTCGGCCGAGGCCTCGCGGGGCCCGGTGACCCGGCGGGTCGGGTGGACCGGCCCAGCCGGGACGGTCGACCCTATCAGGACGGGGTCTTCACGCCGATGCTGGGCGCAGAGGTGATCAGCATGTACCGCAGGATCCTGTTCGCGGTCGACGACGACGAGGCGCTGCCCTGCGCCGTCCCGATCGTGGCCGCCTACGCCCGCAGGTGGGGCGCCGAGGTCCGCGTCCTGCACGTCCACCGGATCGACCACGACGCGCCGAACGCGGCGAGCCGGCGGCTCGTCAAGGCGGTGGTCGACCGGCTCGAGTCGGAGGGCGTGCCCACCGAGGCGGAGATCCGGCTCGTCGAGCGCGGCGGGAAGGTCGGGCCCATCATCGCGAGGACCGCGACGCAGGCCGGCGCGGACCTGGTCGCTGTCGGCTCGCACGGCCGTTCGGACCTGGGCGCGATGTTCCTCGGCAGCGTCAGCCACGACGCGGCTGGCGGCCTGGAGGCGCCGGTGCTGGTCATCAGGGCCGCCTGCGACGCGCCGGTCGAGCCCCGGACCATCCTGGTCGGCACGGACGGCTCCGCCGCGTCGGAGGAGGCGGTCATCGAGGCCGCCGACGTGGCCGCCTCGTTCGGGTCGAAGGTGGTGGTCGTCCACGTGTGCCAGGTCGTGACGAATGAGGCCGGGGCCATCGTCGAACCGGAGGAAGACGCGCGCGCGCTCGTGGGCCGCGCCGTGGCGGCGGTCGCGCGTCGCGGCGGGAGCGCGGAGGCGGACGTCCCGGTGGACCACTCGGCGGCCAACGGCATCGTGACGGCGGCGGAGCGGCACCACGCCGACCTGGTGGTGCTCGGCTCCCGGCGCCCGTCGCACTTGAGCGGCCTCGTGCTGGGGAGCGTCGCCCACGAGGCCACACACCGGCTCCGGTGCCCGGTGCTGCTCGCCCATCGCGTCAGGAGCGCCGAGTCGGTCGGATGAACGCAAGGAGATCCGAGATGAACGTGTCCGCAGCGGAGATCGAGGTCCTGTCGGAGGAGGAGTGCATGCGGCTCCTGCTCTCGCGGCGCGTGGGGCGCGTGGCCGTGACCGACGGTGACCAGCCCCTGATCTTCCCGGTCAACTACGCGGCCGACGAACGGGCGGTGGTCTTCCGAACGGCGCCCGGGATGAAGCTGAGCCAGGCGCGGATGGCCCTGGTCGCGTTCGAGATCGACGAGATCGACACGGCCGCGGGCACTGCCTGGAGCGTGATGGTGCAGGGGGTCGCCTACGAGATCACGGACACGCTGGACAGCCTGTCGGAGCAGCTGCGGACGCTCGTGGTGGAGCCGATGGCCCCGGGCGAGCACCAGAACTGGGTGGCGGTGATGCGTCACGAGATCTCGGGCCGGCGGTTCCGGCTGCGTCCGGTGGCGGACGACGCCATGGCCTGAGGCTCGCTGCCGCGCTTCGACGAGCCCGCTCCGAGCGCCCGCCGGCCTATCCTGGCCGAATGGCGGAACCGCGGATCGTGGTCGAGCACCGCGAGCACCTCTGGTGGCTGCTCGCCGAGGCCTCCCAGCTCGAGCACGGCATCATGTGCCAGTACCTCTACGCGGCCTTCAGTCTCAAGTCCGGCACGGACGAGGGAGTCACGGAGGCCCAGCTCGAGGCGATCGGGCGCTGGCGGACGGCGGTGGTGGACATCGCCATCCAGGAGATGCTGCACCTCGCGCTGGTCGCGAACCTGATGTCGGCGATCGGGGCCGCGCCCACGTTCACCAGGTCCAACTTCCCACGGGCGTCGGAGTACTTCCCCCCGGGCGTGCAGCTGAAGCTGATGCCGTTCGGCGACGCCGCCCTCACCCACTTCCTGTACCTCGAGCGGCCCGAGGGGATGGAGCGGGTCGACGCCGCCGGCTTCGTGCCGTCGATGCCGCCGCCGGTGCCCGTCGCCCCCGACGAGGACTTTCCGCGCGGCCAGGACTTCGCGACGGTCGGTCACCTGTACCGGGGGATCGCGGACGGCCTCCGGTCCCTCGCCGATCGGCTCGGCGAGCGCGGTCTCCTGGTCGGACCAGCCCGCGCCCAGGCCACACCCGACGCCTTCCGGTGGCCCGACCTGATCGCCGTGACGGACCTGGCCTCGGCCGTGGCCGCGGTGGAGGAGATCGTCGAGCAGGGAGAGGGCGCTCGGGGCGAGTGGCAGACGGCGCACTACGGACGCTTCCTGCGGGTCTACGAGGAGCACGCGGCCATGTGCGCGGCTGACCCCGACTTCCAGCCGGCGCGCCCGGTCCTGCCGGCATTCAGCAGCCAGCCCTTCGACGTCGCGGAGCCGCAGGCGCTGATCAGCGACCCGACGACGAAGAGCGTGGCGGACATGTTCAACATGGGCTACGAGGTGCTGCTGCAGACGCTGACCCGGTACTTCACCCACACCGACGAGACGCCGGAACAGCTCGCCACGCTGGTCAGCACCGCGTTCGGCCTGATGACCGGCGTCCTCCGGCCCCTCGGCAACAGCCTCACGGCCCTGCCGGTCGGCCCCGAGCACCCCGGACGAACCACTGGCCCGACCTTCCAGATGTACTACCAGATGGGCAACTTCACCCCGTGGCGGGAGGCGGCCTGGACCCTGCTCGAGGAGCGCGTGCGGCTGCTCTCGGATCGCTGTACGGCGCTGGCGGAGGGACACCCGGCCGCGCGCGCGATGGCGTCGGCGGCCGCCGCGGCGACCCGTCTCGCCGACGGGCTGCGGGGCCGCGAGTCGGGCGTTCGCTGAGGCGGTCGCGCGCGGGCCGGTGCGAGCCTGGTTCCGACAGCTCGTCGGGAAGGCCGCTGACCTGGCGGTGACGCCGACCAGCGCCTCACACCGGATCGCGGTCCCTGCCCAGAGGTCACTGCGGCCGGCCGCCAGGTACAGCAGCGGGCCGATCCTACCAATCAGCCGCGGCGACGGGCCCTGAACGATCTCGTCGATCGACCGGGGGCGCCGGACCGTGCGGGCGTCTCAGCCTCGGAGCCAGACGACCGCCTGCCGCAGGTCGGCCACGAGGTCGGCGTAGGCTCGATCCCGCCCCGCGGTGTCGGGCACCCGCAGCACCGAAGACGGGTGGACGGTCGGCATCGCCGGCGCTCCGAATCCCGTCGAGAGGAACCGCCCCCGCTCGCGCAGGACGCTGACTCCCGGCCCCACGACCGACTGCGCCGCGATGGCGCCGAGGCACACCAGCAGTCGCGGCCGCACGGCCTCGATCTCGGCGACGAGCCAGGGCCGGCACGCCGCGACGTGGGAGGCATCCGGGCGCTCGTGGATCCGCCGCTTGCCGCGCGCCGTCCAGCGGAAGTGCTTGACCGCGTTGGTGAGGTAGGCGGCGGCGCGTTCGATACCCGCGTCGCCGAGGGCCCGGTCCAGGATGGCGCCGGCCGGACCGACGAACGGATGGCCCTCGAGGTCCTCGCGGTCGCCCGGCTGCTCGCCGATCAGCATCAGCTCGGCCGGAGCCGGTCCCTCTCCGAATACGGTGCGAGTTCCCAGCCGCCAGAGCTCGCAGGCCCGGCAGTCGCCTGCGGCGGCCCGCAGTTCGGGCAGCGTGCGCCCCTCCGGGATCGGCGGCCCGGCCATGCGTCCAGCGTACGAGCCACGCACGATCGGCCCGGCGCGGGAGGTGCGCCTTCGTCCGGCGTGGCCGGCGAGACCGCGCCGACGGCTTCAGATCGTGATCTGGCGGAAGGCGGCTTCAGCCTCCGTTTCCATTTCCGTTTCCGGTGACGTTGATCGTGGCTGCGGCGATCGCACCCCCGCAGGACACCTGGATCGGATAGGTGCCCGGCTGGACCTGGGAGCTCACCCTCCAGTTCCAGCTCACGGCGCCCCTGGCGTCGGATGACATCGAATCGACCTGGGGAGGCGGTGAGTAGCCGACGGCGATGGTGCACGTGAGCCTGGGCTCGGTCCTGGCCTGCAGCGTCACGGACCGGCCGGCCCGCGCCTGGAGCCGTGGCGTCAGGATCGTGAGCGCGGGCGTCGGCTGCGGCGTTGGGGTCGCCGTCGGGGTCGCGGTGGGCGCGGCCGCCAGCGGTGTTGCCCGCGCCGGCGGTGGCGACACCAGCGCGATCCGGTCGCCGGCCGGCACGGGGTGGCGGGCCAGCCCGAACACCAGGCCGATGAGCAGCACACCCGCGCCGGCGGCGCCGACCGCGAGAGCCGTTCGCGGCGGCCAGCCGCGGGCCATGGCCGCCGAGCCGCGAATGATGCCGGCCCAGCGTTTCGACGTCGGGGCCTCGCGACGCTCGTAGTACGAAGCGGGGATCGCATCCGGCAGCCAGCGCGGATCGTGGTCGTGAGGGAGCATGGGATCACCACCTCCTGGATCGGGCTCGTGTCGGCCCATGATGCGCCAAGTCGCCCGTGCGATGTCGTGCGGCATGAGGTCCGCGCAGCGACCGCGGCGACCAGGTCCGATCGCGCGACGGGCCAGCTCACCGGCCGCCGGCGGATCGTCGGCCCCGCAGAATGGCCCGATGGACGACGACGACGGCGTGCAGGCCGCCATTCACCGCCGCGTTGTCGGCCGGCCGTGACGACTCGACGGCGCCTCCACGCGGCGGACGGGGAGGGCACCCCTCGCGGGGCGCCTTCCGATCGCCGCATCCGCGATGTGCGGGCTAGTGGCTCGCGATGTAGACGTCTCGGTAGTAGAAGTCGCCCGGGATGAACTCGTCGTCGATCGCCGTGATCGTCAGGCCCCGGACGTACGGGCGGATCAGGTTGTACTCGGCCTGCTGGTACAGGAACCCGACGGCGGCCGTGTCGACCAGCTGCTTCTGCGCCTGCTGGTAGAGCCGGTTGCGGGCCGAGTCCGTCGTGCCCGAGTCCGCCTTCTGCACGGTCTGGTCATAGCCCGGCAGGTTGGGGCAGCCCCAGTTGAGGCTGTGGCACGCTGCGCTCGAGAAGATGTCGAACCAGTCCTGCTGGTCCGGGTAGTCGGCGCCCCAGCCGTCCGGGCCGTAGATGTCGAACTGGCCCTTGCGGATGCGGCTGGTGACGGTCTTGCTGTCGATCACGTCGACCGCGATGCTGGCCCCGAGGTTGTCCTGCCACTGCTGGGAGATGAACTGGTTGACCGTCTTGTTGCGGGTGGTGTCGCGGGTCAGCAGCTTGAACTTGGACAGCTGCGCCGGCGTGACGCCGGCCTTCTGCAGGAGGGCCTTCGCGCCCGCGGGATCGAACTTCTGGGGATCACCGAGCGACGGGTTGTAGCCGTTCATGCCCTTGGGGATGAACGTCTGGATCGCCGTGTCCGTGCCCTTCAGCACGTCCTGCGTGAGCTTGGTCCGGTCGATCGACTTGGCCAGCGCCAGCCGGACGTCGGGGTTGTC
>DASQZW010000128.1:0-8252 GCA_035638495.1 Terriglobales bacterium
CGTGTCATCGAGGGCCGGCTCACGTGTGCCGAGGCGCTGGGCCACCGGGAGTTCGTGCTGACGAAGCTGTACCGGTCGGCGTGAGCCCGGCGGCGTCAGGCGGAGGCGGTCTTCGCCTTCGGCCGGGCGCGGCGCCGCGGCGCCATGGAGGGACCGACGTATGCCGTGCCGGTCATGCCAGGATAGGGCAGCGGCACCAGCCGCGATTCCTGGATCAGCGTGAGCTGCTCTTCGATCCCGTCTTCGGCGTCGGCGTCCGCGCCGACGGTCCACAGCGGGTCGTCTGGGGCGAACGGGTACGGCCGCTTCTCGCGGACCAGCAGCTCGCAGCCGCGGATGGACAGCGGGCCGCGCGTGAATGCCACCCGGTCGCCAGGGCGCAGCCCGGCGAGCCACCGGCGCCGCTCGTCGTCGGTCATGCCGTCCACCGTATCACCACGGTCGGATTCGTAGCATGATGTTCAGCCTCTTCTTTACAAATCTGTCCAGTTGGAGCGCCAGCGTTGAGCAGTTGTCGCGCCACAGCCGCGCGCAGCGAAGTGTCCTGGCCGTGTCCGCCGCTGTGGCGGCATGTGCCTCGCGGAGCGGGAGCGCCTGGTGGGCGATGGCGTTGCGCCAGACGTTCAGCTGGTCGAGCCGCGTCCGGCGCCGCCCGTTGCGACGGTCCATCCCGACCAGCTCCGTCCAGAGGTGCGAGCCCAGCCACCGAAAGTCGTCGCTGAGCGCCGCGGCGTGCGCGTTGCCGCGGTCGAGCCGGCGGTTGAGTCCGAGTTCCTCCAGGATCACGGCGGTGCCGGCCGGCCGGAGGTGGGCGGCGACGATCCCGACCGCCTCGTCGTGCAGTCTCCGGCAATAGAGCTGGAACTGGCCGGCCAGCAGCAGGATGTACGCGTCCACCAGCAGCGGCCGCAGCGCGCGCGGTGACGCCCGCACGGCCGCCTCCAACCGGTCGAGCTCGGCCCGCTGGGTCGTCCTCCACTCCTGCAGCGCTCGCGACGCCATGGCACGGCGACCACGGTATCCGCGCGATTGCCGGCCGCCAATCTAACCCGTTAACCCACTCCGAACAGGCGCCGCAGGTCCTCCAGGCGCGGCAGCGACTCCTGCGCCCCCGCTCGCGTCGCCGCCGCGGCACCCGCGGCGTTCGCGAACCGCACCGCCTCGGCCGCCGGCCGGCCGCCCGCCAGGGCGACGGCCAGCGCGCCCACGAAGGCGTCGCCCGCCGCGGTCGTGTCGACCGCGCGCACGGCGAACGGCTCCGCCACCCGCGCGCCGTCCGCGTTGCAGAACGCCGCGCCCGCCGCCCCCAGCGTGACCGCCGCCAGCGCGCACCCCGCCGCGTGCAGCGCCGCGGCCGCCTCGACGCCCGGCGCCGAACGTCCCAGCAGCGCCGCCGCCTCCGACTCGTTGACCACCAGCGCGTTCAGGCCGCGCAGCAGCTCCAGGGGCATTGGCGCCGCCGGAGCGGCGTTGAGCAGCACGTGCCGGCACTGGCGGATCGCCCGCTCGGCGGCATCCCGAGGGATCTCCAGCTGCAGCACCAGCAGGCCGTCGGTCCCGACCGCGCCGAGAGCCCGCTCCACGTCGGCCGAGCCCACGCGGCCATTCGCGCCGGGCGCCACCGCGATCAGGTTCTCGCCGTCGGCGCCGACCATGATGAGCGCCGCCCCGGATGGCTCCTCCCGGTCTCGGTCCACGCCGCTCGCTTCCACGCCGTCGGCGGCCAGCTGGCGCAGCAGCGCGTCGCCGCCCGCGTCCCGGCCCACCCGGCCCACCATCGCCACCTCACCGCCCAGGCGCGCAGCCGCCACCGCCTGGTTGGCGCCCTTGCCGCCGGTGAACGTCAGCAGGCGGTCCCCGAGGACCGTCTCGCCGGGCGCGGGGAGGACAGGCACGCGCGTGACCAGGTCCACGTTCAGGCTGCCGAGCACGACGATCCGGGGCACCGGACCTCTACGGTTCCGAGCCGACGCGTTCGCGGAGGTCCGCGACCAGCTGTGACGACAGCTCCACGCCCTCCAGCAGCCGGCGGGCCCGCTCCGCGTGCCGGCGATCGCCAGGAGCCCGGCCGCCCAGGCGACGAAGGTCCGCCGCGACGCGGTCCATCCGGACAGCGAAGCCGGGCGCCAGCGCGTCCGGGTCGATCGCGAGGAAGCAGTGCCCGACGTTGCTCTCACGGTCCGCGGGCGTGAAGGTCCCGACCACCTCCGGCCCGACGGCCGCATCCGAGAGCACCCCGCTCAGCACCTCTACCAGCAGTGCGAGGACGAATCCCTTCTCGCCGCCCAGCGGCAGCAGCCGGCCGCCGATCGCGGCCTGCGGGTCGGTCGTCGGCTGCCCCTCGGCGTCGACCGCCCAGCCCTCCGGGATCGGCTCCCGCACGCGCGCCGCCTTCAGGATGTGGCCCCTCGCGACCTGGCTCGTGGCCATGTCGACGATGACCGGCGCCCCGGTGGTCGGGAAGCCGGCGGCGATCGGGTTCGTACCCAGATAGGGGGTGCTGCCGCCGGGCGGGGACATCGCGGGCGGCCCGTTCGTGAACGCCATCCCGACCATGCCGCCGGCGGTCACCCGGCGCAGGTAGAAGCCGAGCGAGCCGATGTGGTTGCCGCGCCGGACGGCCACCAGGCCGGTCCCCGACGCGCGCGCACGTTCGACCGCGAGCTCCGCCGCGCGCATGCCGGCGACCGGGCCGAGGGCGTTGTCCGCGTCCAGGAGCACCGTCGCGGCACGCTCCGCGATCGCCCGGAGCGCCGGCCTGGGGTTGATCAGTCCGGCGCGCAGCCGGTCGAGCAGGAACGGGAGGCGCAGCAGCCCGTGCGACGCCTGGCCCTCCAGTTCCGCCTCCACCAGGCTCTCGGCCACGAGGGCCGCATCCGGCTCGGGGACGTCCATGGCGACGAGGGCGCGGGTGGCGTAGCGCAGCAGCGCGTCTGGCGGAAAGCGTGACAATTGCGGACCTCTTGCAGGACATGATGGGACCAGGATGGGATCGTTGGTCGATGACATATGACATCTGAGCCATTCACACTGTGGGGTAACCATGTCCGCCGAGGACGACAGGCGCGGCTCGCGCGACCTCGACCCCGCCACCCAGTTCCCTGAGCTCTACGAGCGGGAATACGTGAACGTCTTCCGCGCGATCCGCGCGATGGTCCTCAACGAGCAGGAGGCGGAGGACCTGACGCAGGACGCCTTCACGCGCGCGTACCGCGCACGACTTCGCTACAAGCCGACCGCTCCGCCGGGCGCGTGGCTGCACCGGATCGCGGTCAACACCGCCATCTCGCACCTGCGCCGCCAGAAACTGGCGCGGATCCTGCCCATGCGGCTGTACCAGGCGCCGGACGATCGCGACTACGTGCGCAGCGAGGCTCGCACGATGGTCGAGGTCGCGCTGGGCGACCTCAGCCCCAAGCTCCGCGCCGCGGTCTACCTGCACTTCTACCTGGGGTACTCGCGAGAGGAGGTCGCGCACGCCCTGCGCATCCCGAGCGGGACGGTCGCGTCGCGGATCGCGAAGGCGATGATCGTCATGCGGCGGCGGCTCGCGCAGCCGCCCGGCTCCCCCTTGCCCGGCGGCGGTCCACCGGCCGACACTGAACAAAAGTCCGCCCCCGGCCGTTCGTACAGGTGATCGTGGATCCCGAGCACACCGACAGCGACGTCGTGTCGGCCCTCCGTGCCGAGGTATCGGCGTGGCGCCCGCGGCAGGTGCCCGACCTCGTCGAGCTGACCGACCGGCTGGCGGACTCGTGGCGGCGGCCGGTGGCGCTGGCGTCCGCCTTCGGCGCGGCGGCCCTGGCGACCCTGCTGCTGGTCTCGCTGGTCGTGGTGGCGCTGGCGACGGCGAACGTGGGCTGGGCGGGCACCGTCAAGGACCACCTGATCAACATGCCCTGATCGCCGGGCATGTTCACCGAGAGCGCCGATCTCTACGACCTCGTCTACTCCTTCAAGGACTATCCGGAGGAGGTCGAGCGGCTGCGAGAAATGGTCGGCCGGGAGGGCGGGACGCTCCTCGACGTCGCGTGCGGCACCGGCCATCACCTGGCGCTCCTGGCCGAGCACTACCGGGTGGAGGGCGTCGACCTCGACCCGGCGATGGTCGAGCTGACCCGGGCGCGCGGCCTGCGGGCGGACGTCGGGGACCTCCTGACCATCGAGCTGGGGAGGCGGTTCGACGTCGTGACGTGCCTCTTCAGCTCGATCGGGTACGTGGCCGACCTGCCGCGTGCGGTCGACCGACTGGCGGCGCACGTCGCTCCCGGGGGCGTCGTGGTGGTGGAGCCGTGGCTCGCTCCGGAGCAGATCCGCATGGGTCACGTGGGGCTCGTGACGGCCGAGTCGGACTCGGTCAAGGTCGCGCGCATGACCTCCCTGATGGTCGACGGCCGCGAGTGCCTGATGGAGTTCCAGTACCTGATCGGCCGCTCGGGCGCGGTCGAACATCGCACCGAGCGGCACCGCACGTACCTGTGGACGCGAGACGAATACGCTGGGGCATTCGCGGCCGCGGGCCTCGCTGCCGTCCACGACGAAGAGGGCCTGATGGGCCGCGGCCTCTGGATCGCGACCGCGCCGTAGCGGCTACTTGCCCTTCTTGCGCAGGTTCTCGTGGCTGGTGCCGAGGCGCCGGTGGAATTCGCGGACCTTCGACGGTGGCAGAACCTCGTCCCGGCTGGCGCGTCTGGAGATCGCCTCGATGATTCCGACGATCACCAGGACCACGATCACGAGCGCGGCGGCCGTGTCCCCCACCATCGCGCCTGTACTGTCTCACTACTGGCCCACCCTGCGCAATCTGGACAATATCCGGGAATGCAGCAGGCTGCGCTTCATATCGGACTGATCGGACTGGGCACCGTCGGCGCGCAGGTCGCCGACCGGCTGCTGGAGCGGCCCGCCGCGCTCCGACGGCGCGCCGGCGTCGACCTCGTCCTCGAGCGCGCGCTCGTGCGCGACCCGGCGCGGCGCCGCTCGGTCGAGGTCCCGCCGGGCCTGCTCACGACCGACCCGGCGGACGTGCTGGACGATCCCGTCATCGACGTGGTCGTCGAGGTCGCGGGCGGCGAGGAACCGGCCCGCACCTTCCTGGAACGCGCCATCCGCGGCGGCAAGCACGTCGTGACCGCGAACAAGCTGGTCATGGCCAAGCACGGCCCGGAGCTGCTCGACCTGGCAGGCGAGATGAATGTCGACGTCTACTTCGAGGCCGCCGTCGGCGGCGGCATCCCGCTGATCAGCACCTTCAAGGTCGACCTGGTCGCCAACGACATCCAGCGGATCATGGCCGTCATCAACGGCACCACCAACTTCGTCCTGGGCCGCATGGCCAACCAGGGGCGGACGCTGTCAGAGGCGGTCGCCGAGGCGCAGTCGGCGGGCTACGCGGAGGCGGATCCCACGGACGACGTCGGCGGCTACGACGCCGTGTACAAGCTGGCGATCATGGCCTCGATCGGCTTCGGGGCCCGCGTCCGGCCCGACCAGGTCTACCGCGAGGGGATCGAGGGCGTCGAGCCGGTCGACTTCAAGTACGCGCGCGAACTGGGCTACGAGGTCAAGCTGCTCGCGTACGCGGCCCGCGACGGGGACGGGCGCGTGGAGGCTCGTGTGCACCCCGTGCTCGTGCCGCACGGGCACCCGCTGGCCGGCGTCGAGGGTCCCGCCAATGCGGTGTACATCGAGGGCGACCTGGTGGGTCCGGTCCTCCTCCAGGGGCTCGGGGCGGGCGGACGACCGACCGCGTCCAGCGTGGTCGGCGACATCGTCGACCTCGCGCGCTCGATCCACCGCCGGGTGCAGCACCGGGCCGCGGTCGACTTCGACCCAGAGGTGCGGGTGATGTCAATGGACGAGGTCTGCTCCCGCGCGTACTTCCGGTGCCGGGTCGCGGACCGGCCGGGCGTGCTGGCCCGCATCTGCGCGGTCTTCGGCGAGGAGGGTGTCAGCATCGCGAGCGCGATCCAGAAGGAGTCGGACGACGTCTCCGCCGAGTTCGTGGTGACCACCCATCCGTCGCCGGACGCGGCACTCCGCCGCACTCGCGCCCGGATCGCCGGCCTCGACGTGGTCAGCGCGGTCAACGCGTTCCTGCGCGTCCTCTGAGTAAACTCCGACGGTCTATGAACGCTGCCGCGGGCGTGATCGACCGCTACCGCGACTGGCTCCCGGTGACGGACGCCACGCCGGCCGTCACGCTGCAGGAGGGGTCCACGCCGCTCGTCCCCAGCCGCAACATCGGCCCTTCGCTCGGCCTGCGCCGCCTGTACTTCAAGTACGAGGGTCTGAACCCGACCGGCTCCTTCAAGGACCGGGGGATGGTGGTCGCCGTGGCCAAGGCGATGGAGGACGGCGTTCGCGTCCTCGTGTGCGCCTCGACCGGCAACACCTCGGCCTCCGCCGCCGCCTACGCGGCCAGCCAGCGCCTGCGCGCCATCGTGGTCGTGCCGGCGGGCAAGATCGCGATGAACAAGCTGTCGCAGGCGCTCCTGTACGGGGCCAAGGTGGTGGCGCTGCGCGGCAACTTCGACGCGGCGCTCCAGACCGTCCGCGAGCTGGCCGGCCAGTACCCGGTCGCGCTGGTCAACTCGGTCAACCCGCACCGGCTGCATGGCCAGAAAACGGCCGCGTTCGAGGTCGTGGACGCGCTCGGCGACTCGCCGGACTACCTGGTGCTGCCCGTCGGCAACGCGGGCAACATCACCGCGTACTGGAAGGGGTTCAAGGAGTACCGCGCGGCGGGCCGCTGCTCGGTCCTGCCCCGGATGGTGGGCGCCCAGGCCGAAGGCGCCGCTCCGATCGTGACGGGCCACCCCGTGGCGAAGCCCAGGACGGTGGCGTCGGCGATCGAGATCGGCAACCCCGCCAGCTGGGAGGGCGCCACGACGGCGCGCGACGAGTCCGGCGGGCTGATCGACGCGGTCACCGACACCGAGATCCTCCAGGCGCAGATCCGGCTCGCGTCCACCGAGGGGCTGTTCGCCGAGCCGGCCTCCTGCGCGCCGCTGGCGCTGCTGGTCCGCCTGGTGCGGGACGGCAGGGTCGAGCGTGACTCGACGACCGTGGTCGTGCTGACGGGGTCGGGCCTCAAGGACCCCGACGCGGCAATCGGCAACGTCGAGCCGCCGATCGAGCTGGACGGCGACGCCCGCGCCATCGCCAAGGCGCTGAAGCTGTGAGCGGCGAGATCACGGTCCGGGCGCACCGCGCGGGTGACTCCCAGGAGCTGGCCCGGGCCTGGCTGGACGCCGGCCGCTACTACGCGGCGCTGGCGCCGGACACGTTCCAGGTGCCGGAGTCGGACGGGCTGCGGGAGTACCTGGGCCGGGACGACGACGGGCCGGACGTGCCCGACGTCCTGCGCCTGGTCGCCGAGGTGGAGGGCCGGGTCGTGGGCGCGGCCACCGGCCGCATCCTGCGGCCGGTGCAGGCGGCCCGCTACCAGCTGCAGCGTGAGTTCGCCGAGACCCGCCTGGTGGTGGACATGGTGGTGATCGAGGAGGCGTACCGCCGGCGCGGGATCGGCGAGCGGCTCATGGACGCCCTCGAGGTGTGGGGCCGCGAGCAGGGCGCCAGCGTCTCGCTGCTCGACACGTATCCGGAGTCGGCCCTGTCGCTGCCCTTCTTCACGGAGCGAATGGGATACGATCGCCGTTCCGTGCGACTCTGGAAGCGCCTGTGAGGGTCCGCGTCCCCGCGTCGATCGCCAACCTCGGGCCGGGCTTCGACGTGCTCGCGATGGCAGTCGACCTCTGGCTGGACGTCGAGGCGGAGGAGGCCGACGAGCCCGACTGGGAGTTCGAGGGCGAGGGCGCCGAGCTGCTCGCCGCGGGTGCCAACCCGCTCTCGGTCCTGCCCATGCGCGGCTGGGTGAACAACGAGATCCCGGTCGGCGTGGGCCTGGGCAGCAGCGCCGCCGCACGGGTGGCGGCCGCCGCCCTCCGCGGCGAGGAGGACCCCATCGGCGTGGCCGGCCGCGAGGAGGGCCACTACGACAACGCCGCGGCGTCGGTGATGGGCGGCATCGTCGCGGTCGTCGGCGAGGAGGTGCACGGTCTGCCGGTGCCGGAGCTCGAGATCGCGCTGTTCGTGGCGCCCAGCCCGGTCCCGACCGAGGAGGCCCGCGCCGTCCTGCCGGCCCAGGTGAGCCGCGAGGACGCGATCTTCAACGCCGGCCGGGTGGCGGCGCTCGTCCAGATCCTCCACAGCCGGCAGTGGCCGATGCTGGACCTCGCGCTCGACGACCG
>DASQZW010000129.1:0-38726 GCA_035638495.1 Terriglobales bacterium
GAAGATTCCTCACTGCTGCCTCCCGTAGGAGTTGGGGCCGTGTCTCAGTCCCCATGTGGCTGGTCGTCCTCTCAGACCAGCTACCCGTCAATGCCTCGGTAGGCCGTCACCCCACCGACTAGCTGATAGGCCGCGGGCCCACCCCCTCGTGCATCGCTGCTTTTCTCGCCGAAGATGCCTCCGACGATGACATGCGGTATTAGCACCGATTTCTCGGTGTTATCCCCCGCGAGAGGACAGGTTGCCCACGTGTTACTCACCCGTTTGCCGCTAGGAACCCGCCTCCCTTGCGGGACGCGAGCCCTCGCTCGACTTGCATGTGTTAGGCACGCCGCCAGCGTTAACCCTGAGCCAGGATCAAACTCTCCGTCCAAAGGACAGGGACCCAGGGCCTAGCCCTGAGTCGTGCGACTCTACAGAGTCTTTCCCACTCTTCAGTTGTCAAGGTGCTGCTTCGCCTCCTCCGCCACACCCCGGCCGGGATCGCGCAACGGCGTCCGGCGGGGCCGGGCCCGAGCGCTCCCCGCCGTCCCCTCATCGGGGCGCGTGGACTTCGGTTGGAAGCGTGACCGCAATAATACCCAACTCGCGACCACTCCCGCGACGTCGGGCATCATCGGGACGTCCGGGGAGGAGGACAGCGCGCTGGCGGCCCCACCGGTCGGTCCTCCCGTCAGCAGGCCATGGGCCTACCTTCTACCCACGACCGGGGTGGCCGACGGTCGGGTGGGTAGTGTTCCGGCAGGCAGCACGTCCAGGTTGATCGTGCTGGTCTGCCCAGGGCGGCCGGCCCGAGAGACTACGAACGACCAGCAGCCCGGCGTGGGCACGTCTACCTGACTTGGCAGCTGGTTGCCGTAGGTGATCTGGCCGCGGACGCGCACGACCGGACGCGACCGGCCCAGCGGCCGGCCCTCGATCATCACGTCATGCGACGGATCTCTCGTAACCCACAGGACCTTGTTCGAGGTGCCGTCCGGCCGCTGGCCGGCGGCTACAAGCTGCGTCGCGAACAGGTATGCGAGGGCATCGGGCGGCGACCCCATCGCCCAGGGCAGCTCCCCCACTCCGCCGCCACTGAACCCCGCCAGCGCCCAGCTCGGGGGCGCGCCGCCGACTGTCACCACGGTGCCGGCGCACCCGGGGGGGTCACTCCGCGGCGCCATGGTGGGCGCGGCTGCCGGCGTTGAGGGTGGCCGCGCGGCCGGAGCAGTGCCGCACGCGGCCGAGAGCACGAAAGCTGTCGCCAGCGTGGTGAGGCCTCGCGACCGGTTCGTAGCGCGGGTCATGATGAGAGTACAAGCCGGCCGACTCGTCGGTTCCGCCCGCGCCGCCGACGCGAAGGAAAAAGGGGGGCGGACGCAGGCCGCTGTGCCCGATCGAGAGGCTACCCTCTCGGCTCGTACCGCATCGCCACCGCCCCCGAGCCGAACTCCAGCCGGCCCACGAGCTTCAAGTCGATATGCTTCGACAGCCCCGCGAACAACGTCGGCCCATGGCCCGCCAGCCTGGGCTGCACGACGAACTCGTACTCATCGATCAATCCCAGCTCCGCCAACGCCAGCGGGAGCTTCAAGCCTCCCACCAGCAGTCCCTTGCCCGACTCACGCTTGAGCTGCTGAACGGCCTCCCTCAGATCCCCGCGCACGAGCTCCGCGTTCCAATCCACCCGGTCCAGGGTGCTCGACACGACGTACTTCTTTGCCGCGTCGATCGTCCGGGCAAAGGGTTCCATCCAATCAGGCCTCCCTTCCGTTGGCGCCGGTGACCGCCACGCCGCCTCCATCATTTCGTAAGTCACCCGGCCAAAGAGGAGGGCATCGGCCTGGTCGAGGTTCTCAGCCGCGTGACGATGGAGGTCTTCGTCCGCGAACACTGCCCGATGATCGCAGCACCCGTCCAATGTGACGTTGATCGAATACCGAAGGGGTTGCATTCCGTGCTCCTGGTTCGGGCCACAGGTATTGTTTCATTGAGCCACTGGGATTTAGTGACGCTCGATCGCGACCACGTACTTGGCGAGGTCGGGGTAGCCGATGATACGCCGGACTGCTGCTCGAGCTCACCTTCGAGCAGCTCGAGCCGGTGGCTGGCGAGCCCTGGGTCGGTGAGCGACCAGGGGACGCGCATTCGTCCCCGGACGATCTCACGGTCGGGCTCGGACAGAAAGTCGGTGACGTTCCTCCTCCTCGCGGCGGTGGCAGCGATGGAGGCCTCGCGAGCAGTGACGCGCCTCCCCGAACCGCTCGCCGTCGCAGCGGCGTTCTAGAAGTGGACGACGTGAGGATCTCGGGCGCTATCGGCCTGCTCGGGCTCGCCGTGGCCGTGATGGGGTGTGGCCCCGCAGCCGCAGGAGCACATCAGTCGCACGCGGCCGCATTCGGGGTGTCGGCCACGCCCGCCGCGCTCCCATCGGCGGGAGTCATGGCCGTCACCCCCACCGCAGGCCCCGTCGGTACGACCGTCACCGTTCGGGGTCGAGACTGCGGCAATCCCGCCTCTCCAACATCGGTCCACGTGTACTTCGGAAACGATGGCGAGCCCGATCTCACAGGCTCCGTTGGAGCAGCCGACCTGGGCGCCGTGTCCGCAGACAGTATCGGCGGGTTCCTGCTGACGTTCACCATCCCCGCCTCATTCCTCCCGTTCCAGGGTCGCGGTGGTGGGTTGGTGCGCCCTGGTACCTACAACTTCGCCACCGAACCGCCACTCTGCCTGGCGGGGTTCGTCGTGCTGCCCACGACCGGCAAGGGGTGATCAGCATCGGGGTCCTGACCGACGGAGTCAGCAGGGTGGGGGCATGCCGCCTTGCGCCAAAAACGGCGGGGGAAGGGCGACCTGCGCTTTTGGGCGTCTGCGCGCGCGCTGGATCTGCTGGACAGGGTCACGGGCATTCTCCTGACGGCCATCGCCGTGACGCTTCTCGTGAGAGGAGGCACGGGCTTGGTCGAGAGTGTTCTGCACTCGGTTCGGTGAGCTTCGCGAACCAGTCCGTGGGATCGAGAATGGGCTCCGGGAGAACGCCGCGGCCAACCCGCCGGATGCGCACGCGCTCACTTCGGAACGTGAACCTCTTCCGGCACCGATGCTTCCGTGGGGTGTATCACGCGGGTCATGCAGTAGCCGACGTGGGCGCCCGCGGCCAGGTCGCGCACCTGGGCCTGGATGGCCGGGTTGGGCTCGTCGAGGTCGATGAAAAGCTGCGGCACGCCATTGAAGGATGACCGGCGGCTCTGCATGCCCCTGGCCGGGCCGTTCAGGAGTGCTTCGATGTCGTTCTCGTACCGGTCCGGCTCGTACACCCACTGGAGGAGGAGCATCGTCTGATACCCGTGACGAACGTAGAAGCCGGTAGCGGCGTCGGGCCCGAGGGAGATGCGATGTACGCCCAATCGGCCTGCGCTTGCCTCGAACTGACGCAGCAGGGCACGGCCCACGCCCTGGTTTCGGTGTCCGGATTCGACAGCCAGGATGCGTAGGGTCGCATGGTCCGGCGGAGACAGGAAGCCCATGGCTGCGCCGGCGACAGCGCCGTCGACTTCGGCCACCAGCAGCAGGTTGCGCTGGTCCGGGTAGGCGTGCCGGAGCGCGGAGAAGCGGGGCTCGTCAGTGTGGTCGATCGGCGGGTCGCATTCAGCTCCTGCGGCATCAAAGGCCTCGGTGAGTTCAGCCAGGGAATCGGCGGCGCGGATGATCACGGTCACGGCGTTCTCCTTTCCTCCTGACGTGGCCAGGCCGAGGGCGCGAGCCAGCGCCGCCAGCGCCCGGCGTCGGGCCTCGGTCTCGCCGGCCAGGTCCGCCAGCCATCCCTCGATGGCAGCGGCAGTGGGGGCGGCCAGGAAGCGGCCGATGTCGGCGAGCCCGATGCCAGCCTGGCGCAGCAGCGCGATCCGGCTGGCGTTGTCGACCTGTTCGGGCCCGAAACGGCGGTAGCCGGTGTTCGGATCGATGAGCGCCGGCACCAGCAGGCCCCGCTCCTCATAGAGACGTAGGGCCTTCGCCGAAAGCCCGGTCGCGGCTGAGAACGCGGCTGGCCCCATGTGGCTCATGGCCGGATCATCGGGCCTGCCCCTGGGGCGAGGTCAAGAGGCTGCCGAATACATGGAGCGAAAGGAAAGGGCGGGCTCACACGCCCGCCCTGAGTTGCCGGTCGAGTGTTACGGCAGTGACGCGCTGAAGACGTCGGTTGGGTTCGTGTTGGTGGTCGGCGTGGTGTTGCTGCTCGCCGGGGCGCACAGCGGGTTGCTGGACGGGAACGGTGCGTCGCAGTTGGTCGTGACGAATACGGCCAGGAAGCCGCTGCCGCTGGGTTGCAGGGCTTCGTAGTCGCCGAGGAAGAACCCGCGTGCCACGGGAGCCGTCGAGAGGTCGAACGTGCCCGCGACGTGCTGCTCCCCGCCCCACGTCGCGCCACCGTCGGTCGAGAACTCGACCCAGTAGTCGGTCGGCCAGTTGGCCGTCTGGCCCGGCTGCAGGCTGCGGCTGTCGTAGTACGTCACCGCAACGCGGCCACCATTGACGGCCACGGTCGGGGTGAAGGTCGGCAGACCATTCGCGGTGTGGATCACCTTCGGCGCGCTCCACGTCGCGCCCTGGTCGGTCGAGGTGACGAGGAGGATCTCGTCATCCCACGATCCGGCGCTCTGCTTCTGGTTCTTGTTGAAGTTGCTCGAGCTCTCGTAGACGACGTAGAGCTTGCCGGTCGACGGGTCGATTGCGACCTCTTCGAGCCCGTCGCCAACGCGCGCGCGCGCGCCCGTGTTGGGGTCGACCACCCCCAGGCTGTTGAAGGGCGCGATGACCTGAGGCTGTGTCCACGTCGACCCGCCGTCGGTCGATTTGACGAAGGCCAGCTGCGCGTTGCTGTGCGTGCCGTTGAAGGGGGTGTTGGGCGGAAGGATGAGGTCGGTGAAGTCATAGAGGGTGTCGTTCCGCGGGTCGACGACAATGACGTTGCCGATCGTCTGCTGGCGGTTGCCCGTGTTGACGATGATCTGTGCCTGGCTCCACGTCTTGCCGCCGTCGGTCGTTTTCGAGAAGAAGGCGGGGCCGGTGTAGGCTTGCGTGTGCGGGTTGTCGTCAGGGTTGTCGGTGGGCAGGACCAGCGTATCCCAGACCGTGTAAGCGGTCTGGTTCCGGGTCGGGTCGGCCGTGGTCGAGTTCTTGTCCGTGCTGTTGTCGGCGGTCTGGAAGAAAGCTCCCGGGATCGGCTGGATGTGGTCCCACGTCGCGCCGCCGTCGGTCGAGCGCGCCGCGACGACGGCGTTGGCGTTGTTGGGGACTGTGATGTTGAAGGAGAGCGCGGACCCGTACGCGATTCCGTCCGGTCCGATCGACACCCATGGGTCCGAGGTCCGGAACATGTTGCTGAGCGCTGGCTGAGTGTTGGGGCTGCACGCGTCCAGGGCGATGGTGGTTTCCGTCCAGGTGGCGCCGCCATTGGTCGAATGGCCGACGCCGATGCCGTGGGCGCCACCGTTCGAGCGGCGGTCCTGATGCCACATGGCGACCGCAGTGCTGCCGTGCACGGCTACCTGCGGTTCGACCTCCGCGTTGAGGTAGGTCCTCCCGGTCAGGGAGTTGTCGAACTGCGAACATGCGGCATAAGGCGACGGTCCCGTTATGAGAACAGGCGTCACGGCCGCCAGAGCGGTCGATGAGGTGAGGAGCGCGACGCCGCTCGCAAGCGCGCAAACAAAGACACCTCTTCGCAACATTCTATGAACCCCCTTGTGCCTGAACACAGGCGTGAACTCCATGAGCTTAGTCCGAGTCGGGGCGATGCGCAACCGCCCCGCCACACCAATCGTCATCATCGAGCCCTTCGAGGGCATCCGCAGGGCGACCCCGTAGGTCACCAGGAAGGCGCCGACCACGGCCGGCGACAGTGGCCTCTGGAGCAGGAAACGCCTTAGTCTCCACTACCTCGGAGGAGCGTTCGGCTGTAGCTCGAATAGCAGTGCCAGGTCAGCGGTTCACCGGGGCGAGGAACGCGTCGAGCACCTCGAAGGTGGCGGCCGGTTTCTCGATGTGGGGGAGGTGGCCGGCGTCGGTGACGACCGCGAATCGCGCACTGGCAAAGGCATCCGCCATGGCCCGGCCGTACTCGGGCGTCACGATGCGATCGCTGTCTCCCCAGATGACCAGCGTCGGCACGTCGATGCGGCCCAGGCGGCCGAACAGGCCCGGGTCGTGCATGGAGTCGCCGGCCAGGATCCGCATGGTGGCCAGGTTGGCCTGCCGGATCGCCGCCTGCTCGGCGGGCACCGTGGCGGGGTCGACGTAGAAGCGGTCGGCGTCGTGAAAGGAGTACTCCGCCACGCCCCGGGCATCGAGGGCGAAGAAGTCGCGGATGGGCTCTCCCTCGACGTGCACGCCGACGGCGTCGAGCAGCACCAGGCGGGTGATCCGATGGTCTTCGTCACCGAGTGCCATCTCGGCGGCCAGCCAGCCACCGATGGACGAGCCGCAGACCAGCACTTCGCGGAGGTCCTCCTGGGCAAGGAGGTGAAGGTAGGCGCAGGCCAGGTCGGCGACCGTGCGCACGCGCTGGGGTCGCTCTGTGCCGTCCCAGCCCGGGTGAGTCGGCGTGAGGACGTGGAAGGCGTCCGCCAGGTGTGCGGCGATGCCGGCCACGGTCGCCGGTCCGCCGCCTCCGTGTAGGACCAGCGCCGGACGGCCGCGCCCGGCCTCCTGCAGCGTGATCGGCAGATCGGGGTCCGGGTGCACGATCCGGGTGTCAGCCACCTCCACGCTCACCTCCGTCGGCGAAGTCGGATGAGGGCACCGTGGCGTAGCGGGCCATCACCTCGATGGTCGCCTGAGCGGTCAGCGGCTGCTCGCCGGCGATCATGTCGCGCAGGTCCCAGAAGTACCGCACGTAGAGATCAGGGGTGAAGGTGTTGAGCAGCACCACCGCCTCTTCCCCAGGATTGGCGAACGTGTGCGGAGCACCGGGTGGCACCATGACCAGCGTGCCGGCGGGCGCGTCGTAGGTCGACGTCCCCACCGTGAAGCGGGCGGTACCGGAGACGACGTAGAAGCCCTCGTCGTGGCGAGCGTGGCGGTGCTGCGGTGGCCCGTCGGTGTGTGGGGGTAGGGTGATCTCCCCCATCCCGAGACGGTGGTCGGTGGTGCTGCCATCCTCCAGGATCCGCATGCGGATCGGACCGAGCTGGATGGCTTCTCCGCCGTCGGGGTGGATGACGGCAACGTCCATGCTCCTTTCCTCCTTCATCGTGAGAGTTAACTCTCAAGATGGTAGCGCATCCTCACGCGGCGATGCAAGTAAACTCTCATGAAGGAGGTCGACTTGCACGAAGCACGGGGAAGCGATGAGATGATCGCGGCGAGCAGCGGGAGGACCAATCAGAAGGCGCGCACCCGGCGAGCAATCGTCGAGGCCGGCCGTCGATTGATGCGGGACCACAGGCCGGTGACCATGCCGGAGGTGGCGCGGGAGGCGCTGGTGTCGGAGGCCACCGCGTACCGGTACTTCCCGGACCTGGCGTCCCTCCTGGCGGCGGCCTTCGTCGACGCGTGGCCGAGCCCGTCGGAGGCGCTGCGACCGGTGGCATCGTCGAACGACCCTGTCGAGCGGATAGCCTTCGCCACCCGCTTCCTGCTCGAGGGCGTCGCCGAGCGCCAGGCTGCCGTGCGGGCCATGATCTCCGCCACCATCGTCCGGCCGGAGCTGGCAGCCGCCCGGCCGGGAATCCGCTTTGGGCTGATCGAGCACGCGCTGGCCCCGTTTCTCGACGCCCTCGAGGCGGTGGACCCGCAGCGGCCCGCGCAACTGCAGCGGGACCTGGCCGTCGTCGTCAGCGCCGAGGCGCTGTTCTGCCTCACCGACCTCTGCGGGCTCAGTGTCGAGGATGCCGTGGCCAGCGCCGTGCGGACGGCAAGCACGCTGACGGAGTCTGCCTTCGCCCGAGTGCGCTGACGGCCCTCAGCAGTGTGGCCGGAGATCGGGATTCCGGCGAAACGGCCGGTGACTGACAGCAGTTACCGGTCGGACCAGTCCTCCCAGCGCAGGTCCGAAACACGACCGAACTCGCCGCCGTTCGCGGTGACCAGACGCGCGCCGAGGCGGCGCGCCTGCCCAGCGATCAGGAGGTCGTAGGCGCCGATCGGCCTCCCGACCGCCTCCAGCGCGGCTCGCACGTTCCCGGCCTCACGCGCATCCTCCTCTGTGAAGTCGATCACGTCGATGGGGCCGGCAAGAAAGGCGGTCAGGCGATCGGCATTCGCATCAGCCCGTGCGCTCTTCGCAACGCCATACCAGAGCTCATAGGTCACGATCGACGAGGTTGCGATCGCGGCGCCATCTGCGGCCGCCGACTCGAATCGGTGCCTGACTTCAGCCGGCTTCCCGTTGATGAGAGCGATGCAGGCGTTGGTGTCGAGCAGGTAGGTCACTCGAAGACGTCACGCGCCGGCGTTTCGGGCTGGTTGCGCCCTTCGGCCATGAACGGTTCGGCACCCAGGCTGTCCAACTCTGCAAACCACTCGGTGGGATCGAGGATGGGCTCCAGGAGAACGCCGCGGCCAACGCGGCGGATGCGCACGCGATCACCTCGGAACCTGAATTCCTGCGGCAGACGCACCGCCTGGCTCCGGCCATTGCGGAAGAGCTTCGCGACTCCAGCATCGGGCATATCGAATGGCAACCTCCTGATCTATACCGGGAGTATATACCACCCCAAGCCTGATTGATTGCCGTTCCGCGAGCTTGGGGATCTGTCTTCACTCGCGCCGAATCGCGATCACGACAGATACGGGACGGCAGGGAGAAACCAGGGCAGCACTCCTGATGGACGGCGTCCTACTCGCGCGTGCGCATCTGTAAGCGCAGGGCCTCGAGGTCCATGTGCGTCCAGTGCTCCACGAACTTTCCGTCGCGGATGCGGAAGATGTCGATGAACTCCCATTCCACCCGGTTGCCCGTCGGCGGCAGCCCCCACAGCTCGCCGCGGTGGGTCCCACGTAGGGTCTTGCGGGTGGCCACGAGGTCACGTTCCGCAAGCTGCTCGTCGATCTCCATCGTGGCATCAGGGAACGCCCGCAGCAGCATGCCGTAGAAGGCTTGGAACCCGCCGGCTGGCCGGGGCGTCGGCGCGATCGGGCGCCCCTCTGGAGCGTAGTGGTTCACGAAGTCAGGGTGGAAGATCTCGTCCGCCGCCGTCAGGTTGTGCTGGTTCTGGCACACCTCTACGAAGTTCGCCACCACCCGCTTGTTCTCCTCGATCGACACGGCTGCTCCTTTGGAGGTCCAGGGTACCGTGACTCGGTCTGCGCCAGGGCAGGGTTCACGCATGGATGGCGTTGGTCAGGTCAGGTCAGGGAGTGGCGTTCGACCACAAACGGCCGGATACCGGACGGCCATCGCCGCCAGGCCCGCCTCTGCTTGCGGCCGGTCGATGAAGTACGGCCAGGCACAGGCTTGAGCCGCACGTTTCGCTGGGGACCGGTCCGGTACCGTCGTTCGCAGACGAAGACGCCCGCCTGCTGCAAGCCGACGGCCGTTCCCCTGGTTCGGGGGTGGCCCGAGGAAGGGACCAACCGCAGCTGCGCGACCGCCCCGACCGGTTCCCGCGTGACCCACGGGATGCGCTCAATGTCTCGGTCATCAATCCACACGGTATTCTGGCCGGCGTGGAGGAGTACCAGGGGTTGGCGGTCATCGAGTGCCCCGATGCCGCCGCATGGGAGGCCTGGCTGGCTGAGCACCACGAGCGGTCGACCGGTGTGTGGCTGCGCCTTGCCAAGAAGGGCTCGGGCGTCCCCTCAGTCACGGCCAACGAGGCCCTGGACGTCGTCCTCTGCTACGGGTGGATCGACGGCCTCCGCCACTCCCAGGACGAGACCTACTTCTTGCAGCGATACACGCACCGCCGACCGAGGAGCGCCTGGTCTCTGGTGAACGTGACCAAGGTCGATGCGCTGATCGCGTCCGGCCGTATGCGACCGTCCGGCCTCGCCGAGGTCGAGGCGGCCAAGGCGGACGGCAGATGGGCGGCGGCGTACGGGGTGCGGCTAAGGACGCGCACGTGACCATCGAACCGGCTCGCGCAGTCCGACCAACGGTGGGCTTGGTGGGCCGCGGTGGACTCGAACCAGGTGCCTCCGCGGTAGTCGGCCCGCAGCGGTGTAGCCGGAGATCGGGAGTCCCGCCAGAACGGCCGGTGTTATCGGGTCTGAGTTGACCTTGATCCACGACCCTTCTGACGGCATGCGTCGCGGTGGACCGGGCCGCAGCGCTCGAACCTCTGCACCCTCCGATGTACGATCTCGGTATGGCCGAGGCGCTCGCCTTCACGACTCCAGAGGAGTTCCTCGCCGGGGAGCTGGCCTCCCAGCAGCGCCATGAGCTCGTGAGCGGTCGAGTCTATGCGCTGGCGGGCGGCTCCGATCGGCACAATGCCCTCGCCCTCCTGATCTACGAGCTCATCGGTCCGCTGGCCCGATCACGCGGCTGCCGCGCCCGGGCCTTCGACCGCCTGCTGCGGACGAGGAACGGCAACTTCTACTACCCGGATCTCATGGTCCTCTGCTCGCCGTCCACCCGCGATCGGTACGAGACGGATCCAACAATGATCGTCGAGGTGCTCTCACCGTCGACCCAGCACAGTGATCGCCGCGAGAAGGCTTCCCTCTACGCCGAATCTCCCAGCCTCGAGCTTCTCCTCCTCGCCGATCAGAACAGCCGACGGATCGAAGTCGCACGCATCCGCGATGCGCGCATCCAGGGATGGCAAGCATACGGCCCGGGCGAATTCGTCCCGACCCCGTACGGCGATATCGAGATCGACGCCCTCTACGACCTGCTCGACCAGACCGCCGGCTTGGACTGAACCCCGCAAGCTCGCTGGCTGTCGGCAGCGAGGAATGCCACGCACATACAACTCCATCGCTCAGCGTGGTTCGAGGTTCGGTGGTACCTTCGCCGGATTCCAGGAACTGTTGATCGTCAGAAGATCCAGGAGTGGTTCGGCCACGGACGCGACGCGCAGATCGACAAGTCGCTCCGCCCAGGGATTGCCCACCACGTCCAGGATGCCGGACTGCTCGATGCCGATAGCGAAGTGCGCCCACTCATCGCTGGGCAGGGGCCTGCACTCTCGGATGATCGTCGGCAACTGGACCGCGTCGCGTTGCCCGGCATGCCCACGCTGCACCCACTCGTGCGCACCTTCAGGCCCAATGACGTAACCATCGCGAAACGGAAACTGGCCGCCGACCACGAGCATGCGAAAGCCTCTGATCACACCGTCGGGGCGCACACTGGTTCATGTCGTAGCCGGCCGCTCGCAGACCTCGCCGAGTTGCGCGCCTGCGTCCACAAGAGGGGGCGGCACATCGGGTGCAGCCAGGCGCCCGACGCCAACGCGCAGCAGCCGGACCGAGCGACCAGAGCGGATCTTGCCGACGACAGGCAGGACCACCTCGATCACGCCTTCGATGTCGCTCCATGCCCCGGCCTCCAGCGTGGCACCCAGAAGTCGAGCGAGCCAGAAGAAGCGGCTATTGGGGTAGCGCACGGGGAGGCCGTCTTCCGTGCGCTGGAGCGCCGCCACCGCCGCTCTCGGATCGCCGGCTTCGAGCCGAGCCCATGCGCCGTGTCCGGCGACCTCGCTCGGCCACACCCACCAGGACCACTCCGGATCTTCACGTGTCGCACCGTCCTCGAAGGCCGACGAAGCTTGGGAGCGCGTGACCAGGAAGTCGTGAAACAACGTCGCCGCGTCGCGATACGTGTCGAGCGTCCGACGCGACGCGCCCCCGGCGCGGAGGGAACGTTCGCTGTTTCCCACATCGACCACCAGAGGTCGGGCGGGGACGTTTGCACCACGGAAAACTGCGCGGCCATCGGGCGCATGTTATCGGGCGTGGCACCGGTGCAGATAACGCCAAAGGGCGTTATCTGGCTTGACTGAACTCAAAATGATGGTGGGCCGCGGTGGACTCGAACCACCTACCTCCGCGGTAGCGGGCACCCAGCGCTCTGCCACCGCATCGTATCAACTCGCCCATCGCGGAACGCTGTGGCCGGAATTAGGTGGTCCGGTGTTCGACTTGAATCTGCGCGACCGGCGTACAGGCGGCTACTGCCTCGGCCGCCGGGCCAGCCTTTCCCTCGTCGGCCCGCAGCCGGCGGCCGCTAACCCCGTTCGACGACCTCATAGATGTCCACCGAGGCCGGAGACGGGATCAGCTCGGGCCGCTGATGGGGGAGCAGGGGAGCGGCGTTCGCCTCACGGCTTGCCCGTTCCATCGCCTCTCGGCTGTCGCCGAACGAGATCGAAAGCCAACTGCCGTCCTCGTCCCGCGCCCAGTAGAGGCCGTCCACGCCATCCTGGGCCTGCAGGGCGGCCCGGAACCGTACTCGGATGTTGTCGAGCATCGCCGCCTCGACCTCGGGCGGCATCGGGTCGAAACGGGCAACCCTGACGATCATCTCGCATCTCCTCTGCTTCTGGGGTGGCCCGCGACGCCAGCAGGCCGCCCGATGAAGCCGGCAAGGCGCCGCAGGTGGCTGAGCAGCTGGTCGAACTCATCGGGGCCGAGCGCGCGCGCCCACTCCGCCTGCGCCTCCTCGACGACCCGTCTGGCAACGCGGTTCACCATCCAGCCCCGGTCGGTGCGCCGTACGAGCACTGCCCGCCCGTCGATGGGATCGGGGACGCGCTCGACGTAGCCATGAGCCTCGAGGTAGTCGACCAGCTCCGCCATCGACTGCCGCGTCATGCCTGCGCGCCGGGCAAGCTCGCTGACGCGATCTCCCTGAGGCCCGAGCCACTGGAAGACGGCCTCGTGTGTCGGCCGGTAGTCGTCGAAGGTCCCCTCGGCGTCCAGCGCGGCCGCTACTCGGTGCCGGAGCTCGAGCGCTGTGATCCAAACGAGGGCCCCGATCATCATCTCGTCGTCCCGGTCTGAATCCGCCACCCTTGACATTATAGGCAGGAATCCTGACACTATAGGCAGGATTCCTGCTTATTTGGAGGTGTGCACGATGACGCAGGCCAAGATCCAGACCCCGTGGATGACCGATCGAGACGGCGCGGAGGCGGTGTGGTTCCTCGCGACTCGCATGACCGTGCTGGCCACGGCTGAGACGACCGCAGGCGCGCTCGGCCTGATCGAGGCCGTGGTCCCGCCGGGATTCTCACCCCCGCTGCACGTCCACAGCAGTGAGGACGAGCCGATGTACGTGATCGAGGGACGGGTGAGCTTCCAGGTCGGCGACCAGCGATTCGAGGCCGGGCCGGGCTCGTTCGTGTTCCTGCCCAGGGATGTACCCCATTCGTTCGTCGTCGAGGGCGGTGCGCCCGCCAGGATCCTGGAGCTGCTCCTGCCGGGCGGCATGGAGCGCTTTCACATCGAGGGCGGGAGACCGGCCGACGGCCCTGGGCTGCCGCCACCCGCAGTGCCGGACATCGCAATGCTCGACCAGATCGCCGCTCGCTACGGCGTGCGGCACGTCGGACCGCCGATGTCACCGCGCGGCTGATCAGGCGATCACTGCCCGGCGGCCTGGAGCTGTCGCGAACCAGGAGTTCGCCGGCTCCAGCGGCCGGCAGGCGGACGTCTGACGCGCCACCTCGGCATCTCACCGACAGCGCCCGCCGGCGCTGAGTCAGAGGTCGAGGGTGCCGTGGTGTCCGGATGCCACAATGCGGCCACAAACGGCGCCGAGCCCAACAACTGGCTGGTTATCTGGTCCTGGAGCGGTCTGCGTGTTGTCGAGCCCGAGTATCCAGCGAACCGAGGAGGTAAGTGGTTCGAGTCCACCGCGGCCCACCGCGGCTCCTTCGGTGAGTGCGCATTGAGGAATGGCACCATGTAGCACGCGGTGCCATTCCGAGGTAACATGGCAGGCATGACCTCTCAGCCCGAGATCACCCAGCGCGACCTGCGGAATCGATCGAGGGAGATCATGGACGCCGTCGAGCGTGGACAGGCGTTCACCGTCACTCGCGACGGCCATCGCATCGGCGAGCTGATCCCGCTGCGCAGGCGCCGGCGGTTCGTCACACGAGAAGAGTTCGCCACCATGTCGCGCGGCGCTCCGTCAATCGACCTCGACGCGTTCCGGGCCGACCAGGAAGCCGCGCTGGAACAGCGGACGACGGACCGATATGACCGCTGAGCGGCCTGAGCGAGGGCTCCTCGACACCAACATCCTGATCCTCCGTCGCTGGGTCGACGGAGCTGAGCTGCCTGGCGAGATGGCGATCAGCACTGTGACCTTGGCCGAGCTGTCGGCGGGCCCGCACGAAGTGCGGAGCAACGATGAGCAGAGCGCCTACGACGAGCGCGCGGAGCGAGCGCGGCGAATGAGCGTGCTCCAGCGCGCCGAGGCCGATTTCGACCCCATCCCGTTCGATATCGAGGCGGCTCGCATCTATGGTCAGGTGGCGGCGGCGGCGATCGCGATCGGACGCAAACCGAGAGCCAGGGTGGTGGACTTGATGATTGCCTCCACCGCCATCGCCGAGGGCCTCGCCCTCTTCACGACGAACCCCGATGACTTTCTGGGTCTCGGGCACTTGCTGACAGTCGTGCCTGTGACTCGACCGCTCGTACCGCACGAGCACTAGCGAAGGGACGAGTGGTGGGCCGCGGTGGACTCGAACCACCTACCTCCGCGGTAGCGGGCACTCAGCGCTGTGCGGGTGTCGGCGAGCGGTGAGCTCGTCGCTCTCGACGAGCAGGACCGCGGCGCCTGGGACGGCGAGCTGATCGCCGAGGGCCACGCCCTGGTCCGTGCGCGCCTCGCCTCCGGCCAGGCGCCAGGGCGCTACCAGATCCTCGCCGCGATCAACGCGGTCCACACCGGCGCCCGCGATGTCCGTGACACCGACTGGTCGCAGGTCGTCGCGCTCTACGATCAACTGGTCCGCCTCGACCCCTCGCCGATCGTGCGGCTCAAACGGTTGATCGCGGTCGCCGAGCTCGACGGCCCGGAGGTCGCGCTGGCAGAGGTTGACGGTCTGCCGCTGGAGGGGTACCACGCGTTCCACGCCACCCGCGCCGAGCTGCTGCGCCGGCTGGGCCGGAGCGAGGAGTCGCGGGCCGCGTACGACGGGCCATCGGTCTCGCCGGCAACACCGCCGATACCGGGTACCACACCCGTCGCCGCGACCAGCTGGCCGGCCCGTGAACCGCATCACCGGAGCACGCCGGGGATGGTTTCGGTGGGCGTCCGCGTAGGGGTCTCCTTCGATCAGACGTCGTCGGGACGTCGCAGTCGGCTATCCGCGTGGCGGAGGATCGCGGTGATTGCGGGCGGGTCGGGCAGGAGCTCCCGCACCTCTTGGGCACAGCGGCAGGCGACGGCGGTCTTGGCAGCCCACCGCAGCGCCTCCTCGCGTGAGGACACGTCGACGACCGCGAAACCGCCGATGACCTCCTTGGTCTCGGGGTACGGGCCGTCGGTGACCGTCCCGTCGGTGGCCACGACGCTCGCCTTCTGGCTTTCCAGGCCAGCGCTGTAAACCCACACGCCGGCGTTCACGGCCTCCTGGACCACCGCTTGCGCGGCCTTGGCCACGTCGGGAAAGTCCTCCTCGGGGATATGGGCCATCGCGCCGTCATTGAACGAGATCAGGTACCGCGTCATCTCATGACTCCTTCATCCTGGCAGCCTCCTCCGGCCGCCTCTCACCTGCTCTACGGACGCCCCTCTCCGGATCCGACACTCTGGCACAAGAAATTCGGGGACTTCTGCCGTACGGGCCCTGCGGCGCGTCATGTGGCCGCTCTTCGCATCAGGTCTGACCGGCCGCATCCGTGCGGCCAACTGGCAGGCTCAGTTGGCGCGTCCCCGGATGGGATCGATCGGTCCGCTCCATTGACGATCCGCTATAATGGCCGTGTGCGTCCAGAGTCGACCGCAGGCCGCCTGCTCCGCGAGGCTCGACGGCGTGCTGGGCTGTCCCAGATGGAGCTGGCAGCCCGGGCGGGCGTCACCCAGAGCGTGATCAGCGCATATGAATCGGGGCATCGGCAGCCTGCTGTTCCCACCCTCGCCGCTCTCATCGAAGCCACCGGGCACGATTTGGTCTTGAGTCTTGGCCCGGAGCCGCCAGGGCTGGCCCGGTTGTCCGGACCGGTGGGGCGCCGAGTCCGCCGCAACCGCCACAGGCTGGTCGCGGCGGCTGCGGCCCACGGCATCACCGGGCTGCGAGTGTTTGGCAGCGTGGCCCGCGGTGATGATCGTCCCGACAGCGATGTTGATCTGCTCGCAGATCTGCCGCCTGGACTGGGCCTATTCGGGCTGGGACGCATAGAGGCTGAACTGGAAGACATCGTGAGTGCGCGCGTGGACCTGGCGCCGGCGGAGAGTCTGAAGCCACAGATCCGCAAGCGTGTCGACCAAGAAATGGTCCCACTGTGACGTATCGCGATCGGCAACGCCTCGCGGACATCGAGGCGGCCATCGAGGCAATTCGCTCGCACCTGGAGCGCGGCGGCCTCTCCGATGGCCTCGTCTTTGACGCCGTACGGATTCGGTTGCTCGAGATTGGCGAGGCGGTCAAGGCACTGCCTGACGAGTTGCTCAACACGCAGCCATCCATCCCATGGCGCCAGATCGCCCGAATGCGCGATCACCTTGCCCACCGCTACTTCGACACAGCGCATTCGATCTTGCAGGTCACTGTCGACAACGATCTCCCCGAATTGGAGAAGGCCATCCAGGCCATGATCGCCGTGGTCGACTCGGGCCCGACCGACGATGGGTAGCTCACCACGCTGATCAGGGCTTATCGCTGCCTGCTCACACTGGAGGGAGCGGCGCCAGCGGCATGGACTCGAAGCACCCGGACATCATGAACTGCTCGCCCCAGCATGGGCACGCCTCCATGTCACAGCCCAAGTGGTGCAGCTGCCCGAGCGCTACGCAGCAGTCGTGACAGAACTCAGGTAGGGGGTGACGATGGCTGGGCCAGACGTCCTTGCCGGCGAGGTAAGGCACTCGTAGGTATGCCCGGCCGTCGATCTCGACGGCCTTCAGAAGGCAGGCCACGCCCTTGTTCATCGTCAGCTTGCAGACTGCACATCTCCACCTCGCCACGCATACCTCCCCGTACGTTCGAGCCGCACTGGACTGGCGACTCAGAGAACTGGCGCGGGAACAAATGTACGGAGGGGCACACTCAAATGCAACATCGCGCCGTGTAAAGATGCTGCGGGCGGCATGACCGCCTGCTTGCCGCCCGATTGGGGACGAAGCCCTCGACGTATCGAGGTGGTGGGCCGCGGTGGACTCGAACCACCTACCTCCGCGGTAGTGATCGCTCAGCGCTGTGCGCACCCATCGTAACAACTCACGGCCCACGACGCGCTGTGGCCGGAATTAGGTTGTCTGGCAGATGGTGCTAAAGGGCGACCGCATCGTGCGATCGCTCAGGCACTCCGCGCTGGGTTTCCGGAGCCAGCTCGATCGTCACCAGCAGCCGGCCACCCAGTGCCTCTGCGAGCCGGCGCAGGGTTTCCATGGTCGGCCGGTGGCGGCCGCTCTCTAGGCGCGAGATGGCAGCCTTGGTCGTCCCCATTCGCCGGGCCAGTTCATCCTGGGACAGGCCCTCTCGGGCGCGGAGACGAACGACGAGCTTGGCCAGGTCTGCATACGGGCGCAGACGCTCGCGCTCAGCCCTGAACTCGGGGTCCCGCGCTTCCCACTCGGCGATGTCGTCAGCGACGCGCGCTCCGATCGGGCTCACCCATGACTCACCCATGCGCTGTACGTTACCAGAATTGGTAACCCCTCTCGATATCGTTCCTCTCCCGCCGGAGTCCCCTCTCGGAACCTATGGTGCGTCCGCCCCGGCGGCCCTTGGCCGGCGACGCGGCTGCTCGTTCATCCGGGCCCGGAAGTCCTCCCATCGGGCCTCGGCGATCACGACCTCCGCCTCCGGGACCCGAGCCGACCTCTTCTCGAACGCATGCAGGAGAACGAACAGGCGCTCCGAGCGCCGGTACAGATCCCGGATATGGCGCCGCCCAGCATGGCAGCGGAGCTCACGCAGTTCCCCGGCGACCTGTGAGCTGTAAGGAAACGGGAGAGGAGGGTCGGCGACGCCCATTGCATTCAGAAGCTCCACGCCCCAGGCCACCGCTTCGCGCCCGGCACCGTCCAGGCTGCGCATGAGGTCACGGACAGGCTCGGCTCCGGTCCGGTCTCGGTAGTAGACCGCCTGCATCGACGCCATTCGCCGCAGCAGGATGGCACGGTTGCCCACGCCCCTGCCAGCTGCCCCTCACCAGGACGGCCCGGTCGTCCTCCACGAGAGCCTGGCCTCAGCGGCTTCCCGTTGCGCCTGGACCGACACGCGAGCGTCGTGCTGAAAGAAGGCCTTCCACCAGCGCTCGCCGTCCTCAGCGAACTCGACGACCGGCACCGGCGAGCCGTCGGCGCGTTCGACCCGCAGCGCCTGGAAGTAGACCACGCCCTCGAGACAATAGGCGACAGACGCTCTACCCTCCTGGCGGCCGCATTCCGTGAACCAGAACAACGAGTGCGCCGGTCTCAGCGCTGGCGCCCTTACGGCCAGGCTCGGAGTGGAAGGAAAGTCGGTCCGGAACCCTTCGGTATCGATGAAGTCCCAGCCACACATCGGGTGCATCCAGGACAGCGAGCTGGCGAACTCCGCGACGTCGGCCATGTTCGCGAGCGGGATCACCGGGCCATATGCCGGGCGCTCGCTGGAGCGGTCGGTCCGCAGCACGACCTCAATGACTGCCACCTCATACAGGACGAGCACGCGCCGCGGGTCGGCATCCATCGGTCCCTCGGCTGGGAGCGCGCACACGTCGACAAGCAGCCGGACCTCATCACGCGCGCCGATGTAGTCGATACCGCGGACGGTCGCTTCGTTCAGAGCCGCGTTCAAGGCCCTGATCAGCGATGGGTCCCATCCCATGGCACAAGACTCGCACAGTTCCTGGGACCTGACCAGGTCGCCCGGACCGAGGCCGCGTGCCGCCTGCGCGCTGGCGCCCGGCCACTAGCTAGTTCGTCCCGCAGGCGACGAGGGGCGCTGCCGGCAGGCCCCATCGTGTGGGTTCCTGGATCCTACGCCGGCACGTGGGAAGGACTGCTGATCGACGGCCCGATGGTCAGGGTTAGGTGGTGCGGCCCACTCCAATGCTCGGTCCAGCTGCGCCTCGGGTGTAGTTATCCGTGTCTGCCAGCGGTGTTCCACGGCCGCCCGGACGTTATCGTGTCCGGCCCTAACCCGGGACGGGAGTTAGGTTGTGCGGCTGAACTCGAAAAGAGTGGTGGGCCGCGGTGGACTCGAACCACCTACCTCCGCGTTATCAGCACGGCGCTCTGCCAGTTGAGCTAGCGGCCCACGATGTGTGGCAGGGGCGGAAGGATTCGAACCCTCGGCATCTGCTTTTGGAGAGCAGCGCTCTGACCAGACTGAGCTACGCCCCTTCGGCCAGACGGCAAGTTTACCCTCTCCCGCCCACCCGCAGCGCGCCCACCGCGGCGTGGCACCTGGAGCTGGTCGCGACCAGCACCCGACCGTCCCCTCCCCGACCGTCCGCCGCCTCCCGCGCCGCCAGCAGTTCCCGTGCCTGGACTCCACCCACCCCGTAGGCGAGGTGGACGCACCGGAACACCGCGGGGCGGTAGCCCAGGTCGCGGGCCCGCTCCTCGATCACGTCCGCCAGGTCCCAGTCCCGCGGAGCGTGCAGCGCCGGGCAGTGGGCCGGCTCCACGCACGTGGCGGGACACGTCCAGCCCGCCGCCGACAGGTACCGCTCGCCCGCTCGTCCCGCTACCTCGTAGGGCAGCCGCCAGCCGCTCGGGGCCGGCACCTGCTCCGCCCCCAGCTCGCAGGCCAGCCACTCCCACAGCAGGTGCGGCGCCAGCGGAGCCGGAATGACCTGGTCCTCGGAGCCAGCCTGACCGTCCGCCAGCCACTCGCGGAGGAACGCCAGCCAGTCGGCCTCCACGACCGAGACCTCCGGCGCGTCCGCGAACTCTCGCGAGGCCGCGCACGCCGCCGAATGGTCCACGACCACCAGCCGCTGGCCGCGCAGCCGGCCCGCGCGAACCGCCTTCAGCAGCTGGCGCGCGTGATAGCAGCCGTAGCAGCCACCGCCGACGATCACCAGCATCCCACTACTATCCGCGCGATGGCAGCCTACCTTGCCAACGTCGGTGCAAACGCCGCCCACCGCGTCGGCTCGCCGCTCTTCGCCGACGGCTCGTTCGTCCTCTACCCCATCCCCGAGCCGCAGGCGTGGGCGCCCCCCATGCGCCAGCTGCCCGAGATCTGGGGCGACCGCGCCGTCCACCTCGACCCCGACCTCGAGGGCGACCCGCCCACCTACGGCGACAACTGCCGGACCGCGGGCAGGGCCTACAGCCTCCGCCGGGCCGAGCCCGGCGACGTCATCGTCTTCGTCGCCCGACTCCACCCGCGCACCGGGGATGCCCCGGCTTTCTTCCTGGTCGGCGAGCTGTCCATCGCCGAGATCCTGCCGGACCTCACCGGCGACCCCGGCCCCGGCTGGTGGGACGGGAACGCCCACGTGCGCCGGGCCCGCGCCGGGGGAGGATGGAACTCGTTCTGGGTCTTCCGGGGCGACGGTCGCAGCCGCTACTACGACCGAGCGATCCCGTTCGGCCGGAACGAGGCCGACCACGTGTTCGGCCGCGCCTGGCGCTGGCGCGAGGATCGGACCGAGCTGCAGACCATCGGCTCCTACACGCGCGCCGTGCGCCGGCTTACGGGACCGGCCCAGCGACGCCTCGCCGAACTGGTCAGGGCATGACGGACCCGGAGGCGCTGCCCGTGCTGCTCGTCGGCGACGTCCACGGAGACCTGGAGCGGCTCTTCTCGGGACTGAAGCCCTACCCGGCCGACCGCTGGCGGACGATCTTCCTCGGCGACCTCGTGGACGGCGGTCCATTCGGGGTTGGAGCCCTCCGCTACGCTCGCGACCGGCCCAACAGCACCGTGCTCCTGGGCAACCACGAAGTGCTGATGCTGGGGGCGCTGCGTGACCGCGCCGAACGCGGCCCCGAGTTCCACGCCTGGGTGGGCGCCGGCGGGCAGACGCACGACCTGGAGGAGCTGTCCCGCGACGAGGCGCTCCAGCGCTGGCTGCTCGAGCGTCCGGTCATCCTCCTGCTGGAGGACGGCACGCTCGCCCAGCACTGCGACAGCGACGAGCTCGGCGTGCTCGTGTCCCGCGACGAGCCCGACCAGGTCGGGGCGATCAACCGCGAGGTGCGGCGGCTTCTGGCGGCGGGCGACACCAGGCCGCTGGTCGATCGGATGACCTCGCGCGGCGTGTTCCGCCGGCAGACGCTGCGGCTGGCGGCGTGGCTCGACCGCATGGGTGCCCGGCGGGTGGTGCACGGTCACACTCCGCATCGCTCCAGCCAGCCCGAGGTCTACGCGGGCGGCCGCGCCATCTGCTACGACGGCGGCATGGGCCGGTGGGGCCGGCCTGGCGCCTTCCGCGGAGGTTCCCTCAAGGGCAGCGTGGGGCCCCTCCCGACTCCCTAGACTGGTGGGGCGATCGATGTCGCCATACCGCGCAGGATGCACAGCTCGAGCCGGCCGCAGTCGTCGCTGACGGCCGTCAACCGCCCGCCACCGGTGCGCGGCGGCGGGCGGCCGATGATCTCGGCGCGGCGAATCGCCCGCCGGGTCCGCGAGCTGGGCCAGGAGATCTCGGAGGTCTACGCGGACCTGGACCAGCCGCTCGTGATGGTGGTGGTCCTCAAGGGCGCTGCCGTCTTCGCGGCCGACCTCCTGCGCAGCCTCAGCATCCCCGCTGAGCTCGAGTTCGTCCGCGCCTCCAGCTACGGCGGCGGCACCGCCTCTTCGGGCAGCGTCAAGTTCGCCCACCTGGTCGAGGGACCGCTGCGGGGCCGTGACATACTGCTCGTCGAGGACATCGTGGACTCCGGCCGCACGATCACGACGATCGTGCGCGAGCTGGAACGGCACCACCCGGCCTCCCTGCGTCTGGCGGCCCTGCTCGACCGGCCGGCGCGCCGCGAGATGGACGTGTCCATCCATTTCACCGGCTTCCGCATCCCGGACCGGTTCGTGATCGGCTACGGCCTGGACTACGCCGGCCTGTACCGCGAGCTGCCCGGGATCTACAGCCTCGGCTGATCGCGGCCGCCGGCGAGCGCCAGGACCACGACCACCGCGATCACGATGACCCCTGGCGACCACCCCAGGCCCGGACCCGTGGGGTCGAGGGGCGACAGGTCGATCAGCACCGCTGCCGCCGCCACGGCGGCGCAGACGACCTCGACCAGCAGCACCATGGCGCGGCGCGGGTTGCGGAGCCCGGTCACGTAGGCCAGCGCCCGCTCCCAGGGCGTCGGCCGCTCGGCCGCCGCTGCCGATGAGTCGACGACGTCCTCCCGCACCTGGTGCCGCCGGCCGACGTGCACCCGGGCCGCGTAGGGGTCCGACGCGCGCTTCTGTGCCAGGACCGCCGCCGGGGTGTGCGGCTCGATCGGCGGCATCGCGGCCGGTTGCCAGAGCGAGCGGCGCCGGAAGCGCCGGTAGCCGACGAACGTCAGCGCGCCGACAGCCACCCAGCCCACGAAGATGAACGTCGAGTTCCCGATGTTCTGGAAGAACAGCTGCGTGAAGACCGCACCGATGGCCAGCGCGCCGACCACCGAGAGCACCGGGATGCTGGAGCGGCCGAATGGGATGTTGAGCGGCATCTGGAACGGCCGCCGCAGGTGCGGCTCGACGAATCGCAGCCGCATGACGGCGACGTGCGCGGTCGCGAACGCGAACGTGGCCGCGAGCGAGTAGACCGACGCCATGAGGTCGATCTGGCCGGGCACGATCAGCAGCGCCGCCACCACACCGAACACGACGATCGAGACGAACGGCGTCCGGTACCGCGGGTGCAGCCGCGAGAAGACGCCGGGGAACAGGTCGTTGCAGGCCAGCGAGTAACTGAGCCGGGAGATGCCGATCAGGCCCGCGTTGGTCGCGATGACCAGGATCGTGAACGCCAGGATGGCGACCCACACCCCGGCCCAGAAGGCCAGCACCTCTGGCCGGAAGAACGTCACGATCCCGGCCACGGGATCGCCCTTCCACGTCGTGGCCAGTTCCGTGGTGAAGCCGCCATGACCATCCGGGTGCACCGGGAACACGCTCATGCCGATGCTCGGCAGGAAGGAGGACACGAACAGCACCGCGGCGATCACCGCGAACGTGGCCTTCGGGACCGTGCGGCCGGGATTCTTCGCCTCCTCCGACATGTTCGAGATCGTCTCGATGCCGGTGTAGGTCACCATCGCGATCGAGATGCTGGCCAGGAAGTTGCCCCAGGTCGGCGCCACGCCCCAGTGAACGTTGTGGATCAGCGTCTGCACGTTGAGCAGCAGCCAGAGTCCGAGGACCACGAGGACCACCTGAGTGCCGAGGTCCAGCAGCGCGAGCGTCAGGTTCAGAAAGCTCGACTCCTGGATGCCCACCACGTTCACGATGATCAGGACGCCGGTCAGGGCCACGGCGGCCCCCGCGTGCCACTCAGGTCGCGTGAGCACCTCGAGGAACGGCACGTAGTGGCCGAAGATGCCGAGGTAGCCGATCGCGAAGTAGGCGGAGATCGACACCGTCGCCGTGTAGTTCAGGAGCTGGATCCAGCCCACCAGGTAGCCCGACGTCTCGTTGAACGCGCGCCGCGCGAAGCTCGAGCTCCCGCCCGCGTAGGGAATGGCGGCGGTGCCCTCCGCGTAGTTCAGCGCGGTGGTCACGAAGATGCCCCCGGCCAGGATCATCGCCAGCGGCGTCAGGCCGAGCGCGAAGCCCGCTGTGACCCCCAGCGCGTAGTAGATGCTGGACCCGACGTTGCCGTAGCACGCCGCGAACAGGGACGAGGCGCCGAGCATGCGCGGCAGCCGGACCCGGCGGCGGGCCACGACGACCCGGACGTCGCCGGGCAGTCTGCCGCGTCGAGGGGCGCCGTCCTCGTGCATCTCGCCCGAACTCTACCGCCGCCCGGCGACGGTCAGGGGAACGTGCGGTGCATCCGGACGATGCCCGCCACGCGCGGCAGGCGTCAGGACACGAGCGCCGGCCGGCAGCGGGCGCAGGGCCGGAAGCCGGCGCGCGCCGCCTCCCGCTCGTCGCGCAGCGGCACCCGGTTGGCCGCCCCGATGCGCTGGGCGTAGCGGCACGTCGGAAGGCAGAAGACGTGGGTCGTACGGCTGCCCACGAACCGGGTGCCGGCCGCCGCCAGTTCGGCCAGCCAGGCCGCGTCGACGCCCTCGCGGCGCAGCATGTCGCGCTTGACCTCCGGACCGCCCATGCTGTACTCGCCGAGCGTCCCGTCCGAGCGCACCACGCGGTGGCACGGGATCAGCACCGGGATCGGGTTGTGGCCCAGGGCCGTGCCGACGGCACGGACGGCGCGCGGCCTGCCGATCTCCCGCGCGACCCAGGCGTACGGGCGCACCTCACCCCGCTGGATCTCGAGCGTCTTGCGCAGCACCTCCTGCTCGAACGGGGTGAGGCCGGCGAGGTCGAACCGGAGCCGCGGCGACCGGCCGGCGAGCGCGTCCGCGATCTGCCCGACCATGCGGTCAGGCGGCTCCGGCACGCGGACCACCCGGCGGCCCAGGCGGCCTGAGAACCACCGCTCGAAGTGGTCCCGGCCCTGAGCTCGGCGCACCGCGGACACGCCTTCGCCCGTCCAGGCCACCTCGAGGACGCCGACCGGAGTCTCCAGCGCGGTGTACGCGTCGACGCCGGCGGGCACGATGCCGACCGCCACCAGCACCCGGTCCGCGAACCCGTCCGGCGCCCGGACGCGGCCGAGGTCCCGCAGGTCCTTCTCCAGCAGGTCCAACTCAGCTCACCTCGCTCATCTAGCCCACCTCGCTCAGGCCGCCCGCCCGGCGCCGCAGGGCCTGCAGGCCGCGGTGGACGTTCGACTTCACGGTGCCCTCGGGCTGCTCGAGGTGGGCGGCGACCTCCGCGTAGGTCATCCCCTGCACGCAGCGCAGCACGACCGCCGCGCGCTGGTGCTCGGGCAGCCCGCTGACCAGGTTGGCCAGCTCGCGCAGCGCCGCGCGGCTCAGGACCCGCGCCTCGGGCCCGGGCGAGGTGTCGGCCACCGGCAGCTCCGGCTCCATCGGCACGAGCCGCAGCGAGCGCCTGCGGACCCGGTTCCGGAAGACGTTGAGCGCGATCTGGTGCAGCCACGCGTTGAGCTTGAGCTGGCGGACGCGGTCGACCGGGTAGCGGCGGAGCGCCGTGTGCGCGCGCAGGAACGTGTCCTGCGCGACCTCCTCGGCATCCGCCGGCTCGCCCGACATGGCCAGTGCGAAGGCGTACATCCGGTGCTGATAGACGCGAACCATCGACTCGAAGCCGGCGGCCAGGTCGGCCGCCAGCTCGTCCGTGAGCTCGGCGTCGCGCTCAGAGCCCATCCACTGAGTGGAACACGTTCTGGTGAGAGAGGGTTGCGGTGATTGCGTCCCGGACCTCGGTGGTCGCCAGGCCGCGCACCGCCAGGGTGGTGCGGCGGCGCACCACGTCCTCGACGGTGCACGCCCACTCGCGCTCGACCGCGTGGTGGACCTGGCCCCAAACGTCGGGTCCGTCCGGGTTGACCGGCTCGGTGCCGGCGGCCGCGACCTGCGCGGCCTCGTCGCCGTACAGGTGCGTCAGGTGGTCCCAGGCCGCCGGCTCGAGATCGGCCGGCCGCGGCGGCAGCGGTCCGGCACCCGGCAGCGGGTCCGGGCTGACGGTCGCGCGAGCGAACGCGTCCAGCCTGCGCAGCACGCCGATCGCGATCCGGCGATGCGTGGTGAGCTTGCCGCCGGCCACCGAGACCATGCCGGCCGGTCCGACGTGGACGACCTCGTCCCGGGGCGTGGTCGCGGTGTCGCCCCGGCCGCGGGGCAGGACCCGCAGGCCGGCGAACGCGTACCGGATGCGGTCGCGGGCGAGCACATCGGCGGGAAGACCGATCGCGGCTTCGCGGAGCACCGTGTCGACGTCCTCCGGCCCGGGCCGGGCCGCGGCCGGGTCGCCCTCGTACTCGGTGTCCGTGGTGCCGAGCAGGAGCGTGCCCTCCCAGGGCACCGCGAACGCGACACGGCCGCGGTCCACCGGCACGGTCAGCGCCGCGCCCCAATGCCCGTCATGGCGCATGGTCAGGTGGACGCCCTTGCTGAGCCTCGCCACGGGCTGCGCGGTCGGGTCCTCGAGCCGGCGGACCTCGTCCACCCACGGCCCGGCCGCGTTGACCACGGCGCGGCACCGGACCAGGAGGTCGCCCGCGCGGGCCGCGACGACGCGCCCTCCGGCCGTCTCCAGTGCCGTGACGCGGAGGTGGTTGGCGACGACCGCCCCCGCCCGCGCCGCCGCGGTCACGGTGGCGAGGGTCAGCCGGCTGTCGTGCGTCTGCGCGTCCTCGTACAGCCCGGCGGCGTGCATCCCGTCCGTCCGCAGAGGCGGCACGAGCCGGCGCGCTCGCTCCCTGCCGACGATGCTTGCCCGGCTGTGCCGGAAGCCGGACAGCAGCGAGTACGTGAACAGGCCCGCGCCGAGGCCGATGGCCCGATGGGGGCCGCCGCCGTACACGGGTATCAGGAACGCCAGCGGGCGAACGAGGTGCGGCGCGACGCGGTCGAGCAGCGCGCGCCGCTCGAGGTGGGAGTCCCTGATGAGCCGAACGTCGCCCATCGGCAGGTACCGCAGGCCGCCGTGGACGAGCTTGGACGACGCGCTGGACGTGGCGCCGCCGAAGTCGCCGGCATCGAGCAGCGCGACGGCGGCGCCCGACCGCGCCGCCTCGTACGCGACGCGGGCGCCGACGATGCCCGCGCCGATCACGAGGAGGTCGAACGACCCGGACGCCAGCCGCTCCAGGGTCCCGGCTCGATCGCCCGGTCGCGCGACCTCACGCTGCACGCGCTCCACCGTAGCCCAAACGCATCCCCCTCCTGTGACGGAACCGATTGCGGTGCGGCGGTGTAGCGGTCTATGAGTTCGAACTGTGGTGGGCCGGCCGCCCGAGACGATGGATGGAGAATTGGTCGAGCGCGCCCGGCGCGGGGACGCGGGCGCGTACGACGAGATCGTGCAGCGGTACACGGAGGTGGCATTCCGGACCGCCTACCTCGTAACGGGGTCGGCGGCAGACGCGGAGGACGCGGTTCAGGACGCGTTCGTCAAGGCCCACCTGGCGCTCGGGCGCTTCCGCGCGGGCGCGTCCTTTCGGCCCTGGCTGCTCCGCATCGTCGGCAACGAGGCTCGCAACCGCCGCCGCGCCACCGGTCGGCGTGCCACGCTGGAGGTGCGCGCGGCGCGGCTCGAGGCCGCGGGCGCGGCGGCCGATCCCGAGCGCGCGGCAGAGGCGGCCGCCGACCGGCGGGCGCTCCTCGCCGCGCTGCAGGCGCTGCCGGACGAGCAGCGGCTGGTCGTCACGTGCCGGTACCTGCTGGAGCTCTCCAGCGAGGAGACGTCCGCAGCGCTCGCGATCCCCGAAGGCACGGTGAAGTCGCGCCTGGCGCGGGCGCTGGGCCGCCTGCGCGACCTGCTGGAGGAGCCCCGAGATGGCTGAACGGCCGCTCGAGTCGCGGCTCGCGGACCTGGCCGGGGCGGTCGACTGGCCGCCGCCGCCGGACGTGCGGGCGGGCGTGCGGGCGGCGATCGCTCGCCGCCGCCGCAGGCGCCGCCTGATCCTGCTCGTGGCCGCGGCGATCGTGGCCACCGCGCTGCTGGGCGGCGCCGCCGCCGCGGCGTCGCTGGGGCTGCGCGGAGCGATCGTCCAGCAGGTGCCGGCGCTCCCGTCGCCGTCGGCCGGGCGTGGTGGCGCCGGCGCCGGCCTGGACCTCGGCGATCGGTACCGGTCGCTGGCAGACGCCGAGCGGGCTGCCGGCTTCCATGCGCTCGTGCCGGCGGCGCTGGGCCAGCCTGACGAGGCGTGGTACCGGCCGGCGCCCGGCGTCCTCACCCTCGTCTACCACCCCCGGCCAGGGCTGCCGGGGGCGGGCGCGACGGGCGTCGGCGCGCTCGTCATGGAGGCGCAGGCGACCGTTGGTCGGAGCTCGTTCGTCAAGCTGGTGCCAACCGGGTCGACCCTCCAGCCGGTCACCGTCAACGGCGGCCAGGGTTTCTGGATCAGCGGGGCGCCCCACGCGTTCTTCTTCTATGGCGATCCCGGCAGCAGCCGGACAGACTCGTTCCGCCTGGCCGGCGACGTCCTGATCTGGAACCAGGGCGGCCTGGTGGTCCGGATCGAGTCGGCGCTGGACGAGCGGGGCGCGCTGCGGGTCGCGGGAACCGTGCGCGGGTCGGCGGTGTACCAGCGGCATGAAGTGGTTGCTCGCGTCTGTCGTAGTCCTGGCCCTGCTGGCGGCGGCGTGCGGCGGCCAGCCTCCGGCCGCTCACAGGCCACCCCCGCCGCCCGCTGCGCAGGCCGGCCCGGTATACCTGCAGGCCGCCGCCGACTCGTCCTACCGGGTGATCGACCCCCGGACCGGTCAGGTGGTCAGGACGCTGCCGGCGGGGACACCGTCGCCTGACTGGCGTTCGCTGTACCGGGTCTCGAGCGGCACGCTCGACGTGCTCGACCCGGCCACCGGCCTGCTGGTCGCCACCCACCCCGCGCCCGGCTGGGCGGAGGCCGTGCGCACCTCGGCCGGCGGGCGCTGGCTGGTCCTCGCCTCGTCCAGGCCGTCGGACCGCTTCCAGGTCCAGGACGCCGCCTGGACGGCCCCGCCACAGGTCGTCGCGCTCACAGGCAGCTTCACGTTCGACGGGATCAGCGACGACGGCCAGCGGCTCTACCTCCTGGAGCGGCTGGGCGGCGACCACTACCACGTGCGGCTGTACGACCTGCGGGCACGGTTCCTGGAGCCCTACGTCATCGTGGACAAGTCCAGCGTGTCGGAGGACATGTCGGGCACCGCGGTGGCGAGCTTCGCGACGAGCTCCGGCACCATGCAGCTCACGCTCTACCAGCGGGCGCCCGGCCAGGGCCAGGCGTTCGTCCACGCCCTCCCGATCGGGCAGGCGATGCAGTGGGCCTTCTGCGCGGACCTGCCCGGGCCGCCGAGCGGCTGGGCGTTCGCCCCGGCGCCGGACGGCCGGCACTTCTACGCCGTCAACCCGGCAGGCGGGCGCGTCGTCGAGCTCGACGGGCAGAACGTCGGCCCGCCGGGCATGCGGCAGCGGCAGGTCGCAGCGCCGAGGGCGGCCGGAACGCCGGTCCTCGCGGTGAGCCCGGACGGCGCGACCCTGTTCGCCGGCACCGGCGCGGGCGTCCTCGCCGTCGACACCGGGACGCTGGCTGTCCGGGCGACCGGGCTGGCCGGGCAGGCGGTCACCGCCCTCGCGGTCTCTCCGGATGGCGGCAGCGTGTTCGCGATGACCGGGTCGCGCCTGGTCCGCCTCGATCCGCGGAGCCTGGGCGTGAGGTGACCGGCCACCCCCTCGCGGGGGGAGGTCGCGCGCAGCGCCGGACGGGGTGGGGTTAGCCTTCGCGGCGTGGAGCTGTTCATCGAACGACTGAGCTGGACCGAGGTCGAGGCGGCGCTCGCCGCCGGCCGGCGCCGGGCCATCGTCTGCGCCGCCTCGACGGAGCAGCACGGACCCCACCTGCCCGAGGCCACGGACGCGCTGCTCGGCGCGGCCTACGCCGGCGGGCTCGCCGAGAGGCTCGGGGACGCGCTCGTCGCGCCGATCATCCGGCCCGCCTGCTCCGAGCACCACATGGCGTTCGCCGGCAGCCTGACCATTCCCGAGACGCTGCTCATGGACATCATCGACGCGTACCTCGCGTCTCTGCGCCGGCACGGCTTCGAGCGCTTCGTCGTCATGTCGAGCCACGGCGGCAACTACCCGGTGCTCGCCCGCTGGGAGCGGGAGCGCCCGGCGTCCGACACCGTCGTGCTCAGCGACTTCCAGGTCTTCGAGGCCGGGTTCGAGGCCATCCGCCGTTTCGGCCGAACCGACACGGCCGGTCCTCATGCGGAGGTGCTGGAGACCTCGATGATGCTCCACCTGCACCCTGAGCTCGTGCACATGGAGCGCGCGGTAACCGGATTCACCGGTAAGTCAAGCCTGGACGACGTTTTGAGCCGCGGCATGCTCGCCATCACGCCCAACGGCGTCCTCGGGGACCCCGTCGGCGCGACCGCCGAGATGGGAGCGGCCGTGCTGGAGGCGATCGTGGACCGCCTCCGCCAGCAGGTTCCGTCGTAGGCCCAGGAGCGGAGCCGGGTCTATACTCGCGAACACCCCTTCACCCTGTAACCGGCATATTGAAGAGAGGGAGCGGTATGCGATTACGCCGACGCGTTGTCACCCTGCTGATGCTTGCCGGCCTGGCACTCGCCGCGTGCGGGACGGGCGGCGGGCAGCAGCAGACATCATCGTCCGGGCCGAAGCATGGCGACACCCTGCGGGTGGCCATCGGCATCGATCCGGACACGCTCGACCCGGCCGCCCAGACCACGACGACGGCTGGCCAGATCGTCGACATGATGGCGGAGACGCTGGTCACGCTGGACACGAAGGGAGCGCTGAAGCCGCTCCTGGCGACGTCGTGGACGACGGGCAGCGACGGTCTCAGCTGGACCTTCACGCTGCGCCAGGGCGTCAAGTTCACGGACGGCACGCCCATGAACGCGCAGGCGGTCAAGTTCAGCATCGACCGGCTGCTCGACCCGAACACCTTCAAGGCAGTGCCGGGCGTCCTGGGCGGCAAGACCGGCATCGACCACGTCGTGGCGGTCGACGACACCCACGTGCAGTTCTTCCTGCACACCAAGTTCGCGCCGTTCGCCGCGGCGATGACTCAGACCAACGCCGCGATCATCTCGCCGGCCTCGGTCAACGCGGCGCCCAACACGCCCGCCAAGATCGTCCAGCCCGTGGGCACGGGACCGTACAAGTTCCAGGATCGGGTGGCCGGTGACCACATCACCATGGCCGCCAACAAGGACTACTGGGGCACCAAGGCCAACTACGACACGCAGACGTACAAGATCGTGCCGGAGGCGGCCAGCCGCGAGGCGCTCGTCAAGTCCGGCGGCGCCGATGTCATCGCCCTGCCGCCGGCCAACGACATCCCGTCGATGCAGGCCGACTCGAGCCTCAAGGTGATCCTCGGCCCGAGCGACCGGACCATCCAGATCGTGATCAACACGCAGGACGCGACGCAGCCGCTGCTGCAGAAGCCCGAGGTGCGGCAGGCACTGAACTACGCGATCGACAAGAACGCGATCATCAAGAACGTCATGTTCGGCACCGCGGTGCCGCTGAGCGGGCCGATGTCCACGAGCCTGTTCGGCTACTGCCCGACCGGCTCGTACGGCTACGACCCCGCCAAGGCCAAGCAGATGCTGCAGTCGGCCGGGGCCGCGGGCATGTCGGTCAAGCTGGCCGCGCCGACGGGCCGGTACACGCAGGACATCCAGGTCGCCAACGCGGTGGCCGGCTACCTGCGCGACGCGGGCCTGAAGGTCGACGGCCCGGCGACCGCCGACTGGCCGACGTACCTGTCGACCTACGCGAACGTCCCGCTGGCGCAGTCGAAGATCGACCTGCATCTGCTGGGCTGGGCGCCGGCCTACCTGGACGCGCAGCAGCAGTTCCTGCAGTGGTATTCGACCCAGATGCCGCCGGCCGGCCTGGAGACCTCCTACTACAAGAACCCGCAGCTCGACAGCATGATCGAGCAGGCCAGCTCTTCAACCGATCCGGCCCAGCGCTCCCAGATCTACTGCAGCGCCGCCAAGATCGTCTGGAACGACGCTCCCTGGATCTTCCTCTACAACCAGAAGTACCCGTACGTGACCACCTCGAAGGTGACCAACGTCCCGGGTCTGCCCAACGAGAAGTTCGTGACCACGTGGGCGTCCCCCGCGTAACGACAGAGAGGATTCATGCCCTCCCCCCCAGCGGGGGGAGGGCACCCGCGGGTGCGCCGTGCTGACCTACCTCGTGCGGCGCGTCCTGGTCGCGATCCCGACCGTGTTCGGCGTCGCGACGGTGGTCTTCTTCCTCCGCACTCTGCTGCCGGGCGATCCGGCGATCATCATCGCCGGGCCGCAGGCCACCCCTGAGGCCATCGCCAACATCCGCCGGCAGCTGGGCCTGGACCAGCCACTGTGGCAGCAGTACCTGAGCTTCCTCGGCGGCCTGGTCCACGGCGACCTCGGCATCTCGACCCGGACCGGCCAGCCGGTCATCCAGGAGATCGCGACCCGGGCTCCGTACACGGCCCAGCTCGCCGTCGCCAGCCTGGTGCTGGCCGTCCTGGTGGGCGTCACCCTGGGCGTCCTGGCTGCCACCCGGCGCAGCACCGTCGGCGACCTGGGCATCTCGAGCGGCGCCGTCTTCGGCGTCTCGATGCCCGTCTACTGGCTGGGCCTCATGCTGATCGTCGTGTTCGCCGTGCGCTTCCGCGTGCTGCCGGCCGCCGGCACCGACCAGGGCCTGGCCTCACTCGTCCTGCCCACCGTGACCCTGGCCCTGTTCTCGATGGGCCTGGTCACCCGGCAGACGCGCTCCGCCATGCTCGAGGTCCTGGGCCAGGACTTCGTGCGCACGGCTCGGGCCAAGGGCGCGGGGCGCCGCGCGGTGCTGATCCGTCACGCCCTCCGCAACGCCCTGCTGCCGATCGTGACCACGATCGGGCTGCAGTTCGGGATCCTGCTCGGGGGCGCCGTACTGACCGAGTCGATCTTCGCCTGGCCGGGCGTCGGCCGGCTCCTGGTTGACTCGATCGGCTCCCGCGACTACCCGGTGGTGCAGGGCGTGGTGCTCCTGCTCTCGGTGGCCTTCATCACCATCAACATCGTGACCGACCTGATCTACGCCTATGTCGACCCCCGCATCCGTTACAGCTGACGTCACGGCCGAGCAGGCCCTGGCGGTCGACCTGACCTCGCCCGAACGGGCGCACAGCCGGGTCTGGGTGCGGCTGCGCACCCACCCGAGCGCCGTGGTGGGCGTGGTCATCTTCGCCCTGTACGTGCTCGCCAGCATGGTGGGGCCGCTGATCTTCCGCTACGACCCCATCCACCAGAACCTCTCCGATGCCTTCCTGCCCAGCTCGGCCGCACATCCCCTCGGCACGGACGAATACGGCCGCGACGAGCTCGTGCGCCTCCTCTACGGCGCGCGGTACACCCTGGTCCTGGGCTTCGCCGCGGTCGCCATCGGGGTCGGCATCGGACTCCCGCTGGGCGCGGTCTCCGGCTTCCTCGGAGGCTGGGTCGACCTCGGCAGCCAGCGTGTCACCGACGTCCTGCTCGCTTTCCCGAACATCCTGCTGGCGCTGGCGCTGGTGGCGTCGCTGGGGGTCGGACTCCAGAACGTCATCATCGCGGTCGGCATCACCTCGATACCGATCTTCGTGCGCCTGGTCAGGGCGTCAGCCCTCAGCGTGCGCGAACTGCCGTACGTCGAGGCGGGCCGCGCCCTCGGCGTGCCCTCCTCAATCGTCCTGTTCCGGCACGTCGTCCCCAACTCCCTGGCCCCGGTCATCGTCCAGGCCAGCCTCCAGCTCGGCGCCGCGATCCTGATCGCCGCCGGCCTCGGCTTCCTGGGACTGGGCGTCCAGGCGCCCACGCCGGAGTGGGGCAGCATGCTCGGCGCCTCCCGGAACTACATCTTCAGCGACCCCAACCTGGCCACATTCCCGGGCCTTGCAATCTTTGGAGCCGTCCTGGCCTTCAACCTGCTGGGCGACGGGCTTCGCGACGCGCTGGACCCGCGCCTGAAGTAGCGCGCGGGGCAGTCCCTCAGCCGGCGGGCGGGCTCGGCGTCGGGCCGGGATCCCCCGGCAGTCCGGAGTCCACCTTCTGGCAGGTGGCGTAGTCCCGACCGCCGGAGATCCACTCGCGGCAGTCCGGGCCGAGATCGCGCACGCCCAGGTGAGCCCAGCTCGGCAGCGCGGGCGGCGCCGTCGCGGGCGAGGTGCCCGTCAGGAAGTACGTCTGGCGCCCGAACCCCGGGCGGGTCTGCACGTCCGGCGGCGGGTCGTACCACTCGTCGCCCTTGTGCATGCGCTCCAGCGCCGCGGTCATGAAGTCGTGCCACGCCGGCGCCGCGACGTAGATACCGTCGGTGCCCTTCGTCATGGGGTGGTGGTCAGCGTTCCCCATCCACACCGCCGCCGCGAGCGAGGGCGTGTACCCGACCGTCCAGCCGTCGGCGAAGTCCTCGGCGGTGCCGGTCTTGGCCGCCGCCGTGCGCCCGTCGAGCACCAGCGGCGTGCCCCGTCCGAAGATCAGCGCCCGGTTGGCGTCGCTGGACAGCATCTGGCCAACGATGAAGGCGGCGCCCGGATCGACCACCTGCCGGCCCTGGCCGCCCGCGGCGTACACCCGGCGGCCGTCCTCGGACCGGACGCCGAGGATCGCCTCGGCGTCGTGCAGGACGCCGCGGTCGGCCAGCACCGAGACCCCGGTCGCCATCTGGAGCGGCGTCTCGGCGTAGCCGCCCAGCGTCAGGGAGGGGCCGTAGCTCGCCGCGGAGTCGTTCGTCGTGTAGACGCCGGGGCTCGGATTCTTGTACGGCGGTGCCCCCATCTGCCGCGCCAGGTCCACGACGTTCTGCGTACCGGTGCCCAGCTCGACCTCCACCGCCGGGACGTTCAATGAGTTGCCCAGGCACACCTGCAGTGCGCACGTGCCGTGGTAGCGAAGGTCGTAGTTCCGCGGCATGTACGCCTGCTTCTCGCCTGGCGACTGCACCAGCAGCGGGGCATCGGGGATCGGCGTGACCATCGTGTACTGCCGGCTCTGGATCGCGGCCGTGTACGTGAAGACCTTGAACGACGAGCCCGGGCTGCGCGGCACCTGCCACGCGAAGTCGTACTCGTGGCCGGGAGCGTCCGGTCCGGCGGAGTCGACCATCGCCAGCACCTGCCCGGTCCTCGGGTCCATGGCGACCAGGGCGCCGTCGGTCACGTCGCGCTCGGCGCCGGCCTGCACCGTGTCCGAGACGGCCCGCTGCGCGACGTCCTGCAGGCCCAGGTCGATGGTGGTCACCACGCGCAGGCCGCCCTGCGTCGCTGCCGCCCCGAACCGCTCGGTCAGCTCGTGGCGGACGTAGTCGACGAAGCCCGGCAGCACGTTCACCGTCGTCGGACCGAACAGGTGAGCGGGCGGCGAGAGGTCTTCCGCATACGCCTCGTCCGCCTCCCGCGCCGTGATGTCGTGCGCGCGCAGCATCGCGTCGAGCACCTCGCGCTGCCGCTCCCGGGCCGCGTCCCAGTGGGTCAGGGGATCGAGCAGCGAGGGGTTCTGCGGCAGCCCGGCCAGAAGCGCCGCCTGGGCCAGGTCGAGCTGGCCGGGATCGCGGTGGAAGTAGATCCGGGCAGCGGTCCCGGACCCGTACGCCGTGTTCCCGTACGAGATTGCGTTGAGGTACATCTCGAGGATCTGCGACTTGGAGTACGCGCTCGAGACGCGGACGGCCAGGACGGCCTCGCGGAGCTTGCGCGAAAAGCTGGAGCCGTCGCCGACCAGGCGCAGCTTCACGAGCTGCTGGGTGATCGTCGACCCGCCCTGCACCACCGCGTGGGCGCGGAGGTCCGCGAACGCCGCCCGGCCGACGCTCAGCGGCTCCACGGCCGGCTCGCTCCAGAAGCCGGCGTCCTCGACGGCGACCGTCGCCTCGGGCAGGTAGCGGCCCATCGCCGACAGGTGGTACTCGTAGTGCTGATGGCCGGCCTCGTGCAGGTCGGCCAGCAGGACCTGGCCGCTCCGGTCGTAGACGAGCGTGTCGCTGGGCAACGGCCGCGTCACCAGCGCGTCGACGCCGGGCAGGTCGCTGACGCCGGCCGAGGCGACCGCGCCGGCGACGATCGAGCCCAGCATGGCGCTCGCCACCGCGAGTCCGGCCAGGGCGCGCACCACCCACCGCCGCAGACCGCGGCGGGGCCGGACGCCGTGACCCCAGTAGGCGCTGGCGCGCCGCCTGATCGACCGGCGCACCGGGGAAGGCCGCCGACGAGCTCCGGCCGATTCCATCATCGTCGCCACCAATCAGTTGACGCGGTGGACGGCGATGGAAGGGTTATCCACAGCGAGCGGTTCGGTTATCGCCCCGTGCCCGGAGTAGGCTGACGGCGATGGACCGACTGCACCACGTCCCCGCCGACGCATGCTCCGGCGGCACCGCCCAGACGGCCGGCATGTCCCGCTTCGCGGCGCTCAGCGGCGACCTATGCGGTTCGCGGGCGCTGTGGATGGGCCGCACGCACGTCGCGCCGGGAGCGACGTCGGGCCCGCACCACCACGGGCACTCGGAGACCGGCATCTATGTCGTCTCGGGGACCCCTGCCTTCCTGTACCGGGAAGGCGGGCGCGACGTGCGGATCGAGACGCGGCCCGGCGACTTCGTGTACGTGCCGCCGCACGTGCCCCACACCGAGTCGAACGAGCACTCGGACCAGGAGGCCGTGGTCGTGATCGCCCGTACCACGCAGGAGGCGATCGTGGTCAACCTCGGCAGCCTGGACGGGGCGGGGAGCGCACCCGCCTGACATCGTCCTGGCACAGCGGCGCCCCACCATCCCCCCGCATGAGCGCACCAGCCGCAGCCGCCTGGGACGTGGGCCGGATCGCGGTCGCCGTGTTCGGCGTGGCGGCCAGGGGCAGGACCTACACCCGGCTGCTCTACCTGCTGCTCAGCCTGCCGCTCGGCCTGTTCTACGTGCTCCTGCTCGGCTCCGGCATGGCGCTCGGCGCCCTCCTGGCGATCACCGGCGTGGGGCTGCTGCTCCTCCTCGGCTGCCTGGTCGCGGCCTGGGCGTTCGCGCTCTTCGAACGGGAGCTGGCGGTGACGCTGCTCGGAGCCGACGTGCCGCCCATGTCGGCGCCGGACCGGGGCCTGCTGGCGAGCTGGAAGGGCCTCATCGGCCATCTCGGCCGCTCGGTGACGTGGAAGTCGATGGCGTTCCTGATCCTGAAGTTCCCGCTGGGCATCGTCGTCGCCACCGCAACCGGACTGCTGCTCGCCGGCTCGGTCCTGCTGATCACCACGCCGCTGCGGATCCTGAACGAGTCCAGCTGGTTCCAGAGACCGGTCCTGCTGCCGTTGATGGCCTGGATGGTGCTGCTGGGCGTGGCCCTCATCCTCCTTGCGCTCCACATCGCGAACTGGATCGGACTCGCGTGGGCGGGGCTGGCCCGGATCATGCTCGGCGTCGCGCAGGAGGAGCGGGACCTCATCGAGGCGCGGCGCCGGGCCGAGGCGGCCGAGCGGAGCCGGCGCGAGCTGATCCTCAACGTGTCGCACGAACTGCGCACGCCCATCGCCAGCATCCAGGGCCACGTGGACACGCTCCTGCTGCCGCCCGAGGACCGGCCCGCCGACGCCACTCCCGACCACTACCTGAAGGTGGTCTCCGGGGAGACGCACCGGCTCGGCGCCCTGGTCGAGGAGCTGCTGGACCTGGCTCGCGCCGACGCGCACGAGCTGAAGGTGCAGATGCGCCCCGTCGCGCTCGCCGCAGTCGTCCGCTCGGTGGTTGCGACGTTCGCGCCGATGGCGCGCCGCGAGCGGCTGGTCGCCGTGGCCCACCCGGAGGCGCTGCCCGACCTGGTCGGCCTCGCCGACCCCGACCGCCTCACGCAGGTGCTGGCCAACCTCGTCCGCAACGCGGTGACGCACACGCCGGAGGGCGGCGCGGTGCTGGTCTCGCTGGCCTCGCTGCCGCCGGACCGGGTGGCGATCGACGTCGCGGACACCGGCATCGGGATCGCGCCCGAGGATCGGGAGCGCATCTTCGAGCGCTTCTATCGCGGGGATCCTTCCCGGTCGCGCGACACCGGCGGGTTCGGGCTCGGCCTCGCGATCGCGCGCGAGCTCGCCGAGGCCATGGGCGGGAGCCTCACGGTGACGTCTGAGCCGAACGTGGGCAGCACGTTCCGCGTCACGCTGCGGCAACGCTGACATGGCGCGCGTGCTGGTGGTCGAGGACGAGGTCGCGCTGAACGACCTGGTCCGCGCGCACCTGCAGCAGGCCGGGCACGCCGTCCGGCAGGCGCACGACGGGCCGTCAGGCCTCCGCGCGGCGGCCGAGTTCGCGCCCGAGCTGGTGGTCCTGGACTGGATGCTGCCGGGCATGGACGGCCTTACGGTGTGCCGCGAGCTCCGCCGCCGTTCGCTGGTGCCGATCATCATGCTCACCGCCCGCCGCGACGAGGCCGACCGCGTGACCGGCCTGGAGGTGGGCGCGGACGACTACGTGCTGAAGCCGTTCTCGCCGGTGGAACTGGTCGCTCGCGTGCGGGCGATGCTGCGGCGCGTGGCGCTGGACCGGTCCGCCGCGCAGCCGGCCGCCGGCGGCGGCCCCCTCGTTTGCGGCGTCCTGGTGCTCGACGCGTCGGCCCTGACCGCCACGGTGGCCGGCGAGCCGGTGACGCTGTCACGTCGCGAGTTCGAGCTGCTCGCGCTCCTCCTGCGCCACCCGGGACGGACGTTCACGCGCGACTTCCTGATCGACCGCGTCTGGGGCGCCGACTACGAGGGCCTGGACCGCGCCGTCGACACCCAGATGGTGCGCCTCCGCCGCAAGCTGGGATCGTTCGGCCATCACATCGAGGCGGTCTGGGGCCTGGGCTACCGGCTGCGGCCGCCGGCCGGGGACTCGGCCTCGCCCTGAGGCGGCGGCTCGTGGCCGGGGCAGGCCAGCACCGGCAGCCGCGGGTAGCGCGGATACCGCGGATCCGTGCG
>DASQZW010000130.1:0-4135 GCA_035638495.1 Terriglobales bacterium
TCGGTGATCTGCACGCGGTGGTGCTTCTCGTAGAGCGACTTGATCCCGAACAGGATGTCGATCGTCTCCTGGGTGGTCGGCTGGTCGACGAAGACGGGCTGGAAGCGGCGCTCCAGCGCGGCGTCCTTCTCGATGTACTTGCGATACTCGTTCAGCGTCGTCGCCCCGATGCACTGGATCTCGCCGCGCGCCAGCGCCGGCTTCAGGATGTTCGCGGCGTCGATGGCTCCTTCGGCGGCGCCCGCCCCGACCAGCGTATGGAGCTCGTCGATGAAAAGGACGACCTCCTTGCTGGAGCGGATCTCGTCGAGGATCTTCTTGAGCCGCTCCTCGAACTCGCCGCGGTACTTGGTGCCGGCGACCAGCGCGCCCATGTCGAGCGTGAGCACGCGCTTGTGCATCAGCGACTCGGGCACGTTGCCGAACACGATCTGCTGCGCGAGTCCCTCGGCGATGGCCGTCTTGCCGACGCCCGGCTCGCCGATGAGGGCGGGGTTGTTCTTGGTCCTCCGGCTCAGGATCTGGACGACCCGCTCGATCTCCATCTCGCGGCCGATCACCGGGTCGAGCAGGTTCTTGCGCGCCATGTCCGTGAGGTCCCTGCCGAACTGGTCCAGCAGCGGGGTCTTGGACGGCTTCTTCGGCGCCGGCTCAGCGTCCTCCATCGTGGAGTCGTGGAGCAGCCGCTCGATCTCGGCGCGCACCTTGTCCAGCGTGGCGCCCAGGTCCTCGAGCACGTGGGCGGCGATGCCCTCGCCCTCGATGAGCAGGCCCAGCAGCAGGTGCTCGGTGCCGACGTATGCGTGGCCCATCCGGCGTGCTTCTTCGAAGGAGATCTCGATCACCTTCTTCACGCGCGACGTCGGGATGATCTGCTGGATGATGATGCGTTCGTTGCGGCCCAGCACGGACTCGATCGTCTGGCGAACCTTGCCGATCTCGACGCCGAGGTTGTTCAGGACCTTGGCGGCGAGACCTTCTCCCTCCCGCAGCAGCCCCAACAGAAGGTGCTCAGTGCCGATGTAGCTGTGGTGAGACCTCTCGGCCTCTTCCTGCGCGAGCGTCAGAACTTTCTTGGCTCGCTCGGTGAACCTCTCAAACGGATACAAATTCGGCTTCCTCCTGCCGGACTGGTTGGACGGGCACCTCCTCAATCCAGGGTCAGGGACCTCCGGTCAGGCCCCCGCCACCTACTATAACGCCCCATCCTGGCCCGGAATTTCTACGACGATTACGCGTCTCTGACCCGCATGGCCCGCATCGCGCGGTGGCTGCCGGCGGCGTCGGCCGCCATGCTGCCGACTCTGTTCATACCCATTTCGGTCGACGCTTATATCCTTCCGCGCGTTTCTCTTGCACTCGTCACCGGTGGCCTGATCGCCGGCGCCGGCGCCGTCGCCGGCCGGCGGTCGCTCGGCGCGCTGCGCTGGCCTGCCGTGGCCGCCGCTGCCGCCGCGGTCCTCGCCGCCCTGCTCAGCGTAGCGCCGGCGGTCAGCCTGGCCGGCGCGTACGGGCGCTACGAGTCCCTCCCTGTACGGCTCGCGTACCTCGGCCTGTTCTGTGGAGCCGCCTGGCTGGGCGAGCGCCGGCGTACCGTCGCCGCGTTCCTGCTCGGGTGCGGGATCGCGTCCGTCGAGGCCATCTACCAGGCGGCCACGCACGCGCTGCCCCGCGCCGACGGCAACCTCGGCAACGCCAACCTGCTGGGCGCGCTGCTGGCGATGGCGGTGCCGCTGGCGGCAGACCGGGCGCGGACCGCGACGCCCGCCGCGAGGAGGGCCTGGGTCGCACTGGGGACGCTGCTGGCGGCCGGACTGGTGGCGAGCACGTCGCGCAGCGGCTGGCTGGGCGCGCTGCTCGGCCTGGCCGTCGTGGCGGCCTTCCTGCTGCCTCGCAGGCGCATGTGGCTGGTCCTGGCGGTCGGAGGGGCGGCGCTGGCGCTGGTGGCGGGCGCCATCGCGCTGACGCCGCTCCGGGCACTGAACGGGGACACCGGGGAAGCCAGGCCGGGCGTGTGGCGCGACACGGTGGCGCTCATCGCCGAGCGACCGCTGGCGGGCTGGGGCGAGGACACGATGGGCGTGGTCTTCGGACGCCACCAGACCGGTGACTGGGCGCCCGGACACAACTTCGACCGGGCCCACTCCATGCCGCTCGACCTCACCGAGTCGCAGGGGCTGATCGGTCTGGCCGCGTGCGCGTGGCTGTTCGGCGCCTGGTGGCTGGTGGTGTGGCGTCGCCGGGGGGACCCGGGCGTCGCCGGGGTGGCCGGCGCCGCGGCTGCATACTTGACGTGGTCGCTGGTCAACTTCGACTGGGCGCCCGCGACAGCGGCGTTCTGGCTGCTGGCGGGGACGGCGGCCGGCGTTCCCCCCCTCCGGGCCGTGGACGGCCCTGCTCCCCCGCTGGGGGGGAGGTACGTTGTTGCTTCGCTCGTGGCGGCAACAGGCTTGTTGGCCGCGGTGCCGGCGCAGGTGGCCGACATGTACGCCTACCTGGGGCAGCAGGGGCGTGCGGCCGCGATCGATCCGCTGCAGCCCGCGTATTGGGCAACACGCGGCGATCTCTCAGGGCTGCGGCGGGCCGCGGAGCTCGACGACCCGAACCCCTCCACGTACGTCGCGCTCGGCGACGCCGAGGCGCGCGCCGGTGACCAGACCGCCGCGACGGCCGCGTATCGGCGCGCGCTCGCGCTCTACCCGTACGACCCGGCCGCTCTCGAGCGGCTCAGCGCGAGCCGGACAGCTGCTTCAGGCTGAGGGAGACGCGCCGGCGGGCGGTGTCGACGCCGATCACCTTGACCTGGATCTCCTCGCCGACCTTGAGCACGTCCTCCGTCTTGTCGACGTGGTCCCAGCTCAGCTCGGAGATGTGCAGCAGGCCCTCGATGCCCGGCATCACCTGGAGGAAGGCGCCGTACTTCTTCGTCTTGGTGACGGTGCCGCTCACGATCGAGCCGACGGGAACCCCCTGCACGAACCGCTCCCACGGGTCCTGCTGCAGCTGGCGAAGGCTCAGCGAGATCCGGTTCTGGTCCGGGTCCAGCTTGATCACCTTCACCTCGACCTGCTCGCCCACCTGCAGCACGTCCGTGACCCGGCTCACCCGGTCCCACGACAGCTCCGAGATGTGGATCAGGCCGTCTGCCCCGCCGATGTCGACGAAGGCGCCGTAGCTGGTCAGCCCGGACACCGCGCCGGTCACGACGTCGCCGACCTGGATCCTGCTGAACAGGTCCTCGCGGCGCCGCGCCCGGTCCTCGTCCTCCGCCGCCTTCTGGCTGACGATCAGCCGGTTGCGCTTGCGGTTGACCTCCAGGACCTTGACCGAGATCCGCTGGCCGACCAGGACGTCGAGGTTGCCGGCCGAGGCGCGCCCGACCTGGCTGGACGGCAGGAAGCCGCGCAGCCCGAGGACGTTCACGATCAGGCCGCCCTTGTTCTGCTCTCGTACCTCCGCGTCGATGACCTCGCCCGACTCCTGCTTCTCGGCAGCCGTGAGCCAGGTGGTTTCCGCCAGGGCACGCCGCCTGCTGAGGACGACGTTGCCCTCCTCGTTCTCGGGCTGGAGGACGTAGACCTTGATGACGTCGCCCGGCGACAGCTCCGTGTCCGGGTCACCGCGGAAGCCGAGCTCCTTCCCGGAGATGATCCCTTCCGCCTTGGCGCCGATGTCCACAAGGACCTCGTCAGCGTCCACTCGCACCACCACGCCGTCGACGATGTCGCCGTGCTTCGGCGTGCCGAACGCGTCTTCGTCGGAGCGAAGGAAATCCTCCATGGTCATCGCCGAGAATTCCTTCTCCTCGGTCATGACCGCGCTCGCTTCATCGGACAAACTGATAGGGCCCCCTTGGATTTATTGGTGTGGTCTTGGTCGTCACAATGCCGCCGCCAAAACGATGCCACATGATACCAAGGGCGGAACTCATTCTCCGCACCAGAATTCGAGGCATCGTGAAACGGCTTCCGGACCAGGTGCCGAACGGGGGCGGACGCGGGCGTCTACGACACCACCTGGGCGGCTGAACCAGCTCCCGGGCTGGCCAGGATCTCGTCCAGATGGGCGGCGTCGAGGGTCTCCTCGACCTACAGCCGCTCGACGACCACGTCCATCATGCCGCGCTGCTACGTGA
>DASQZW010000131.1:0-8142 GCA_035638495.1 Terriglobales bacterium
AGCGCGACCCGCGCGACCTGCTGCGCTACGGGCTGAGCCTGCTCCACCGCCTGGCTCCTCGCGAGATGGAGGCCGAGGAGGACCGCCGGCACCGCCGCCGCTTCCTGCGGGTGGCCGAGGTGTTCGACGGCGGGTACCAGCTGGAAGGCCATCTGGACGAGGTCGCGGGCGCCAGGCTGAAGACGGCGCTGGACGGCGTCATGGGCCCTCGTGCCCGGGGCGAGGAGCGCACGCCCGGCCAGCGCCGGGCCGACGCCCTGGACGAGATCGTCACCCGCGTGCTCGACTCGGGCCAGCTGCCGGTTCGCGGCGGCCAGCGGCCGCACCTGACGATCACGGCCAGCCTGGAGACGCTCCGCGCCGACCCCGGCGCTCCGGCCGCGCTGCTGGATTGGGGCTTCCCGATCTCGGGCCGGGCGCTGCGCCGGATCGCCGACGACGCCGAGCTCACCCCGATCCTCGTCAGCGCCTCGGGCGACCCGCTGCACGTGGGCCGCCGGTACCGCACCGCCACCCGGAAGATGCGCAGGGCGCTGGCCGAGCGGGACCGGCGCTGCGTATGGCCGGGCTGTGCCCGGCCGCCGGACTGGACGCAGGGCGACCATGTCAGGCCCTGGGTGCAGGGCGGCGGGACCGACATCGAGAACATGCGATTGCTGTGCGGTGTGCACAACCGGCGGTTGATGCGGGGCTGGCGGCTGGAGCGGCTGCCGGACCGGAGGTATGCAGTCCACCCCGCCGGAGGTCTCGGGCCAGCCGGTGATCCGCCGGCTGTCGGCCATGGGTGCGGGCATGCGGTTCTGAGTTCCAATCGGGAACCTGGGGGTCGGAGCCAGTGCTGGGGGAGCCAGTGCTGGGGGAGCCGGTGCTGGGGGAGCCGGTGCTGGGGGAGCCGGTTGGCCGTGCGGTGGCGCTGATATCTCGCCGTCATTTGCGGCCAGACCTCTAGACAATTTGCACCCTGCCTGGCTGTCCGCCGGCGCCGCTGGTACAAGCGAAGACAGGTTCCTTCCCCCGGCTGGATGCGAATGGAGGCACCAGATGTTCTTCGACAAGCAAGCAGTTCTCGACCACATCTCGGAGATGGTCGGGCCGGACCAGGCCGCCCAGGCGGCGCAGATGCTCCCGGACCAGGTCGACCACGAGCAGCACGCCGCGCTGCTCCAGCAGTTCGGCATCGACCCGCAGAGCATGGTGAGCCAGCTGGCCCAGCAGTTCGGCGCTGAGATGGGCGGATCTGGCCAGCAGGGCCAGCGCGGTTCTGGCGACGCGGCCCAGGGCGGCTACGGTGACCGGGAGGAGTCCCCCGGCTAGACGGCCGCTTCGCGGGTGCTCACCGGGAGGCCGCGGCCGCCGCGACGGCGGTGCAGTCCGGGTAGGAGCGGGGTGCTGCGCAGTTCAGGTCGCCGGCACACGCGGCAGCACCACCACGAAGCGGGCTCCGCGGCCGGGCCGTGCCTCCTCCACGGAGATGCTGCCGCCGTGCACGGTCGCGATCGCCGCGGAGAGCGCCAGGCCCAGTCCCGCCCCGCCCGTCTCGCGGCCGCGCGCGGGGTCGGCCCGGGCGAACCGCTCGAACAGGTGCGGCCGCAGTTCGGGCGCCACGCCGGGACCCGTGTCGTCCAACGCGATGCGCCACGTGCCGTCGGCCGGGCTGGCGGACAGCACCACCGCGCCCCCCGCCGGCGTGTGCCGGAGCGCGTTGTCCAGCAGGTTGTCGAACAGCCGGCGCAGCAGCTCCGGGTCGGCCCGGAGCTCACCCTGCAGCGGCAGCTCGCTCTCCAGCGCGACCTGCTGCTCGACCGCGGCGGGGCGCCAGCGCTCGACGATGCCCTCCAGCAGCTCCGGGAGGTCGACGGGCTCCGTGTGTGCCTGGAGCACGCCCGCGTCGGCCCGTGCAAGCAGCAGGAGCTGGTCGGCCATCCGGCTCAGCCGCTCGATCTCCTCCAGGAGGGCGCGGTGGCTGGCTCGGTACTCGTCCGGCGTCCGTTCGCGGCGGAGAACGATGTCGACCTGCGCCCGCATCAGCGCCAGCGGCGCGCGCAGCTCGTGGGCGGCGTCGGCCGTGAACCGCTGGAGGCCGGCGAACGCGGTCTCCAGCCGGTCCAGCATGGAGTTGAACGTGGCGGCGAGCTCGCCAAGCTCGTCGCCCGCGGGCAGGTCGAGCTCGATCCTCCGGTGCAGGTCGTGCTCGGTGATGTCACGGGCCGTCGCGGCCATCACGCCGACGGGGGAGAGGACCCGCCCGGCCAGCCAGTAGGCCAGGCCGGCGGAGACCACGACCACGGCGATCACGGCGGCCGCCAGCAGCGCGGCCACCAGCGCCAGCGTCTCCCAGAGCTCGTCGAGCGGGCGCGCGAGAACCAGCACGCCGGTCCCGTTCGCGAACTGGACCGGCTGCAGCAGCATCCGCTGCGGGACGCCGTCGATGCGGCGCGTCTCGTGCGCCACCGACGCGACCGGGGAGTGGGGGGCGTAGGCCTTCGGGTCGCCTACCTGGCCCGAGTGGTCGACGGCGGCACCGCCGGGGGCGAACAGCACGGCGTCGACCGCGATGCCGGCCTGGGTGACGGCGGGCAGCGGGTTCGCGACGGCGGGGTCGACGTGGCCGCCGCGGTCCTCCAGCGCCGACGTCAGGACCTGGGCCTGGGCCGCGAGGCTGGCGTCGATCGCGCCGTACTCGAGCGTGGCGAAGACCGCCCAGAAGCTGGCGGCCGCCAGCACCGCCACGGGCAGCACCGCGCCGGCGGCGACCAGCGTCAGCCGGACGCGGGTCCGTCGGAGGCGCTCGCGCATGCCGGTTCGGGGTCGAATCGGTAGCCGGCGCCCCGCAGGGTCACGATGTGCTCCGCGGCCGAGGCTGCCGTCAGCTTCCTGCGGATGCGGCCGACGTACACGTCGACCAGGTTGGAGGCGCTGTCGAAGTCGTAGTCCCAGACGTGTTCCTCGATCTGGCTCCGGGACAGGACGCGGCGCGGGTGGTGCATGAGGTACTCGAGGATCGCGAACTCCTTGCTGGTCAGCCGGATGGGCCGCCCCTCGACGGTCAGCTCGCGAGCCGACGTGTCCAGGCGCAGCGTTCCCGCCTCCAGCACCGCCGAACGGTCGGCCAGGTGCCGGCGGGCGAGGGCGCGCAGCCGAGCCAGGAACTCGACGAAGGCGAACGGCTTCACCAGGTAGTCGTCGGCGCCCGCCTCCAGGCCGTGCACCCGGTCCGTGACCGCGTCGCGTCCGGTCAGCATCAGGACGGGGGTGCGCACCCGCCGCCGCCGGAGCTCGGCGCAGACCTCGAACCCGTCCAGCGCCCCGGGCAGCATCACGTCCAGCGTGACCACGTCGAACGCCGTCGCCTGGACCGCGGCGATCGCCTCCTCGCCGTCGGCCATGACGTCCACGCCGAAGCCCTCCTCGAGGAGGCCGAGCCGCAGGGTGTTCGCCAGGCGCCGGTCGTCCTCGACGATCAGGACGCGCATACGCCCAGGATGCGACGCCCGGATGAATGCCGTGTGAACGAGTTCCGAAACCGCACAGAACCAGGTGCGGGTTCACCGGGCGTTCATGCGGGCCGCACAGAGTGGAGGAACGTGAGCGCCCTCTCCGTCCGGCCGCGCACCCTGGCCCTCGTCCTCCCCCCGCTGGCGCTGGTCGCGATCCTCGCGCTCGTCCCCCTGGAGAGCGACCTGGCGGCCGACCTCGCCCAGGCGGCGGGCTCGGGGCTCCACGCCATGCGCCGGATGACCGTGGCCGGCAGCTTCGTGGGCCTGTACCTGGAGGAGTCGGGCGTGCCGCTGCCGGTGTCGGGCGACGTCTTCGTCGTCTACCTCGGCCACCACTTCGCCAGCTCGCTGCCCCGCCTGGTGGCGGTGTGGCTCGGGCTGATAGCGACGGTCGTGGCCGGCTCCACCAACCTCTACCTCGTGTCGCGGCGCTGGGGCCGGCGACTGGCGGAGGGCCGGCTCGGGCTCCTGCTCCACCTGACGCCCGCGCGGCTGGCGGCGGCCGAACGCTGGTTCGGGCGCTGGGGAGCACCGGCGATCATCTTCGGCCGCCACATCTTCGGGTTTCGGGTCCCCGTCACCGTCGCCGCCGGCGTGTTCCGCGTCCCGTACCACGTGTTCGCGATCAGCGTCGCGGTGTCGACTGCCGTGTGGGCCGCAGTGTGGCTGTGGCTCGGCGTCGTGTTCGGGCACCGGATCGCGGTGTTCCTGGCCGGCCACCGCTGGGCGTACGCACTGCTGGCGCTCGGCCTGGCGGTGGGGGCCGGCGCGGCCCTGGCCCGCTTCCTGCGCGGCGACCATCCGCGATGACCGCGTTCCCGATCGAGCTGGTGCCGGGGGCGGCTGCTCCCGGTCGTGCGCACGTCGTCCGGCGCGATCGTGCGGCTCGCGGTGGCCTGCGTCTTTGGCCGGCGCCCGTCGCGCCAACGGATAATCGAGTCCGTCATGGATCGCGGTCGCCCGGGTCTGCCCGGCGCCGCCCCGCTGCCGCCCGGTGCCCGCGCGCTGGTCGCCGTGTCCGGAGGACCGGACTCGACCGCGCTGCTGGTCTGGCTCCACGAGTCCGGAGCCGATGTGGCGGCGGCGCACTACGACCACGCGCTCCGGGATGGCTCCGAGCGCGACGGCGACCACGTGGCGGCGCTGTGCCGGCTGCTGGGCGTCCCACTGCTGCGTCGGCGCCGGTCACAGCCGCTCGCCCGGGGCTCGGTCCAGGCCGCAGCCCGCGCCGTCCGCTACGCCTTTCTCGAGCGGGCGCTGGCCGTCACCGGCCGCGATGTGGCGTGCCTCGGGCACACGGCCGACGACGTGGTCGAGGGCGCCGTGCTCCACCTGCTGCGCGGCAGCGGGCTGGCCGGGCTGCGGGGCATGCCGCGGCGCCGGGGCCCGTTTGTCCGGCCGCTGCTGGACGTGTGGCGGGCCGACATCGAGCGCTACCTGACCGCCCGCGGCCTGGAACCGCTGTGCGATCCAGCGAACGGCGACACGTCGCGGTACGCGCGCGCACGCGTGCGCTTCGACTTACTGCCTGCCCTGGAGCGCGACCGGCCGGGACTGACGCGGCGCCTGCACGGTGCCGCGATGTCGGCAGCGGCCATGCAGGACCGCCTCGAGGCCGAGGCGGCGCGGCTGGTCTGTGCCGGCAGCGCGCGGACCGACCTGCGCGGTGCGCCGCGCGCGGTCCGGCTGGAGACCTACCGGCAGCTGTACGGCCGGCTCCCCGCCCTCGACCGGCGCCACCTCGAGGCGATGGACCGGCTGGCGCTGGAGGGCAGGACCGGGACCGGGCTGGATCTTCCCGGGGGTCTGCGTTTCACCGTGCAACCCGACCGGGTATGCATGGGTGTGGCGATCTCTCCGCCACCGACCGTGCCGCGGCTGGACATCAGGCCGTGCGCGGGGTGTGGCGACGGGCGGGCGGCGCATCTCCGGCCGGGGATGTCGCTGACAGTCGGGTTCCGGCGGCCGGGGCTGCGGATGCGGCCCGTCGGCGCGCCGGGGACGCGCAAGCTGCAGGACATCCTGACTGACGCCCGGGTGCCGCGGCACGTTCGTGACAACCTCCCGCTCGTCTTCGCGGACGGTCGCCTGGCGTGGGTGCCCGGGATCGCGCTGGACGTGGACGCGGCCGCGCCGGCCGGGACGCCCGCGTGGCACGTGACCCTCGGGGGGAATCCCGAAAGCCAGATGGTAGTATCAACTTCAGCAACCCCGAGGAGTCCCGTCATTTGAGCCGAATCCCACGGTCCAGCCTGTTCTATTTTTTCCTGATCATCGTCCTGGGCTTCGTGTTCTGGTTCACGTGGCAGCAGTTCGAGAGCGGGTCCAAGGGCGGCCAGTGGTCCTACTCCCACCTCATCAACCAGGCACAGGCCGGTCAGGTGTCGAAGGTCGAGATCAAGGGCTCGACCGCGACCGCCACTGCCAAGGACGGCACGCAGCACGACGTCAACCTGCCCGACACGACCGAGGCGACCGCCACGGAGCTGGTCAAGGACAACGTCGAGGTCGACTACCAGCAGGCGTCGAGCGGCCAGTACTGGCTGAGCGTGCTCCTGCCCAACCTGATCCTGCTGCTCCTGATCGGCGGGTTCATGTACTACATCCTCCGGCAGACGCAGAGCGGCAACAACCAGGCGATGTCGTTCGGGCGCAGCCGCGCCCGCATGATCGCGGGTGACAAGCCGCAGGTCACGTTCGCCGACGTGGCCGGCGTCGACGAGGCAAAGCAGGAGCTGACCGAGGTGGTCGAGTTCCTGAAGTACCCGGAGAAGTTCGTCGCCCTCGGCGCCAGGATCCCGAAGGGCGTGCTGATGGTCGGCCCGCCCGGCACCGGCAAGACGCTGCTGTCCAAGGCGGTGGCCGGCGAGGCCGGGGTGCCGTTCTTCAGCATCTCGGGCTCCGAGTTCGTCGAGATGTTCGTGGGCGTTGGGGCATCGCGCGTGCGTGACCTCTTCGACCAGGCGAAGAAGAACAGCCCCTGCATCGTGTTCGTGGACGAGATCGACGCGGTCGGCCGCCAGCGCGGCGCCGGCCTCGGCGGCGGCCACGACGAGCGCGAGCAGACGCTGAACCAGCTGCTGGTCGAGATGGACGGCTTCGACACCAACACGCACGTCATCGTCATCGCGGCCACCAACCGACCGGACGTGCTCGACCCGGCGCTGCTGCGCCCGGGCCGCTTCGACCGCCACGTGACGCTGGACCGGCCCGACATCCGGGGCCGCCGCCAGATCCTCGACGTGCACTGCCGCAACAAACCGCTGGAGGCCGCCGTCGACCTGGACGTCCTGGCCCGTCAGACCCCCGGCTTCAGCGGCGCCGACCTCGCCAACCTGATCAACGAGGCCGCCATCCTCGCCGCCCGGGCCAACAAGAAGGTCATCGGGATGGACGAGCTCGAGGAGGCGATCGCGCGCGTGATCGCCGGGCCCGAGAAGAAGAGCCGGCGGATCTCCGAGAAGGAAAAGGAGGTCATCGCCTACCACGAGGTCGGGCACGCGCTGGTGATGAAGGCGCTGCCGCTCTGCGACCCGGTGCACAAGGTGTCGATCATCAGCCGGGGCATGGCCCTGGGCTGGACGCTGAGCCTCCCCGAGGAGGACAAGTACCTGGTCAGCAAGGAAGAGCTGAAGCAGCAGATCTCGGGCATCATGGGCGGCCGTGCCGCGGAGGAGATCGTGTTCGGCGACGTGACGAGCGGCGCCGAGAACGACATCCAGCGTGCGACGCAGATGGCCAGGCGCATGGTGACCCAGTGGGGCATGAGCGACCGCGTCGGCACCGTGATGATGGGCCACAAGGAGGAGCTCGTCTTCCTGGGCCGAGACCTCGGCGAGCAGCGCAACTATTCGGAGGAGGTCGCTGCGCTGATCGACGAGGAGATCAAGAGCCTGATCGGCGACGGCTACGAGAAGGCCAAGCGGATCCTCACGGAGCAGCGCGGCAAGATGGACGTGGTCGTCGAGCGGCTGAAGGTCGAGGAGACCCTCGACGCCGCCCAGCTGGACGAGATCCTGGCCAGCCCGGAAGCTGGTTCAGCCGCTCAGGTGGTCAGCTAGACGCACCGGTCGGCCCCCGTTCGCCACCTGGTCAGCAGGCCTCGTCAATTTGCCTCGAATTCTGTCGCGGACGGCGTGTTCCACCCTTGGTATCATGTGGCATCGTTTTGGCGGCGGCTTTGTGACGACCAAGACCACACCAATAAATCCAAGGGGGCCCAATCAGTTTGTCCGATGAAGCGAGCGCGGTCATGACCGAGGAGAAGGAATTCTCGGCGATGACCATGGAGGATTTCCTTCGCGCCGACGAAGAGGCGTTCGGCACGCCCAAGCACGGCGACATCGTCGACGGCGTGGTGGTGCGAGTGGACGCTGACGAGGTGCTGGTGGACATCGGTGCCAAGGCGGAAGGGATCATTTCCGGCAAGGAGCTCGGCTTCCGCGGCGACCCGGACACGGAGCTGTCTCCGGGCGACGTCATCAAGGTCTACGTCCTCCAGCCCGAGAACGAGGAAGGCAACGTCGTCCTCAGCAGGCGGCGCGCCCTGGCGGAGACCACCTGGCTCACTGCTGCCGAGAAGCAGGAGTCCGGCGAGGTGATCGAAGCGGAGGTGCGCGAGCAGAACAAGGGCGGCCTGATCGTG
>DASQZW010000132.1:0-5908 GCA_035638495.1 Terriglobales bacterium
CACCGGCTCGTTCATCGCGCTGCTCGCTTCGGCGCCGGTGTCGCGAGCGGTGGGGATCGCCAGCACCTCTTCAGGTGCGCCGTGAACGTTCAATTCCAGTACCTCCTGATGGCTCTGAGGTCCTCATCGTCCGGTCCGAGCCTGATCGAGATCGTGTCGGTGGACCACTCTTAGGCCGGGCGCGCCGGCAGCGGGCCGGCTCGCGCGGACTGGTGCGCCGGCAGGTCGGCGAAGCCCTGCGGGCCATGAACAGCCCGTGGTCCGGTTCCACCGGCGCGGTGGCGGTGGTCGCCTGACCGCCGTCATGGACTACCTTTGACGCAGGGCTGCAGGCCAGCACGAGGGAGGTATAGACGGCTATGCGACGGTTTCCGGCGAGCCCGATCACCAGCCTGGTCGACGAGACCCCGCTCTACAACCTGGGCGAGAGCTACTGCCGCGAGCTCACGCTCCAGGAGCTGCTGGGCGAGGACGGGTCCACACGGCTGGCGGAGTTCTCGCTCGGATACGGGACCTCGGCGGGCGGGCACGAACTGCGACGGCTTCTGGCTGCCAACCTCGGCGTCGCCGGCGACCAGGTGCTGGTCACGGCGGGGGCAGCGTCGGCTCTTTCGCTGCTGGGGCTGCTGTTCGCCGACGGCGACGGCGAGGTCGTAGTGGTGCGGCCGTGCTTTCCTCCCGTGCTCGCGGCGCTGGAAGGCCTCGGCGCCCGGATCGTCCCGGTACCGCTGCGCTTCGAGGACGCGTACCGGCTCGATCTGGACGCGTTCGGCAGCGCGTTGTGCACCGCAACTCGCCTCGTCCTGCTCGCCTCTCCCCAGAATCCCTCCGGGGTCACGATCCCCCGCGATGCGATCGACGAGGTGCTGGTCGCGATGTCGCGCGCCTGCCCGGACGCGCTGCTGCTCGTGGACGAGACCTACCGCGAGGCGGTCTACGGTCCAGCCTCCGCGCAGGGGTCCTACGCCTCCGTGTCCCCGCGAGTGCTCACGTGCTCGTCGCTCTCGAAGTCTCATGGTGCGCCCGGTCTGCGCATCGGCTGGCTGAGCGTCCTGCAGCCCGACCTGCACGATCAGCTGCGACTGGCGAAGTTCAACCTGGGGATCTCCTGCGGAACGCTGGACGAATTCCTCGCAACCGAGCTCCTTCGGCGAGCGGACGCCATTCTCGCGCCCAGGCGAGCGTTTCTCCGGGACGCCCTCGCGGTGGTCGAGGAGTGGGTGAAGAGCCACGACGACCTGGTCCGCTGGGTACGGCCGGATGCCGGCGCCCTGTGCTGCATCCAGCTCGACCCGGCCGCATTCGGCGAGGAGGGCCTCCAGCGGTTCTTCGCGCACCTCGCGGAAAGCCGCACCCTCGTGGCGCCGGGGCCGTGGTTCGGCGACAGCGCGTTCGTCTTTCGCCTCGGCTTCGGTTATGAGCCGCTGGACCGGCTGCAGGCGGGCCTGGACATGATCAGCGAGGCCCTTCGGAACGCCTGCGCCCGGCGAACGGTGTGATCGCGGGATCCCGCAACGATCAGCGGCGCGGGAGCGGCCACCGCGGGCTGCTGGCGGTCAGGACGTCGGTGCGCTGACCAGGGTCCAGTGCCAACCGCCGTCCACGGTCCGCCCCAGCCCGCTCTCGGGCGACGCGGTGGCAGCACCGGGCGTGATGCGGAGGAGGAGGGCCCAGCCGTGATCGGCGTCGGGCATCGTGAGGCGGGAGACCACCCATCCGGCCGGCACCTGGCCCAGCGCGAGCCAGTTCTCGCCACCGTCGGTGGTCCCCAGCACCGAGTTCCCGTTCACGAACAGCCAGTGCGCCTCGTCCACGACGAGCGCTCCGGGAGCTCCGCCGTTCGGGATCAGCACCGGGCCGGTCCAGGTCGGTGACCGCCAGAGGTACAGGTACCGTTCCGCCACGAGGACCGGCCGCTGCTGGGGCCCCGGCACGACCGGCGACACGAGCACAGCCGGCGCGGGCCGCGTGCCGATCACCGGCGGACCTTGCTCGATGGTGCCCGCCGCCGAGCCGAAGAGGTCACGCGGCGTGGAGAGCTTCTGCCGGCTCCAATGATCGCCCCCGTCCGTCGTCGCATACACCACGGCCTGGCTGCCCGGGCTGTTCTGACCGATCCAGCCGGTGCTCGCGTCGCTGAACCAGATCCAGGCCTTCTGCCCGTCGTCGCCCAGCCCTCCGCGCACCGGGTGCGTGGGGTCGGTCGCCAGCACCGGGGACCAGTGGACGCCGCCGTCGACCGTCCGGAGTAGGGTGACCCCCTGGCGGTCCAGGATCGGCTCGCGACCGCTGACGTCGAACGTGGCCGCTCCGAGCAACCATCCGTGCGCGAGGTCTGGAAACGACACCAGTGCGCGCAGCCCAGTCCCGGGCGATGTGGTCCGCGTCCAGTGCCGGCCGCCGTCGCTCGTTCGCCAGATCGCGGGCCCGTGCCGGTCCGCGCCAGTGACCACGCCGCGGCTGGCATCGAAGAACGAGAGGGTCCAGCCCATTCCCGCCACCCCGTCCAGCTGATGCTCCCAGTGCTGGCCCCCGTCCGTCGTGCGAAACAGGGCAGAGGAGTTCGACCTGCCCGTCACGATCCAGCCCAGGGTGCCCGACAGGAACTGCACCTGCTGCACCGTCACCGCTGGCGGAGGCGGTCGTGGCGCCCGCGCGTGTGCCGGCGGCGGCGCAAGTGCCTGCCAGGGCCGGAGGTAGAGCGCGCCGATGGCGGCGACCACCACCGCCGCCAGCCCCACGGCCGCCGCCGCACGACGGGCTCGCGCGTCCACGAGCGCAGCCTACTCCGTGCTGGATCTCCGCCGTGCCTGTACGGGAGTTGTATGCGCCACGTACGTGGACTTGCGAGCGGCCATCGTCTGGAATGTCACCGGCGACTGGAGGAAGGGCCGGTGCCGGCGACGGCACCGGCAGAACACGCGCTGACGGCCGGCGTCTCCCCACGGCGCCGGCCCCAGCCCGTGCCCGGGGGTGCGGTGAGTACAATTACGGCCCTGCGTCGGTGGCGGAGGACGGAGGGCCGGTGGCACCTGCGGCGGACCGTGATGGAGCGTCGTTCGGCCGACTCCTGCGCAGCCATCGGCGAGCGGCGAACCTCACGCAGGAGGGCCTGGCCGCCCGTTCCGGGCTGAGCGTGGAGGCGATCAACACGCTGGAACGCGGTACGCGGCGCGAGCCGAGGGCCGCGACGATCGAGCTCCTGGCCGAGGCCCTGCAGCTCGACGCGGCGCAGCGGGCGGCACTCGTCGTCGCGTCCCGGCCCGCGGCACTAGACACGGCGCCGCCGCCGTACCCGCCTCCGGAGCCCTCGGCCGGGATCCCTCCCGACCTCAACGTGCACTTCGTCGGCCGCGAGGCGGAGCTGGCGGAGATCGGCCGGCAGCTCGAACGCGGAGGGCGGGTCGCCATCCACGGGCTCGGCGGCGTCGGCAAGACTCAGCTTGCCGTCCGCTACCTGCATCTGCGGCGCGAGCGGTACCCCGACGGAACGTTCTGGCTGCGCGCCGACCGGGCAGCCACGCTCGTGGCCGACCTGGCGAGCCTGGCCTGGCGGCTCGGGCTGCCGGAGCGGGAGGCGCCCGAGCAGGAGCGGCAGATCGAGGCGGTGATCCGCTGGCTGCGGGACCATCCGCGCTGGCTGCTGGTGCTGGACAACGTCGATCCGGCGGAGCTGGAGACGGTGGGACGATGGCTTCCGCCGGGCCTTCCCGGGCACCTGCTGCTCACGTCGCGGACCCCGATGGGGTCCGTCCGGCTGGGCCTCGAGGGCCTCCCGCTGGAGACCGCCCGCCGCCTGCTCCTGGACCGCTCGGACCAGCGGGACGGCGCCGCGGCGGCGGAGGTCGCCAAGGCGCTCGGTGGCCTGCCCCTCGCGCTGGAGCAGGCGGCGGCGTACCTGGAGGCCAGCGGCCGCGACCTCGCCAGTTATGCCGAGCTGCTGCGCACCCGCCTGGTAGAGCTGATGACGGTGGCCAAGCCCGAGGACTACCCGCGGCCGGTCGCCACCACATGGGAGCTCTCGTTCGAGCGGGTGGAGCGCGAGTGCGCCGCGGCGGCGTGCCTCCTGTGGCTCTGCGCCTACCTGGCGCCCGACGACATCCCGGTCAGCGTCCTCCACGCGAACGCCGCCGAGGCGCCGGAGCCGCTGTCGAGCACCCTCGCAGACGAGGTCGCGTTCGACCGCGCAGTGGTGACGCTCCGCCACTACTCGCTCGTCGAGCGGCGCGGCGACGGGCTGCGGGTGCACCGCCTGGTCCAGGCCGTGGTGCGAGGGTCGCTGGCCGAAGCCGAACGCGAGGCCTGGCTGGCGGCGGCCATCCGTGTGCTGGCGGCCGGGTTCCCGGACCGGCCGGACGGGAAGCCGCAGCAGTGGCCGCGCTGCGGCCGGCTGCTGGTGCACGTCCAGGCGGTCGAGCAGCATGCGGGGGGCGGCGCGGTCGAGCCGGGTGGGCTCGGCACCCTCCTGGACCGCGCGGGCATCTACCTCTGGGCGCGCGGCGAGTTCGCGCTGGGCAGGCGGTTCTCGGAACGCGCGGTGGCCCTGGTCGAGCAGGTGAAGGGCGTCGAGCACCCGGATGCCGCGGTCAGCCTGAACAACCTGGGCTATCTGCTCCGGGAGCACGCGGACCTGGCTGCCGCCAGGTCCGTCATGGAGCGCGCGCTGGCGATCCGCGAGCGCGCATTCGGACCGGATCACGTGGAGACCGCCGAGAGCCTCAACGACGTTGCCGGCGTGCTGCGTCAGCTCGGCGAGGGAGCCGCGGCCAGACAGCTCCACGAGCGCGCCCTGGCCATCCGGAAGCGGGTGCTGGGACCCGACCATCCGGAGACGGCCAACACGCTCAACAACCTGGGCTTCCTGTTCTGGGAGCAGGGCGACCTGGCCGCGGCCCTGCCGTGCCAGCGGCGCGCCCTCGCGATCCGGGAGCGGGTGCTCGGCCCCGACCACCCGGACACCGCGACCAGCCTGAACAACCTCGCCCTCCTGCTCAGGGACCAGGGCCAGCTCTCGGCGGCCCGTCCCCTCTGGGAGCGCGCCCTCGCCATTCGGGAGCGGGTGCTGGGACCGGACCACCCGCGCACGGCGCGCTGCCGGCACAACCTCGCCGGCCTGCTCGCTCGCCAGGGCGACATCGCGGCCGCCCGCCCGCTGCTCCAGCGCGCCCTGGCCACGCTGGAGGACGCGCTGGGCCCCGAGCACCCGCTGACCGGGGAGAGCCGGCGTGCCCTGGAGGGGCTCAGGTGAACGGCCGGCGATCAGGGAGGGAGCCGGCCCGACCTTCCTGAGGCCCTGAGGTACCGGCCGGGCTCGACCTCGGTCACCACCCCGCGCTGGAGCAGCCGGTCGAGGTGCTGCGCGATGCTGCGGTGCTCCACCGGATCCGCGTAGAGGACCTCGTCGTTGGGCCGGTACACGATGCGCCGCGCGACCAGGTCCGCCAGCGTCCGCGGCTCCTCCAGGAGACCGAGCAGGCGCCGCTCGCGGTTCTCGATCACGGCGGCGTACCGGTCGAGGCGCTCCAGGAATGCCGAGCGCTCGTCGATCGCGCCGATGTGATGGAAGGTGACGTACCTCCGTGCGTCGACCTCGCGCAGCCGGGACAGCGTCTGCTCGAACGCCTCCAGAGACGAGACGGCGTCGCCGTAGTACGGCCCGAAGCTCGACAGGTCGACGTCGGCCAGGTAGAGAACGCCGTCCGGCTCGACGAGGAGGCAGCAGTGGCCGGCGGTGTGGCCGGGCGTATGGAGGACGTCGACGCGGACCCCGCCGCCCAGCTCGATCACGTCGCCATCGCGCAGCGCCGTCGCGTCCTGCCGCGGCCGGTAGTGAAAGTCGTCGAGCACCGTGCGCCGCCATCGCGCCTCGATCTCCGGGAAGCCGGAGTAGCCATAGGCAGCCATCAGG
>DASQZW010000133.1:0-2399 GCA_035638495.1 Terriglobales bacterium
GGTCGCACCACCATCCTGATCTCGCACCAGCCCCACCTGGCGCTCGACATGGACCGGATCTACCAGCTGATCGACGGCCGGCTGGTGGAGACAGCGCACGGACGCGACCGCGTGCTCGGAGTGGCCACCAGCGGACGGTGACGGGCGGGGGTCATGCGAGCCCGTGCTGCAGGACCCGCTCGCACACCGCCAGCATCGCCGCGGCGTCCTCGTACCGATCGAGGTCCTGCGGGTGGCGGAGGCACTGGTGCGCGTACAGGAAGCAGTGGAGCGCCGCGTAGAGCGGGAGGCGGCCGGTGATGCTCGGGTCGGCGTCCTGCAGGTAGCCCTCGAGGAACGCCCGCCGACCCGCATCCGGACCCGCCCTGCGCGCTCCGGCCTTCAGCGCATGCCAGGTGAGCTGGGCCCAGTTCGAGCCGACGTCGTCCGCGGGATCCCCCATGGCGCAGTCCTCGAAGTCGAGGAAGGCGATGCGCCCGTCGTCGACCAGGACGTTGTCGCCATGGAAGTCGCGGTGGATCGGCCGCGACGGCACCGGCGGCACGCTCCGGAGTCGATCGTCGAGCGCCCGCGCCAGCGCGGCCACGCGCCCGCGCTCGCCGGGAAGCATCCACGCGAACTCCTCGGCGTTCTCCGCCAGGCGTCCGATCTGTGCCTCCACGCCAAACCGGTCGTCGAGCAGGACGGGAAGGGTGTGAAAGCGGTTGAGCGCCAGGCCCACCTGGCGACAGAGGTCGGGGAACTCTTCCGTCTGCACCAGCGTGAAGAGGATAACGCCCGGCACCGGCCCGAAGAGCTCCATGCAGAGCGACGGCACGACGCCGAGCGGCTTCGGCAGGATGAAGCGATCGCCGGATGCCGCCGCCCACAGCCGGGGCAGCGTGTGGCGTGCGCGGTCGAACCGCGACTGCCGGCCGACGCGCGCATACACGATCGATGGGCCGGCGACGACGCTCCACGTGAGGTCGTAGCGCAGGAGACACTTCCGTTCGGGCTTGTAGCGCACCACCTGCACGGCGACGTCACGTACCCTGCCCTCGCCACGCTCGCGAAGCGCGTCCTCGAGGATCGGCGCCATGGCGCGAGCGTCGGTCGCCACGGGTAGTGACGTGAGGTGCTGGTCGGCCGGGAAGATCTGGAACAGGAGCTGCCACGCGGCTGCATAGACCGCCGGTTGCCGGAACCCCGCCGCTGACGGCACGCAACGCTCGTTGATCGTCGCCTCGAGGCGGCGTCCCTTCACCGGCCCGAGGCGGCGGGCCGCCACGCGGAGCAGGTCGCCTCGCCGGCCGGGGCCCTCGTAGAGCACCCGCACGGGACCGTCGGGTCCGGCCTGGAGATAGCGGACTTCGAGGTCGTCGAGAACGACGTCGGCGCTACACGACGCGCGCAGGAAGGCGCGCACGCTCGCCAGATCGGGAAGTTCCATGATCTCCATTCTCCACTGCGTGTCGACGCCGGAACGCGCGATCGGTCGCCATCGCGGCTGCACACTGCACGACCTTGCGCAGCGCCGCGGCACACTCGCGCACGAAGCGCTCCGGAACCTGCGTGAACGCCGGCAGCGTCACGAGCTGATCGGCCACCGCGCGCAGCGCCGGAAGGGCCAGGTCCCGCCGCGTCGCCGCCTCCCCGCCCGGGCCACCGAGACAACCGCCCAGCCGGGCAACGTCAAGGCCCCCGAAGATGGGCGACTCGGGCAGCAGACGGCCCCGGTCGCCGATGCGGGCGTAGCGCTCCTCGGCGATCGGCACCCCCTCCGCGCGGGCGGCCTGCACGAAGGCTGCCCGATTCCAGCCGCCGGCCTCCGCTGGATCGTAGCGCAGCACGAACTCGAGGAACCCCCCGCGCGTTCCTCCGCTCGTGGTCTCGATCGGCCGCACCGCCGCGCACCCGTCGAGCTCGGCGCACAGGACGGCGTGGTTCCGCTGCCGACGGCGGTTCAGCTCGTCGAGCCGTGCCAGGCTCCCGAGCGCCAGCAGGATGGCGTAGAGATGGGGACGATACTTGAGCCCCAGGCTGATGTGGTCGGTGTCGAACGTGTTCCGTGCCTGGCCGTGCTTCAGACGACCGTAGTGGCCGAGGACCAGCATGTGGTCGAAGAGCACCGGGTCGTTCGTGACCGCGATACCCGCCTCTCCGCCCGACACCGCCTTCGGTCCCTGCAGGCTGAAGCAGCCGACGTCGCCCCACGACCCCACCGAACGGTCCTGGTAGCGTGCGCCATGGGCGTGGGAGCAGTCCTCGACCAGCGCCACGCGATGACGGCGGGCGATGTCGACGAAGCGGTCCATGGGAGCGGGGTTGCCCCACAGGTGGACCACGCAGATGGCCCGGGTGCGGGGCGTGATCCGACGCTCGACGTCGTCGGGGTCGGCGAGCAGCGTACGGGGATCGAT
>DASQZW010000134.1:0-4986 GCA_035638495.1 Terriglobales bacterium
CGCCGCCCGCCGCGATCAGCTCGCGAAGGTGCCGCTCGATCCTCCGGTGGGCCGGCTCGGCCGCTGTCACGACCGCACGAGTATCGGCCACCCGCATCTTCGGGTGCATCTGCTATGTATAGACATTAGCTTGAGCTCTCGAGACGGTGCGGCCCCCGAGTTGAGTGATCCCGACGTGGAAGCCCGCTCTCGAGAGCTCCTCGACCGCTGCGTCGGCGAGAACCTCGACCAGCTGACGCTCATGGACATGCGCGGCGACGGCGTGTCGCGCGCTCTCTACAACGCGGCCCGAGGTGGGTCCGAGTCGCCTCTCAGCCTCAGTGCCGCCCGCACGCTTCTCTCCGCGCTTCCCCGTGGCGGCACGGCCCTGCTCCTCACCGGCTTTCGCGTGCCGCCCTGGGGCGCTCCCGAGACCGACGGTCTCATCGGCAGCGCCGTCCTCGCAGCGGCGCTCGACCGGGTCGCGGACGCGTCGATCGTCTGCGTGGCCGAGCCGGAGGTGACCGGCGCGCTGACCGCGGCAATGCGGGCGGCCGGGCTCGCCGTGACCGGCCAACTGGGCGCGGCGTCCCACCTGCCGCATGCCGCGACGGTGCTCGCCTACCCGGGCGTCGAGGCGGTCCCGGCCGCGGCCGGGCAGGCGTACGCCGACCGCATCTCTCCCTCCGTTTGCGCAGCCGTCGAACGGCCAGGCCGCAACGAGATGGGTCACTACCACTTCGCACTGGGGCGCGACGTCAGCGACTGGATCGCCCCCGTCGACGACCTCTATGACGAGGTCCGGCGGCGAGGCATTCCCACGGTCGCCGTCGGCGACTTCGGGAACGAGCTGGGCATGGGAGCCATCGCCGACGCGGTGAGGCGGGAGACGCCCGCCGGCGCCGATTGCGGCTGCGGCTGCGGGGGTGGTGTCGCCTGCCTGAGCCCAGCGGACGTCACCGTCGCGTGCAGCGTCTCCGACTGGGGCGCGTACGCAATCGCGGCTTGCCTGAGCCACCTGCGACGCCGTGACGCGGGCGCACTGGTGAGCGAAGACGTGTACCGCCGGATCTGCAATGCGGTCGTCGGGGCCGGGGCGATCGACGGCTCCTCGAACCTCGCCATCCCTCACGTGGACGGTGTCGACCAGGACTACAACGGACGGCTCGTCGAGATGATGAGGGCCGTCGTGTCGTACCCCAACCGGTCCCCGGTCCACGCGCGTCCTCGTATGCACCGCGCCGCGAGGCTCCATACGGCGGGACCGTCGGCATGACCACGTCGATCGACGTCGATGCGGTCCACCGGCACCTCGACGCGACCTTCGACGAGAGTCTCGAGATGCTCCGACGATATGTGCGCCAGCCCAGCGTGAGCATCGAGGGACTCGGCGTACGCGAGTGCGCCGAGCTCGTGGCCGAGCACTACCGATGGCTCGGATGCCACGAGGTCGAGGTCGTCGAGACCGAGACCTACCCGGCCGTGTGGGCCTACTACGACGCAGGCGCGCCCACCACGATCGTCAACTACAACATGTACGACGTGCGGCCCGCCGGCGACCCCGCTGACTGGACACACGACCCGTTCGGCGCGGTAGTGGAGCCGCGCGGCGCCCTCCCCGCCGTGCTGTACGGCAGGGGTGCGTGCGTGCCCAAGGGGCCCGACATCGCCTGGCTGTCGGCGCTCAGCTCGATCCGCGCCGTGCATGGCGACCTGCCCGTCAATATCGCGTTCCTCGCCGAGGGCGACGAGATTCTGGGGAGTCCCTCGTACTCGGGCCTGATCGATCGGTTCGCGGACCGGCTCGCCGGCGCTGCCGGCTGCGTGTACCTCCGGGCCGGCCAGGCCGCCGATGGCGAGCTGCCGCTGGTCCTCGGTTACAAGGCGTTCCTCACCATCGAGCTGCGCGTGAGCGGGAGGCGATGGGGTCGCGGACCCGTCGACGCGGCCGCGCACAGCGCGACGGCCTCGATCGTGGACGGGCCGGCGTGGCGGCTAGCCAGGGCGCTCTCGACGCTGCAGGACGAGGAGGGCCGGATCACGATCCAGGGGTGGCCGGACGAAGCCGGCGGGACGGAGGTCGACGGACCGGACCGCGCGCTCGTGGATGAGCTGCTCCGCCACTTCGAGGGCCGCGACTGGAGCGCCGTCATCCCCGGCCTCACGGGTGCCGGCGTGAAGACGTTCGCGCACGGGCTGGAGGGACCGGCGGTCCTCTTCGGCTACCTGTACGGGTCGAGCCTGAACATCCAGGGCCTGCGGGCCGGCTACACGGGGCCCGGGACGCGCACCTACACGGTACCGGCGGAGGCGACCGCCCTGCTCGACGCGCGCCTGGTCACCGAGCGCGATCCGGAGCGGCTGGTGGCGGACCTGCGCGCACACCTCGACGCACACGGGTTCGCGGACATCGAGCTCACGGTGAAGAGCGCCTATCCGGCGTGTCGGACGGATCCGGACGCCAGCCTCGTCCGGTCCTTCCTGCGGGCCGCCCGGCGTGCCGGCGGCAAACCGGTGGTGTGGCCCCTGCAGGGGTACGGCGGACCGTGGGCGATCCTCGCACGCCGGTTCGGGCTTCCCCTGGTGTTCGCGACCGGCATAGGCCACGGGGCAAACGTCGGCCTCTCGGACGAGTACCTGGTGGTGGACGGGGGCGGGATGCTCCCGGGCCTGCGCGAGATGCAGCGCTTCTGCGTGGACTTCGTGCTCGACTTCGCCGGCTGACCACCTACCGGCTGGAGCCACCACGCGCCGAGCGTGCCATGTCCGGCAGCACCCCGCGCCCCCGTGCCGTCCGGGCGGCGGCCACGAACGCCGCCACCTCGTCAGAACGGTCGTCTCGCCGCCAGCCGATGCACATCGCCACCCAGGCCGAGCCGTCCGCAAGCGGCCGGTAGACGACGTCGTGACGCCGGACGTGGCGGAGCGTTTCCGGGACCAGCGAGATGCCCAGGCCGGCCGCGACCAGCCCGACGATGGTGTGACCCTCGCTGGCCTCCTCCGCGATGAGCGGCCGGAACCCGGCCCCTCGGAACAGGCCCATGAGCAGGTCGTGCAGGCCCGGGGCGACCGACCGCTGGAAGAAGACGAACGGCACGCCGCGGAGATCGTGGGCGGCCACCTCCTCCAGCCGACGCAGCGGGTGGTCGTTCGGCATGACCACGACGAGGCGCTCACGGCCGATCTCCTCCATCACGAGGTGCGGACCACCCCGTGTCGGCCGCAGCAGGCCGAGGTGGAGGGTGCCGCGCTGGAGGGCCTCGACCTGCTGCCCCGAGCTCAGCTCCCTCATCCGGACGTGGACGTCGGGCCGTTCCTGACGGAACTGTCGCAGGAGCTGCGGAACGTAGCCGTAGAGCGACGAGTCCACGAAGCCGAGCTCGAGCGGGCCGCCGGGCCGGTCCCCAACCTGGCGTGCCACCCGTGCCGCGCGCTCCGATTGGGCGACCGCCTTCCTCGCCTCCACCAGGAAGGCCTCGCCGGCCGTCGTCAGCTCCACGTGGCGACTGGTGCGCCGCAGAAGCGGCGTCCGCAGCTCACGTTCGAGCTGGCGGATCTGTTGACTCAGAGGCGGTTGCGCGATGTGCAGGCGTGCGGCCGCGCGGGTGAAGTGCAGTTCTTCCGCAACGGCGATGAAGTACCGAAGCTGTCGAAGCTCCATCCATCGATACCTAATTCATCTGAATATCAAAGCAATTATATATTGGACGTCTTGCCACTTCAGACATAGATTTGTCTAGACATAACGCCGCACGGGAAGGGAGCAGCGGATGGAGTTGGTGGAGCACGTTCCAGGGGCCCAGGCCAAGCAGGCCGATGGCCGAATCCCGGCGATCGCCGACTACGTGGACCGTCTGGTGACCGTGGAGATGCGCAACCGCGGGATGCCAGGCGGCAAGATCGCCCCGCTGTATGACGCAGCCCGCGCGGAGGGCGGTGGGCAGCCGCTGGCGTTGCGGGCGGCGGCAGGCCTCATCGCGAACGCGGGGCGCGGCAGCAACGTCCTCATCGTGACGGGGGCCGGTTCGGGGCCGCTGATCCCGTACGGCGAGAACGACGGACCCGTCGGAGCCGCGGTGCTGGCAAGGGCGCTGCACCGCGGTCTCGGATGCACGCCGGTGCTGGTCTGCGAGGAGCACCACGGCGGCCCGATCGCGGCTTCGTGCGAGGCGATTGGCGTGGGTGTGCGTACGCTCGAGCACGCGACGACCTTGAAGGTCGGCGGGGCGGTGGTCACCGCTCCGGTGCGCCAGGAGGAGATCGACGACTGGGCGCGCGACCTGCTCGACCGGCTGCAGCCCACCGCGATCGTGGCCATCGAGCGGCTCGGCCCCAACTCGAAGGGGATCGTGCACGGTGCGACCGGCATCGCCGGCTGGGACCCGCTCGTCGACCTGGCGCCGCTGTTCGCTGCGGCCGCCGACCGCGGAATCTTCTCCGTGGGCATCGGCGACGCCGGGAACGAGATCGGGTTCGGCCGCATCGCCGACGACGTGCGCCGCATCCAGCCCCACGGCGCTGTCTGCCGGTGCGAGTGCGGCGCGGGCATGGCCACGGTCGTGCCGACGGACGTACTGGTCGTGGCGGCCGTCTCGAACTGGGGGGCGTACGGCATCGAGGCATGCCTCGCCACGCTGCTGGAGCGTCCGGACCTCCAGCACACGCCGGAGGAGGCGGAGCGCGTCATCCTCCGCTGCCTGCATGCCGGGGGACTCGAGGCGATGTTCTGCACGCAGCGGTTCTTCGTAGACGGGATCGCAGGGGAGATCTCCGTCAGCATCGTGCAGCTCCTGAGGGAGATGGTCCGCATCCACCTCGAGGTGCCGGACGCGGGTGTCATCCATTAGCGCGTGCCGGGGGGCACGACCTTTCACCGCAAGGAGGCTGAGCGTATGAGCGACGTTGTCAGTGACGACTCGCAGGTCGTCCAACCGGCGGGTGGGCTGACGGGACTCATGGCCGGCGGCTCCGCCGCCCTCATCCTGGTGCAGGCCGGCTGGGTCTTCG